>CAMDNL010000008.1 GCA_945902975.1 Chitinophaga pinensis
AAAGCCTTACCAAAAATTTTAAATGGTACTATTCCAAAACTAGAAGGTTTCACGGGAGAAGGTAGTAATGCATTTGCGATCAATGCTAAAAAATCCGCGTCAGATGAAACCATGCTTGTGATTAATGCACACCAGCCTATTGAAGGTCCAACCGCATTTTATGAAGCACATCTACAAAGTGAAGAAGGCTGGAATATTTTAGGTGGATTGTTTCCAGGTGCGCCTATGATTTTTCATGGAGTGACGCCAAATTTAGCTTGGGCACATACCGTTAATTTTCAGGATAAGATAGACATCTATCAATTAGAAACGAGCAAGTCGCATCCTGGCGAATATAAAGTGGACGGCAATTGGCTAAAATTAGAAAAACGAAAAATTAAATTGAGTATCAAAGGCATTCCTTTTCCAATTTATAAAACAGCCTACCAGTCTATCTATGGTCCAACTGTGGCCACGCCTAAAGGGGAGTATTTTTCAATGCGATTGCCAGCATTAATGGACGCGGGTGCATTGCAGCAATGGTATGCTATGAACAAGTCGACTAATTTTAAAGAATTCAAGAGCGCTTTGGACCAAAACCATTTGCCGATGTTTAATATCATGTATGCAGACAAAGCAGACAATATATTTTATATCTCTAATGGTAAAATGCCTTATCGTAATAAAGACACAAGCTATCACTGGAATAGCACTTTGCCAGGAAATACCAAGGCTACTTTATGGAATGAATTTAAACCACTCAGCGCCTTGCCGCAAATGACGAATCCAAAAAGTGGTTACTTATTCAACGCCAACCACTCGCCTTTTTTTGCGAGTAGTGAATTGGATAATTTAAATCCAACAAATTTTGATGTAAATGACGGCTATGAAACCTATCACAATAATAGAAGTAGACGTGCTAAAGATTTAATAGACCAACTTGATAAAATTTCATACGAAGACATTAAGCGCATTAAGTTTGATCGTCAATTACCCAATCCAATTTTGTTTCCATATGGATTTACTGCAGACACGATGTTTATGGTGGATGAAAATAAATACCCACAACTAGCTTCCGTTATTACCACTTTAAAAAATTGGGACCACAATGCAGTTGCGGAAAGCAAGGGCGCATTGATCTATAATTTAGCGTATTACAATGTACCAGTGGTGATGGAAGGTCGGAATAAAGACAAGCTAACCATGGTAGAAGCGGTGAAAGTGTATCAAATCATTTATGACTTTTTACAAAGCAATTATGGCCGAACGGATGTAACATTAGGGGAGGTACAAAGATTGGTTAGAGGAAAAGAAAATTGGCCGCAGGGTGGTATGCCGGATGTATTAGCAGCAGTGATGTCTGAGCCTTTAGGAAAAGATAAAAGAAAAATGAACAGCGGGGATGCCTATATTAATTTTGTAAGATTTCCTAAAAATGGCGGATTGCCACTCATTGAATCGGTAAACACTTTTGGTGCAAGTTACAATGAGGGAGATAAGCATTTTAATGACCAAAGAGCGATGTATCAGGCACAACAACTAAAAATAATGACTTTAGATAAAACAGAAGTCCTACAAAAAGCAGTAAGACAGTATCACCCAGGGACCTAAACATTAAATTCCTCTATGGAATTGAAGCACAGCTCTAAATATTTTGAATTCGTTACAAACAAAAAAGCCCTCAATAGTTATTGAGGGCTTTTTTTATAATCAATTGTAATTATTGCTTTGATCTTCTTCTTGCTTCTTCGGCATCTTTATAGATCCTGATCCAAGTTAAAGAGATATCGATGATGGCCAATAAAGGGCCTAGTATAATCACCATAACCACTTCTAAGCCTGGAGAGTACCCAATGACACCGTCTAGGGATATATTTTTAGATCGTTTAAAGAGTTTGTACACACAGTAAATGGCCGATACGACCCAGATACCAAAAAGAATATTCTTGTCCATAATTTTATTTTAGTGAATATAATATATTTTGTTTTATTTGCAATACATCAATGAGATCTATCATGAAAAAAAGTCTATTTTATATCATCTTACTGCTTTTAGTAAAAGCCAATTCAATCAATGCGCAGTTGCCAGCACCTTTCAATGCCATTTTACCAAGCATTCAAGACAGCATTGCTAAAAAAGTACTAGCAAGCCCCAATGCATATAGACTTCAGCTTGTTTATACACAAATTGATAGAGATCAAAATGGCATACCTCATTTTACAAATCATGCATTGTATGCGGATGCAGAAAATTATTTTAATCCTGCTTCGATGGTTAAAATGCCCCTTGCTTTTTTAGCATTGGAAAAATTATATGAATTGAACCAACCTGGCGTAAATAAATACACTACGATGCAATTTGATAGTAACTATCAAAGACAAGTGGCCATGATTGCTGATTCAAGTGCACAAAATAAAAAACCCTCCATTGCGCATTTTATTAAGCGTGCGTTTTTGATATCTGAAAATGATCCCTATAACCGATTGTATCAATTTGTGGGTCAAGGGCCAACGAATCAAAAACTACTTGCAAAAGGGTATAGCAGCACAAAGATCACAAGACAATTTATGGGTTATACAGAGGATCAAAATAGACATACCAACGGGGTTCGTTTTATGGATGAAAAAGGGCTCCCTATTTTAAAGCTCGCCCCTCAATACAATAAAGACAGTTTTCAATTTGGAGCGCCTATTTTAATTGGTGATGCACATTGGAATAGCAAGGACGAAGTGGTGAAGGCCCCCTTTGATTTTACACGTCATAATAATATTTCATTAATTGACATGCAAAAAATGTTGCAGTCGGTTGTATTTCCAGCTTCGGTGCCAACACAAAATAGATTCAATATGACCGAAGCGGATAGATTGTTTTTATTGCAGTTTTTATCTCAGTATCCATCTGAAACCAATTATCCAAAATACGATAGCACGCATTTTTACGATAGCTATGTGAAATTCTTTTTCCAAGATAGCACCCATGCTATGCCAAAGCATATCAGGGTTTTCAATAAAGTTGGATGGGCTTATGGATTCTTAACAGATGTGTCTTATGTATTGGATACTAAGAACAACATTGATTATATGCTCTCCGCTACCATTTATGTGAATAGTGATGGCGTGGTGAACGATTCAAAATATGACGAGGAGGCTGTTGGCTTTCCCTTTTTAAATCAAATTGGCAAAGCGTTTTATCAATACGAATTAGAACGCCCTAGAAAATTTAAACCAGTATTAAAAAACCAGGTAAAGCAATACGAAAAACGCAATCCAAAAGATACTAGGCCTAGCATTTTTAATGCCGACAACTAAGCGCTCCTGGATTGCGTCCTTATAATAAAGTTCCAAAAGGGTCTACCAAATAGCACCCATTCCTAATTCCCACAATTGCTTGTTCAATGCAGGAATAGCTTCATTTTTTAATTTCAGTCCTCTTGCTTTTAATTTCTCCCACTCAGCAGTATATTCTTTCAATAAATCTAAGTTTGGTTGATTCACTTGTGGAATATCACTCTCTGTTTGATTTAGTAAGAACATATAGTTAGCTGTGAATTTATTTGGGAAGTTCTCTACATCATCATAAGAAGTTGATCTTCTTTGAATCATATCTTCGTCCCATGCTTTTAAATTTACAATTAAGTCTGCTGCATTTTGTTTTAAGCTTGCATATTGCGCACCATTATAGTTGGCGTCAGATTTTAATTTTTTAACCAATGCTTCAATGTGATTGCTATTGTCTTTTAAATTGTTAACCATTTGGTGCATTTCGGTTACTGTACCTTCCATCAATCGCATCAAATCATCATACGCTTGGTATTCATTTGCAGTTGTACCAAAGTTTGGATTAGCTTGAATGACGCCTGTTGTGGTTGCAACAGTTTTTCCACCTGCCAATAAACGAATGGTATAATTACCAGGGATGGCTTTGTGGCCACTAAAACTACTTTCAATATATACATTTGGAATTGCAGTAGTGGTTGCGTGACGAAGGTTCCATACAAAACGATTCAATCCTTTGTCCTTGCTTAATGTTGGATCTTTTCTTGGAGCCCCATCATAACGCTTATAGTTTTCGTCTGCTTTAGAACTAAAGCGACGAACTAATTTACCAGAGGCATCACTAATTTCCATACTCAATTCAACCCCATCTTCCATCTTAGGCAATTGATAATACATTACCAAGCCCGTTGCAGGATTGACCCCCGCTTTTGATTTAGCACCTGTAAAACTAGCGTCGTTATCATCCATCTCGCTGCTGCCCAATACCAATTGAGTGGCATCTGGTGTGTATATTTTTACCGTACTTGTATCTGCTTTATATGCACGAATTAAATTCAAGTCATCTAAAATCCAAAACGATCTACCCGAAGTTGCAGCAATTAAATTATTTTGGTGCACACGTAAATCTGTGATCGGCGTAATTGGCAAATTTAATTGGAATGGACTCCAGCTTTTACCACCATTGTTAGACATATACACGCCTAATTCTGTACCTGCATATAATAAGTCTTTAACCACATTATCCTCACGTACGACTCTAGTAAATGCATTATTTGCAATGCCAGTATTTATTTTAGTCCAAGTAGTTCCGTAGTCAGTGGATTTATACAAACCAGGCGTATGGTCGTTGAACTTATACCTTGTTGTTGCAATGTATACTGTTGCTTTATCATGCGGTGATACTTCAATAGCATTGATTAAACATTCTGCTAATCCTGCTGGTGTAATATTTTTCCAACTAGCGCCACCATCTTTTGTTAAGTAGACATATCCATCATCACTACCTGTATAGATCACCCCTTTTTCGTGCACCGACTCCATCACATAAGCAAGTGTGCCATAATTTTCTGCACCCACTGCTTCGTTTGTAAATGGTACACCAGGTTTTCCTTGTTTAGATTTTTCGTTGCGCGTTAAATCAGGAGAAACTTCTTTCCATGTTTTTCCCATGTCAGAAGTTTTCAATAAAAATTGTGATCCATGATAATAGGTATTTGGTTCATGCTTGCTCCAAATGATTGGCGCGTTCCAATTGTACCTGTACTTAATATCTTTTGCATCTCTTCCTAAATATTGAATTGGCGCAGCCATGATATTGGTGCTGCCTTTTGTTTTTGTATCCAATACTTCTATCGTTCCTTGGTAAGATCCACCTAAAACATATCTTGGATTGTTTGGATCAAATGCTAAGAAGGCACTCTCGCCTCCTGCAGATGAAGTCCAACTTCTTTCATCTATACCACCAGCGCCAATGGCGCGACTCGCAATTTTAACCGAACTATTGTCTTGTTGTCCTGCATAAATATTATAAGGCACTTCGTTGTCTACATTGATTCTGTAAAATTGTGCAGTGGGCATATTGTTTTGACTGCTCCAAGATTTACCGCCATCATGTGTTACAGCTGCACCGCCATCATCTGCAATCACCATGTTCTTTCCATTGCTTGGATGAATCCACAAATCATGGTAATCACCATGCGTGCGCGCAAAATCTGTAAAAGTTTTACCACCATCAATTGATTTTAAAGATGGAGCACTCATTACATACACATTGTTTTCATTAGTAGGATCTGGAAACAGTTCGATATAATACCAAGCACGCTGAATCAAGCGATGACTCTTGTTTATTTGTGACCAACTTGCACCTGCATCATCAGACACATATAAACCGCCTGCGTCTTTACTAAAATCACTTTCAATTAATGCAAAAACTTTTTCTGGATTTGCTCTTGATACAGCGATCGACATTTTACCCATTTCTTTTGGTAAGCCATTTTCCATTTTCACCCAGTTGTTACCACCATCGGTTGATTTATACAATCCACTTCCTGGTCCGCCACTAATTACCTGCCATGGCAAACGACCATGTTCCCACATTGCAGCATACATGATAGATGGGTTATGCATATCCATTGATATTTCTGCGCAACCTGTCTTATCATCTACATACAATACTTTTTTCCATGTGGTACCACCATCTACCGATTTATAAATACCACGCTCTGCTGACTTGCTATACAATGCACCTTGTGCTGCAACAAAAACGATGTTTGGATTTTTTGGATCAATTGCAATTCTTGAAATATGTTGTGTTGCATCCAATCCCATTTTTTTCCATGTCTTTCCAGCGTCTGTACTTTTATACACGCCATCTCCATGATGTGTCATCACGCCTCTAATTGCGTGTTCGCCCATGCCCACATAAACAATATTGGCATCGCTTTCTGCAACTGCAACAGCGCCTACAGAACCTGTTTTAAAATATCCGTCAGAAATATTATCCCAACTCATTCCGCTGTTTTCGGTTTTCCATAAACCACCACCAGTAGTACCCATGTAATAGATGTCTCTATTATTGATGACGCCAGTGGCCATATTGGACCTGCCTCCTCTAAAGGGGCCAATACTTCTCCACTTTAATGGAGATAGTTCTTTGTTTAAATCCTGCGCGAAACCCATTTGCGTAGATACTATTAAGCATAGTAAAGCGATTGCCTGTTTGATCATAAAATTATTTTTGGATACATTAAATTTAAGCAAAAAAATAGACCCATTGTGCAATGAGTCTATATATCTTTTTTATAATTGGTGGATTATACGCGGTAAAAATCTGCTTTCCAGTTTTGGATAGATTGCTTGATCTCTTTCCCTGATAAATTATTTGTTGCAGCTTTTTCGACTAGTGCAAGAAATTCAGCATCTGGCGCAAATCTCAAAGCAACTATCTGTCCTACCCTTAAACTAGAGGGCAGTAATTTTCCTGTCAATACATAATGGCGCAAATTCTCTTCGGCACGGATGGCTCTATCTTGTGCCTTTAAAGCAAAGGTGCGTGAAAACCATGCAATTAAAATAAATACGACGGAAGCTAAGACTAATAAAGCCGCTAAGTATTTGTTTTCCGCACTTGACTTTAGTAAATAGTTTATCGACCCACCTAGTAAAGCAATGATTCCACCAAAGGCTAGATAGTGAAACCCTGGAACCATTTGCGCGTGATTGTTAAAATTTTGTTCTTTCATGTTTTGTATTTTGTGGGAGCAAGATAATTACTTTGTTTAGTTTTAACCTCATGAATTTTCAGTACGCATCCGATTTGCACTTAGAATTTGCACAAAATAAAAAAGCAGTTATTAAAAAACCACTTTTACCTACTGCAGAGATTTTAATCTTGGCGGGGGATATCCTACCAATTTGTGATTTGGACCAGCATCAAGATTTTTTGAATTACGTATCGGACCATTTTAAAATGACCTATTGGCTTCCCGGTAACCATGAATTTTATGGGTCAGACTTGGCGATGATGCCAAACAGCTTTGAGGAATCCATTCGACCTAATATCCTGCTGCTCAATAATATTGTAAAGGAAATACCAGACCCTGCCGGTCCTATTGAGCTCATTTTCTCGACTTTATGGTCATTTATACCCGCTCAATTGACCGAAATAGTGGTTAAAAGGGTACAAGACTTTAACCAGATTCAATGGAATGGAGGCAAATTGACGCCCCAGGTATACAATCAGCTTCATCAAAATGCCCTTGATTTTTTAGAGCCTGCCCTGGAATCAAAATCCGCCCGAAAAATGGTCATTTCCCACCATCTTCCCAGTTTTTTGAATTATCCCAAAAAACACCAAAATGACCCAATAAATGCCTGTTTTGCCTCAAATTTGGACGATTTTATGCAAAAAACGGCCCAAAATGCCTGTATTTATGGACACCATCATGTCAATATTCCCCCCTTTTTGATAGGTCAAACTACCCTTTACACCAACCAATTGGGTTATGTAAAATTTAAGGAAGGAGCAGGATTTGATCGAAGCGCAACCGTTAAGGTATAAATAGTTATTTTAAACCCTGTCCCTTGGTTTACAACGCATTAAAATTCTATTAATTTTCATATAATATTTAGAATTTGAATACTAATTATCGTTAATTTAACGTTAACAAAAGGGTCATACCTGAGTTTATTATTCACCAAAGATTTTAATTTATGCAAACCAAAGGTTTATGGAGTTTGTTGCTGGTACTTTTTACAAGTATCTCAATTGCAAACGCACAACAAAAATTGGTAACTGGAAAGGTTGTCGGATACGACAAAGCGCCTTTGTCCAATGTTTCCGTCCTTGTAAAAGGATCAAAAGTAGCAACGAGTACCGATAATGCAGGTGCTTTTTCTATTTCTGTAGCAAACAATCAAGTTTTAACTTTTTCATTGGTTGGATTCGAGTCCAAGGATGTGAGAGTTGGCAGCGCCAATTCAATTGAAGTTCGACTTGCTCCTAAAGACAACACTTTAGATGAAGTTGTTGTGACTGCAATGGACATCAAGCGTAATCCTAAAGAATTAGGTTACTCTGTTCAAAAAGTAAAAGGTAGTGAACTTGCCGAAACACAACGTAACAACTTTGTGAACGGACTACAAGGACGTATCGCAGGTTTAACAATCAATCCTACAAGTGGACTAGCTGGTGCAAGTTCTCAAATTGTGTTAAGAGGTTTTAACTCTTTGTCATTAGACAACTCTCCTTTATTCATTATTGATGGTGTGATCATTGATAACTCATCTGTAAATGAAAACAATAGAAACACAGGTTTAGCTGTAAAGCCAACAAGTGCCAACGTATCCACTGAAAACAGATCAAACGACTATACCAATCGTATTGCCGATTTGAATCCTAATGATATTGAAAACGTAACTGTATTGAAAGGTCCAGAAGCGACTGCCCTTTATGGTAGCCAAGCAAGTTCTGGTGCAATCGTAATCACAACTAAAAAAGGTGGTGATAGCGAGGGTAAAGTAAAAGTGAGCTATGATAACAGCTTTAGACTATCAACCTACACTAGGTATCCAGAAATCATGACAGATTATGATGCAGGATTGAATGGTTTACCACAAAATATATTTTCTTATTTTGGACCAAGATTACCTTGGGAAGTAAAAGGAGATAAGAATACAACTAGATACGATAACCTACATGATTTCTTTCAAACTAGTTTTTCTAACAATCAAAATGTTTCTTTAGAATACGGTAAAGGAAATCATTCTGTACGTATGTCAGGTTCTTATGTAGATGAAAATTCTCCTGTACCTACTAATAATTTTAGAAAATACAATTTCAGAATTGTAACTAATCATAAAATTGGAAAAACTTTAGAAATCTCTCCAAGCTTAAGTTATATCAAGAGTTCAAACGATAAGCCTTTGAGAGGTGTTAGAGGATATGTTTTAAGTTTATTATCTTGGCCTGTTGATAATAATGCAGAAGACTGGTTAAATCCAAATGGTACTAAAAAAGGTTTATTTTCAGGAGATCCAAATGCGGAGCTAGACAATCCTTATTTTAATTTATATAGAAATAGAAGTCGTGACGAATTAACAAGAACTGTAGCGACACTTTCTGTAAATTATACACCAACAAAATGGTTGACAATCAACGGAAGAGTTGGTTATGATACATACCAACAAAATGGTTATACCAAGTGGGATTCTGCATCTAACTTCTTAAGCCGTGCACAAAAAGGAGCTTTAGAAAATTACTACCGTAATTATTATGGTTACAACCATACAGTGACTGCAACAGCAAAGAAAAGCTTTGGCAAGATCAATACAAGGCTGATGATTGGTAATATGTGGCAGGATTATGAAACACAAACCACATCCATTTTTGGTAACAACTTAACAGATGCGAGCAGAACAGATAGTGCAAACACTGCAGTTGCTTCAAGAATCCGTAATAGCAATATGAATCGTTTTGGTCGACCTAACTATAATATCAATCGTCAAGCAGCTTATTTTGGTGAAGCTGCTGTGAACTATGATAATAAAGTATTCTTGACTTATTCTCACCGTTTCGAAGAGTCTTCTATTTTCCCTGTTTCAAGCAGAGCATATAATTACCCTGCAGGAAGTGTGAGTGTGATTATGTCAGACATCTTCCCAATTGTGAAAGAGGTTGCAAGCTATTGGAAGTTGAGAGGATCTTTGGCAAGCACGGCTCGTTCTAGTGCGCCTTATGCCAACCAATCTATCTTAAACTTTAACACCGGTAGTGGTGCTGGATATTATTATGATTTCACGAACGCAAATCCTTACTTAACACCAGAGCGTCAAAAGACAATGGAGTTTGGTACGGAGATGAAGTTCTTAAATGGTAGATTAAGTACAGAAGCAACTTATTATAAAACAGAAAACACAGACCTAATTGCTGAAAACTTTAGAGCGAGTTATGGTACTGGTTTCGTTTTAAATACCTTGAACGTAGGTTCAAATGAAAATACAGGTCTTGAGGTTTCGTTAGATTACTTAGTAGTTAATAAGAAGAATTTTTCTTGGAACACACGCTTAAACTTTAATAGAATGCGTAATAAGGTAACTTCATTACCTCCTAACGTTCCTGAATTTTATATTTCTGATACATGGGTATATGGTAATGCAAGAGGTGGTTTGGCCAATGGTGGTCCAACTACAACCATTACATCTCATGGTTATTTAAGAAACAAAGCTGGTCAAATCTTAATCAATCCCACTTCTGGTTTACCACTGATTGATCCAACCTTTAAAGTTAGAGGAGATCGTAACCCAGACTTTACATTGGGCTGGTTAAATAATATCACGTACAAAGACTTAAGAATCTCATTCTTATGGGATGTTAAAATGGGTGGTGATATCTTTAATGCGACAGAAAGATACTTAACTGTAACTGGTAGAAGCGCACTTACTAAAGACAGAGACATAGCAAGAGTCGTGCCAGGTGTTTTAAGAGATGGAAAAGAGAATACAACGACGCCTACTCAAAACAACATTTCAATTACTCCAGCAACCAATTCTTTGTTCTACACAACCATGCCAGAAGAAGCGTTTATCGAAAAAGATGTGAACTGGTTTAGATTAAGAGATCTTACGTTTAACTATAACGTAAAGAAATTATTAAAGGGTGATGTTGATAAATTAGCTAAAACATTGAATGTATTTTTAACGATTAACGATTTATTTCTAATCTCCAACTACAGAGGAGCTGATCCTGCAGTGGGCGCAACCACTTCTGCTAGCCGCGGTGTTAGTGGATTTGGTTTTGACTATGGAAACATGGGCGCACCAGTTAGCTTCAACTTTGGATTTAGAGCTTCTTTTTAATCAATAAAACTTTTTATATATGAAATATAATTTTAAAAATCTTTTAGTACTTAGCGCCTTGATTGTTTTAGTGGCGTCTTGTTCTAAAAAAATAGACGAGGCTTATAAAAACCCGAACTATGATGTGAAGGTGGCTCCAGAAACTTTAATGCCTCAGATTGTAGCCTCAATGGCTGGTAATTATGGCGGACATGGACCAATGAGCGATATTAGGTACATTGGCGCATACACTCAAAACTTTGCTTTTGCTGGAACGCAAAGTAATTTTGATAGAATGGGTCATACCAATACAGACATCGCACAGTCTTTCTGGCGCTCTCATTATTATGATATTGGACAAAACAATGTTAAGTTAATTGAGTGGGCATTGGAAAATAAGCAATGGGAAGTAGCTGGTGTTGGAAAAGCAATTTTCGCTTGGAGTTGGTTAACATTAACCACTTACCATGGCGACGTGATTTTAAAAGACGCATTCAATACAGACTTAATTACGTTTAAGTACGATACACAAGAAGAAGTATATATGCATGCTAGAAAATTATCTTTTGAAGCCCTGGATTTATTAAACAAAACAGGAGAGAATGGTAGTCAAGCAGCTTTAACAAAAGGCGACGCTTTCTTATATGCTGGCAATGTCGCTAAATGGAAGAAATTTGTATATGGCGTATTGGCTAGAACACATCATCATTTATCTAATAAGTCAATCTATAAAGCAGATTCTGTATTGTATTATACCAATCTTGCAATGAAAGAAACGTCAGATGATGCTTTAGTTAAGTTCGCTGCAACAACTGTAAGTGCAACTAATAACTTCTTTGGTCCATTTAGAAATAACTTAGGTGGTGCGACTATTACATCTCCAACTGCAATCAGACAATCTGCATTTATTGCTGATTTAATGAGCGGCTTAAACCCTGCGTTTAGTGGTGTGGCAGATCCAAGAGCAATCTACATGTTAAGAAAAAATACAAATGGAACCTTCAAAGGTGTTGAGCCTGTAAAAGGACAACTTGTATTGGCTGGTGCAGATCGCCCAGAAAATTTCCATGGCGTTTCTCAAGCAAATGGAACAGTCAATACAGCACCTGCAACAGACGTGAATTGTCGCTTTATATTTAGAAACAGCGCACCTTTCCCTGTTATGACTGCCACTGAAATGGCATTCTTACGTGCCGAGGCTGCATTCTTAAAAGGAGATAAAGCCACTGCATTAACAGCGTATAAAGATGGTATTGCTAAGCACTTTGATTTATTAATGGCGAACTATAATACCAATGTACCAACTGCAGATTTGTTGACTGCTGCTAAAAGAGATGCTTTCTTAGCAAATACAGCAGTGGTTCCTGCAAGTTCTAATAGCTTAACATTATCAATGATTATGTTGCAAAAATACATTGCACTTTGGGGCCATGGTACATTTGAAACATGGGTTGATATGCGTAGATACCATTATACAGACAAGGATGCAACTGGTGTACAAGTTTATACAGGCTTTACACTTCCTGCAGCAGCAGATATATTCCAAGACAATGGTGGAAAAATGGCCTACAGAATGCGTCCAAGATTTAACTCTGAGTATGTTTGGAACATCAATGAGTTAACAAGAATTGGTGCAACTACAATTGACTACCACACTAAAGAAATGTGGTTCTCAACAAAGTAGTCAACGAATACTTTTAGTAATATTTGAATCAAAGGCCTCCCAGCAATGGGAGGCCTTTTTGTGCTTGCTCTATTTTAAATAGAAGCCTTAACTTTAGGGCGCTAGCTTTAAAACCTATCAATCCTATTAAACCTAATATGAAATACCTTAAGTCCATTTTTCATCCCACATTTTTAATCATTTCTATTTGCTACTCCTTCCTATCAGTGCCAGCTATGGCACAAGAACTACAATGGAAGAATGTCTCAACCAGTTTTGATTTAAAGACAAATGCAATTCAGGTATTTGAATCCACATCTAGCACTTTAAATGATAGCGCTTTTAAAGCCTATTATGTATTGATTAATACGAATGATCCTAATCTCCAAATGGGTGTGGATACCACTTTATATAGACGCCTTACCCCATCCGCATTTTATGAGCGATTGGCAGCACCATTAGTTGTGATGAATGCCTCTTTCTTTGAATTTAAAAACAATACGAATTTAAATGTATTAGTCCATCGTGGGAATTTGTTGGCATTCAATAAACAAGTTATAGAGGGTAAGGGAAAAGATACCTTAACCTATACACATGTCTTGAACTCTGCATTTGGCATGCAAAAAAATGGCAGGATGGATATTGCATATACTTACACGGATTCTAATAGTAAGCAGGTGTTATACCAACAAAATCCAATGGCACCCATTAAAGATAAAAATGCAAAATTAGCTTTGTATGAGGATGCCGTTAAAGATTTAAAAAAATGGAAATTAGATTGGGCAGTTGGTGGCGGACCAGTCCTAGTCAAGGATGGTGCAATTTTTATTTCAAATAATGAAGAAAAAAAATTTGCAGGCAAAGCCATTGCAGATCATCATCCGCGCACTGCGATGGGATATACTAAAGATGGATATATTATTTTATTAGCCGTTCAGGGGCGCATGAAAAATATTGCAGTGGGAACAACCCTAACAGAGACAGCAAAAATATTCATTGATCTTGGCGCTGTTGAAGCCATTAATTTAGATGGTGGCGGAAGCAGTTGTTTATTAATTAACGGAAAAGAAACCATCAAGCCCTCCGATCCAACAGGACAAAGACCTGTACCAGCCGTATTTTTTGTGAAATAACAAGAAGTTACATAGAATATTTTCTAAGGCTAGGATGCTTTACAGCATTGATTATTAGCCTATATTCTTAATTTAAATATATTTTTTTAACTGAAATTTTTGAGCGTACTTTTACGCAGTAAAGCAGTTCATTGATTTATTATTTTAATGCTATCTACTTACACAATTCAGTGTAAGTATAAAATATTATAGCATGAAAAAATCAACAGTACTTGCAGGAATTTTTTTTCTGTCATTGATACTTCTAAACGCTTGTTCAAAAAAAGATCAGCTAGGTCCAGTGAATGACCCTCCAGAACAAAATATACCTGCGCCGCTATCGGCACCGCTCTTTGACGAATTAAATGAAACGATTGCAAGATTTGATCCTTTGTACTTACAAATTGTATATAATGACAAAAGATCTAAAACAGAGATTAATGAGGAAGCTTCAAGATTATTGATTGCAATCAATCAAAATCCAACAAGCTTGGTCATTCAAAAAGAATTGACGGAATTATATCACTTTAATAATTTTGCTGATTTACAAAAAGCGTCTAATGTAATCAGTAATAATTCTGGCGAATTAAAAAGGACTTTTCTTGGAAAGGATACTGTGCTTTCAAAAGCAAAAATGAATCAGTTGAACGCGGCACGAAATACTTTTTTAAAAAATAAAATTACTACGCTCGAAAAAGCCAGTCAAAGAATTAGTACTGGACTCTGGCAAGACAATGCAGATTGGATTTTAAATGAGTTTCATTATTATTCGCAAATTGCAAATTTAGAAATGGGCATGGATGGGATGGATGACTTGGGAGGTGCTGGAGCTGGCCCTGGATGTAATGAATCTTGTTGTTTTGAGTATCAAGCATGTTTAGTTAATGCAGCGTCTAATTATCGACTAAACTTTATAATACTAGGGTCTAGTTTAGCTGCAAGCGGGGGATCTTTGGGTGCATTATATGGCTCGATTATCCCATTCATTGGGACTATTGCTGTAGGAACAGGTGCTGGTATTATAGGAGGTGTAACTGGATATATACAAGCAGTTCATATTTATATGAATGACCAAAATGTTTGCGCATTAAATTATAAAGCATGCATTCTGAAAAAAAATGGAAATTAATTACTATATGAATAAAATACAAAAACCTTCACATCAAATATTATCAAAGAAAGAGCTGTATTTTACTGCATGCGCTTTATTTATAATGACTGTCACGCATAATTATACAAAAGATAAATTCAAAGATGGATATCAATTTTTACTTTCTTTTCTATCTATTCTGCCAACCATTTTTATTTTTTTAAAAATTCAAAGCCTTATTTTATTAGATATTAAACGAAATCCAACCCAATTAAATAATAGCCTAAAATATGTTGTTTACGCTATGATTTTAATTTTTGGCAGTGCACCTTTCCTCTACCTATGGTCCATGCGCGATGTCATCAGTCAATTGAAGTGGTAGGTGTATTCAAAGAAAAAATGGAAATTAAAAATCTTCATATGAAAAATTTAAAAAAATACATACAAAATTTACGTTTTAAGACATTTTTTTTATTTTATGTAATATGTATGATTAATATGATGTTTGCTAATTCTTCTAAACATATATTTAAAGACGGGTATCATTTTTTCTACTTTTTCTTTTCAATTTTACCCATCTACATGTTAATCTTAGTTTTATTGTTTCGTGGAATTTACAGCTTAGAAGGTCCCCCTAGAAGCCCCTTTTTTTTAATGAAATATTCTTTTTATTTTATGATTCCAATTATATCAAGTGCACCTTTCCTCTACCTATGGGCCATGCGCGATGTAATCAGTCATTTGAAGTGGTAGGTTACTATTTTTAGGCTGATTGAAAAAACGAACCGAATTTATTCGGTTCGTTTTTATTTAATTTGTATCTTTGTTCCATCATCAAGAAGCCTTTAATGGCTGCCAACCGAGAGAGTCGAACTCCGCGGTGGTAAAATCGATGAGGACTTACTGTCAAACTCAAAACGTAATCTCCTTTATCCTTTTTCTTGGTCTGATTTAACGAGTGAATTAAAATTAATCATGCCATGGCTGTATCGAAGCAAAATATAGAAAAACAAGTGAATAAGCCTATTAAGGCCAATAGTATCAAAACCAATAGAAGCGAAGTCAATACCGGTGCTTCTAATGACATGCAATTGTTTATTGAATCAAGTACGCCCTTAAAAGCAAAGGGCAAGCTCCGATTGATTTACTTAAATGAACAATTTGAAGGAAGCTTTATTGCAACACCCACTTTAATTAAATTAAAAACCATTCAACCATTTAAGGGGATGGTCGCTGCTGTTGGGTTAGAAACGGACAGTGTTAGCCCATTTTTACAAAGCAATGGTGGCTTGAGTAAAGCGGGTCAACAGCAAATGCACTTTCTAGTTTTTGATATTTTTCATTTATATAATTTATTTCGTTTAAAGCCACAAGCCTTGCTGGCCTTGTATCAGGAAGCATTGTCTATTTTAAAAACCAAGGGGGAAACAGTTGAATTTGGGAAAATAGATCCCAATTCAGATTTAGGCAATACCCTTGCAACTTGGTTACATAGTCAAGTGAAAAAGAAATTTAAACATCAATATTGTTCTCCTAAAGGCCTACTTTATAGCTTTCAAAATTTATTGAAGTTGTTTCCGGAAGATTTTAACTTATAATTTGCTAAGCGTTCAATTGGCGTAAAGTTTTTACTTTAAAAATTAACTCAAATCGTAATTATATTTATTGCTTATTCGCTATTTTGTAGTCGTTATGATAGGATTTCAATTCACCCCATTTAAGGCTGGCGAGAATAAAAAAAGCATGTTCGAGCAAATGCTTGATCTGTTTACCGAATTATTGAATTATACCAACGGGGATGCCACAGAAGCCTTAGACTGGCTGAATCAATTAGATCGAAAGCACAAATTCACCAATAACGACTACGGGATGGGTGATTTTATAGAAGATTTAAAGGAAAACGGCTACTTAAAGGAAAATGGCCCGGACGGTACCTTTAAGATTACCTCTAAAACAGAACAGACCATCCGTAAAAAGAGCTTAGAGGACATTTTTGGGAAGCTTAAAAAAGGCAGTAAGGGCAACCATCAAACCAATAAAACCGGACCCAGCGCAGAACTTAGTCCTGACACCAGGGCCTATCAATTTGGTGACAATATTGATCAGGTTGATTTTACAGAAAGCATTCGTAACGCACAAATCAACCATGGAGTGGATAATTTCACGATGCAGGAAAACGATTTACTCATTCGTGAAAGTGATTTTAAAACACAGACTTCTACGGTGCTGATGATTGATATTTCTCATTCCATGATATTATATGGTGAGGATCGCATCACCCCTGCAAAAAAAGTGGCGATGGCTTTATGTGAATTAATTACTACTAAGTATCCTAAAGACACAATAGACATTGTTGTTTTTGGAAACGATGCCTGGAGTATTGAAATTAAAGACCTTCCCTATTTACAAGTAGGACCTTATCATACCAATACGGTGGCAGGATTAGAATTGGCAATGGATTTATTGCGTCGTCGTAAAAATCCAAACAAACAGATTTTTATGATTACCGATGGTAAGCCAACTTGTTTAAAGATTGGCTCTAAGTACTATAAGAATAGTTTTGGATTAGATCGAAAAGTAGTGAATCGTTGTTTAAATTTAGCGGCGCAGTGTAAGAAATTAAAAATTCCAGTAACCACTTTTATGATTGCATCTGATCCTTATTTACAAAAATTTGTAGAAGAGTTTACCGAGATGAATCATGGTAAAGCGTTCTTCGCATCTTTAGATAAACTAGGTAGTTTTATATTTAATGATTTTGAAAGCGGAAAGAGAAAAAAAGTATACTAAAATGAAAAAAGAAGTGGCTAATAAAGCAGCAGACAGCAAGAAAGTAGCAGGTATTGAAAAAATCAATACCCTTGGACAATTGATCAAATCTGGTTATCAGTCCAAGTCCATCAAGGAAGAAGTCCGTGATAATTTGGTGACCTGTTTACAAAACAAAGAAAATCCCTTTACAGGCATTTTAGGTTATGAAGACACGGTGATACCAGATACAGAGCGTGCGCTATTGAGCAGACATAATATTTTATTTTTAGGATTGCGTGGACAAGCTAAAACAAGAATGGCACGTCAGATGACTGACTTACTAGACGAATACATCCCAGTCATTATGGGTAGCGAAGTCAATGACGACCCACTGAAACCATTAAGCAAGTTTGCAAAGGATTTGATTGCCGAACACGGTGATGAAACTCCAATACAGTGGCTACACCGATCTGAGCGTTATGGAGAGAAATTAGCGACACCAGATGTGAGTGTAGCAGATTTAATTGGAGATATTGATCCGATTAAGGCTGCGAATTTGAAATTGAGTTTTTCTGATGAAAAAGTAATTCACTATGGTATTATTCCAAGAAGCAATCGTTGCATATTTGTGATCAATGAATTACCAGATTTACAAGCAAGAATCCAGGTGTCTTTGTTTAATATTTTACAAGAAGGCGATATTCAAATACGCGGTTTTAAATTGCGTATGCCATTGGATATTTTATTTGTCTTTACGGCGAACCCAGAAGATTATACCAACAGAGGAAGTATTGTTACGCCATTAAAAGACAGAATTGAGAGTCAAATTTTAACGCACTATCCAAAAACCTTAGAAACTTCCTTGGCGATCACAGAGCAAGAGGCAGATATTTTAGAAGTCCAAAAGCAAAGAGTGGACATAAGTGATTTAATCAAGCGATTGATTGAACAAGTTTCTTTTGAAGCAAGGTCCAATGAATTTGTAGACAAGAAAAGCGGTGTGAGTGCGCGTTTAACCATTGCAGCATTTGAAAATGCCATTAGTTCTGCCGAACGCCGAGCGATTATTCACAACGAAAAACATACTTATGTTTGGATCAGTGATTTAATGGGCATCATTCCTTCTATTACTGGAAAAATTGAATTGGTGTACGAAGGTGAGCAAGAAGGCCCATATGAAGTTGCTTTAAATTTATTGAACAAATCTATTCGTACGCAGTTTATCGAATACTTTCCTAACCCTGAATTATTGAAGAAAAAGAAAATGGTCAATAAAAAGGGAGAAGAAAAAGCCCTAGACAACCCATATAAGGCTATTACGACTTGGTTTGATGGAGGCAATCATCTGAACCTATTGTTGGATATGAAAGATGCTGACAAAGTGGTTGCTTTATATAAAGTGGATGGCTTATTTGGTTTGGTTAAAAAATACTATCCTCATGCCAATGAAAAAGAATCAGCTTTATTGATGGAATTTGTATTGCACGGTTTAGCTGCTTTTTCTTTGATCAATAAAAAAATGATTGACGGCAAGATTGAATTCAATGATTTAATGAGCAGTATGATGAATCTGGGTAGTTTTGGCGAAGAGGATGATTACAACGAATCGGATTACCAATAAAATAAAAGGGATGCATCTAAAGTATAAAATCGATATTAAAATTCTATGTCTTTTATGCTTTGCCTTTGTTGTAGGCTTCTCAAATTCAACACTTCAAGCTCAACCTTTTAAACAAGAAATCCTTCAGTTTCAAAAATCGGATAGTATTGTTATGCCGCCCAAAGGGCAGATTGTATTTGCTGGAAGCTCCTCGTTTACAAAATGGAAAGATATAGCAATGTATTTTCCAGGTTATCCCATTATCAATAGAGGGTTCGGTGGAGCGACCTTGGTTGATTTGATTTATTACGTTGACGAGGCTATTATTCAATATCAACCAAGTCAGGTACTTATTTATTGTGGCGAAAATGATATGGCCGATATTGATACGGTAAGTCCTGCAACTGTATTAGATAGATTTAAAACGCTACATCGTATTTTATTAAAAAAATTACCAAGGTCTACCAAGATAGTTTTCGTTTCTATTAAACCTAGTGTTGCCAGATGGCATTTGGAGTCAAAATTTATAGAAGCCAATAAATTAATTGAAGGATATATTGCAACACAAAGAAACATTCAGTACTTGGACGTGCACACTGCTATGTTGGATGAAAATAAAGTGGTACTTCAAGATATTTTTATTGCAGACAAACTACACATGAATCCCAAAGGCTATTTGATTTGGCAAAAGCTGTTTTTTCCTTACTTGATACGCAAATAACTTAATTAAGTTCTTTAAAAAACTGAATAACGTCATTGATAGATCTTATTTTAGTTTTATTTGACATTCCAGCTTTATTTAAAATACTTGGGCTTGCATTGATAACATTTGAGTAGCTTATCTCTTTAATTGGAGACAAAACGCCCTTTGTTATAATTCCATAAAGGGTATTGGTTTTAAAATATCGCTCACTTTTTCCTTTTAAGGGGTCGAAATTTTCTGTAAAAATAAACTTCTCAATCCTGCTCACTATTTGAAATACTCCCGTATTATGTACTTCGTAAAATAAAAACTGATTATTTTTATTGGGGGCTGTATAAGCCTGATAACTGCGAATAACTTGTGTAGTATCCTTTGCATTCAATAAATCAAAATGTATTACCGATCCCTCTACACAGGCTAATTCCAATCCTTTATCGTCAATATAATGTAATTCACCTGTATAGCCATTGAGTTTCATCTTCTCTACATATACTCTCTCTCCTCCATTTAAATATAAATAAGCTTTCTGCCAACTATCTTGTAAAAAAGGGGAACCCTTTACCTCGGTTAAGGATACGTTGTTTTTAATTAAATAATCTGTATTTAAAATTCTAGTTGCCATATTATTTTGATTACCACCTTGACTATAAGCAAATTGTACTAAAAGGACCAATATTAAAATTGGACATCTGTTTATTAATGGATTAGACAACATGGCTCTCATATTATATTTATTTAACTTTAAGGTAATTCTTTTTTCAGTGTCTCTGGCTAGTGGACTATTTAGACTTATCTAATTTAATCTTAGTAAACACCTGTAAGTGAGGCAGAGCAAGCACTGCAATGCCTATAAATAAAAGCGGCATGACTTCTTTGATACTCCATGCTTCTAAAGAAAAATAAATGAACACAATAATGCCAGTCCATGCCACTGCCGCATAAGGTATGGCCTTGGTGAGTAATTTTTTCCATCCAAGGATATTGTTTTCCATTTCAAATTCTTGTCTTATTTTATCGAAAGATAAAATAGAATGCCATAGTCCAAAATAAAAACTAAAACACAACCATAGGGGCAATAACATATTTAAAATCGTTAAGCAGCCAATTTGCATGACTGCAAAAAAGAATTGCTTAGTATCTGAGAAAAAATATTTATGGGCAAAGAACAAAATGATGTGAATGCCTACAAGTGTTGCCTGAGAAATGGGTAATACGATATTTGCATAATGGATATACTCGTTTGCCTGCATTTTAGATTGTCCTAATAATACAAACACATCTATCGCTGTGTGGATGTTTTTACTGAGTAGAAACAAAATCCAGCTAAGCCCTAAAATACTATAACATAATTTATGAATCCCGTTATAGCTTTTCCCCAGCCAATCTATTTCCCCAAAATGAAAAGCAGTTAAGCCAATGAATATCAGGATGGCAATGGTTGGCAAAAAATACCAAACCAAACCATAGACCAACATATTCATTAGGTATTTGAATAAAAAGATATAGCCGTGGTTTTTATCTGCCCCTACATTAATTTTTTGATCAATATAAAAATCTAAAGCGCCGTGTGGGATACCCAATGTAAATAAGGTAATAAATAAGACCCCTAATTGCTGGTTCGTTGACAATGGGAAATAAGCGTGTAACAAGGCTAAACCGAATCCGATGACCAAAAGTATTTGTCTGAGCTTTATCTGCATATAGTAGGCATAAAAAAAGGGGCGAGTGAATAACTCGCCCCTTAAAGATAGTATGAATTAAGCAGCTTTTCTGCTCAATGCATATATAACAAGACCGAATCCGATTTTATTCACAGCATCACCGATGTTGTAAACAATATCCATATCCAAGCCAATATTTGCAAATCCTGCATACCATTGTCCTTCAGCTGTTCCGATTAAATATCCTAGAGGATAGATAGCCCAACCAACTAAAATGAACCAACCTAATGCTTTGTTTGCTGAAGCAACAGCTGAACCAGCGTTTGTAGCTAATTTCTTAACATCGCCCATCCATACTTCATACACAATGTAGAAGTAAGCAAGCGCACTCACTGTACCCCAAACTGTAGCGTTACCTAATCCAGCTTCGCCCATGTAACCTGTTACCAACATTACAACAGAAGCCAAGATCATTTTCCATAATAAACCAACTGTTCCACCAGCTTTTTTTGTGATCAAGTAGAACTCAACACACATCAAAGGCACAGTTAACAACCAGTCTACGTAACGGAAGAAGGTTGGAGAATCTTGCGTTTCAGCATAGTAGCTACGCATGTAGTAGTAGTGAACTGCAGCAATAAAAGTGATCAAACCCGATACTAATACCGAAGTGCGCCACTCTTGACTTGTGTTGCTCAATTCAAAAAAGAAAAAAACCGAAGCGGCCATCATAGCCATTGTGCCTACAAAGAAAGTAAACGAAACATAGTCCGTTTTTGCAATCACTGTAACAGCGTCTAGTAAAAATAAAGAATCCATATTGTGGAGATTTGGTGAACGTGTTTATAACTGTTGTTAGTTAGAACATGAATTTAAATAAATTGTTTGAAAAAGTAAAAAAAAAATTTAAACAAAAAAAGATTTTTTATCAATAATGTATCATTATTCATTTTAAAAAACACAGATAATCAATCAGTTAGGCTCATTTATAATTTTATTTATAATAATAAATTTAATTATTTACTTTATTGATAATCATATATTTAAATAATTTTTTCACATTTTTATAATGATTTTCTGATGGATTTGCCCTTTTTTACTGGTATTTGAACCGCTTGGTCCATACTTAATTCACCATTTACCAAGATATATTTAAATCCTTTTGCATATTGATGCGCGTCTTCAAATGTAGCCATGTCTGAAACCTCATCCGCATCAAATACAACGATGTCTGCGTAATAACCTTCTTGTAGAATCCCTCTTTTTTCGATATTGAATTTACTTGCAGGCAGGGAGGTCATTCTTCGAATCGCTTCTTCTAAACTTAATACGCCCATAGTTCTTACATATCTTCCTAAAACGCGAGAATTTGTGCCATAAGCTCTTGGGTGTGGCTTGCCGTATCCCTTCATGGCGATGCCGGCATCACTTGCGAACATATTAAAAGGGTATTGCATAATTGCTTTGACATCGGACTCGGTCATTCCGTGGTAAATCATTTGTGCGCCACCTTGCTCCATCATTTGTATGATGGTCTCCGCTTCATCTAATGCAATGTTCTTGTTCCCTCTTAAAAGATTGATCGCCTCAATATCTTTTCCATTATAACTACTGTCTGCTCTATAATTGGCGACTACGGCATAGGTAAAATGCTTAATCCCTCTTTCTTTTAAAATACCAATAATTTCATTGGCTACTTTTTTTCGAATAGTAGGATTTTTTAATCTTGCGAAGATGGAGTCCTGGCCATCTGCTAAAACCCAGTCAGGCAATAGCACACTTAATTGCGTACTACTAGCGGTATATGGATACTGGTCAATGGTCACATCAATGCCCTCTTTTCTTGCGTTAATCACCAATGGAATTGTTTCCTTACTTCGGCCCCAATTGTTTTGACCACTAATTTTAAAATGTGAAATCTCAACAGGAATGGATGCGGCTCTTCCAATTTGGATAGCTTCGTTCACGGCGTCCACTACTTGATTTTCTTCGTTCCGAATATGAGAGGCATAGACCCCTCCTTTTGATGCAATCACTTTAGCCAATCTTACAATTTCCTCTGTAGGCGCATAGGTACCAGGAATATAAATTAAACCAGTAGACATCCCCACGGCACCATCTTGCATGGCTTCTGCTGCAATTTTTTCCATGGCTTGCATTTCTGCTTCTGTAGCATGTCTATTTGCAGAGCCCATCACTTGCTTACGAATGGTATTGTGTCCAATCAAGGAGGCAATATTGATAGACATACCAATAGAGTCCAGTGTATTAAAATAAGTATTTAAATTTTCAGCAGATCCACCGCAATTCCCTGTCACCACTGTGGTTACGCCGTCGTATAAAAAATTACTCGCCAATGGATTTCTGAATTCGCCACCCTCTAAGTGTCCATGCACATCAATAAAACCTGGCGCAACAATCAATCCTTTAGCATCAATTTCCCTTGTTGCTTTCCAATTTTTTAAATTTCCAATGGCAATGATTTGATTGCCCTTGATGGCTACATCTTTATATTGCCATTGATTCCCTGTACCATCAATTAGTTTTCCGTTACGGATAATATAATCTGCAGTTTGCGCTTTTGATTGCATCAATGCAAAAACGAAAGCAAGGAGTAGGAGGCTATTTTTCATAAAACTATTTTTGTCTACTCAATTTACTAAATCCTAATCCATTTGTCATTCATTTTTATTTATATAACCTAAAAAATGTATTTTCATTGGATCAATCATGAATCTATGAAAAAGTATATTGTACTCTTTGTTGTCATATTCGTTTGTTCATCAAACATTAAAGCACAACAAACTCAAAAACCACCTTTGCATGGCAAGGACTGGGTTGCGATCACGGGTAAGCCTTTGGCGGCAACTGCAGGATCGATGGTATTTCAAAAAGGCGGTAATGCAGTAGATGCTGCATGTGCTATGCTTGCTGCAACTTGTACCATGTGGGACGTATTAAGCTGGGGTGGTGAAACACAGGCTTTGATTTATAATCCAAATACAAAAAAAGTGATTGCGATTAGTGCTATGGGCTTTGCGCCAACAGGTGCTACGCCGGAATTTTTTAAAGGGAAGGGCTTTAGTTACCCACCAGAATATGGTCCATTAGCGGCTACTACGCCTGGCACACCTGGAGGCATTTGTTTGATGTTGGCTAATTATGGTTCTATGAGTTTAAAAGAAGTATTAGCACCAGCGATGAACTTGGCGGCAGGTTATCCAATTGATGCACAAACTGCTAATAGTATTGAGCGCGGCAAAGCGATGATTAAAACCTGGCCCTATAGTAAGAAAGTATTGTTACCGCATTTAGGTGAAAAACGTGAAGCACCAGAAGCCGGTGAAATATTTGTTCAAAAAGATTTATTGAACACTTTACAAAAAATGGTAGACGCCGAGCAAGCTGCATTGAAACAAGGCAAGTCTCGTAAAGAGGCTATCTGGGCTGCTTATGATCGTTTTTATAAAGGAGATATTGCAGATGAATTTGTAAGAGGTGCGCAAGAGCAAGGCGGATTGATTACCAAAGAAGATTTAAAAAATTGGAGACCTACAGAAGAAGCGCCTTCGATGGTAAACTATAAAGGGATTGATGTTTATAAGTTACAAGCATGGACACAAGGACCATCTTTATTACAAGCTTTAAATATTGTTGAAAATTTTGACTTGAAAAAAATGGGTTATAATTCTGCGGATTATATGCACACCATTTATCAAGCAATGAATTTGAGTTTTGCAGACCGTGATTTTTATTATGGCGATCCTAAGTTTGCGACCAACCAACCAATGACTGGTTTATTAAGTAAAGCTTATGCAAAAAAAAGAGCAGGTGAAATTGATATGGCGAAGAACAATGCCAATGCGGGTCCTGGAGATCCTTATCCTTTTGAAGGGAAAACAAATCCATATATGGATTTAATTAAAGCAAAAGGATTTCAGCCTTCAATGGATACTGCGAAAAATAAAAGTGGATTTGCACCAGCGCATGATTTAAGAAATATAGCATCTCTAAACCCGAATGAAAAATTACCAATCGATGCAGATTATATGGATCGTTTATGGAGAGGTACTACCACTGTTGAAGCAGCAGATAAAGAAGGATGGATTGTCTCTATCACGCCAAGTGGCGGATGGTTACCAGCAACCATTGCAGGTAATACTGGTGTAGGCATGAGTCAACGCATGCAAAGCTTTGTATTGGATTCTGCACAAAGTCCTTTCAATGTAGTTGCACCAGGAAAAAGACCTAGAGTCACTTTAACCCCAAGCTTGGCCATCAAAGATGGCAAGCCTTATATGGCATTTGGTGTTCAGGGTGGTGATACACAGGATCAAAACCTATTACAATTCTTTTTAAATATGGTTGAGTTTGGTATGACTGTTCAAGAAGCATCAGAAGCAGCGAATATCAATTCAAATCAACTTTGGCTTTCTTTAGGAGGTACTAAAATTGCAGACAGAAAACCAAGACCAGGCAGCATATTATTACATGACAATGTTTCTGAGTGGGTTCGAAAAGACTTAAGAGCTAGAGGATATAATTTAACTTTTGATGATCGTACAAGCGGTCCTATCAACGCCATTTTATTTGATTGGAAACACGGATCCATGTGGGGCGGTAGTTCTAATCATGGAGAAGATTATGGCATTGCATGGTAGGATAACATGTGGTAGAATGCACAAAATTAAAACTGAATAAATAAAAATACGATGAGCCAGAATAGAAGAAAATTTTTAAGCACTGCATTTTTAACTGCAGGCACATTAGGATTGGGTGGTAAAGTTTTAGCAAATGATTCGGCTGGTAAGTACGATTTCAGTTTGCCTAAATCAATTGAGGACTTATCGCCAATGAAAGAAGGCGTGGTGCCCATTACAGTAGAGGAGCGCAAGCAAAGAATTGCAAAGGCGCAGTCCATTATGGAAAAAGAAAAAATAGATGCTATTTTTTTAGAAGGCACTGTGTCTTGTTTTTATTTCACTGGCATGCGATGGGGACAAAGTGAAAGAACTTTTGGTGTAGTCATTCCAGCAAAAGGACCGATTGCCTATGTCTGTCCAAAGTTCGAAGAAGACAGGGCGATGGAATTATTGAATCCAGTATTTGGAGACGAAGTAAGATGTTGGGAGGAACACGAAAGTCCGTATGCTTTGATTTTTAATATTATTAAAGACAGAGGAACTAAGTATAAAAAAATTGGCATGGAAGAACGTGTTCGTTTTTTCATTGCGGATGGCGTTAAAAAATTAGCGACAGGTTTTGAAATAGTTGACGCAACACCAGTTACAGCTGGTTGTAGAATGTATAAGACAAAAGCAGAACTAGCTTTGATGCAGTATTCAAGTGATGTCACCATCAAAGCATATCAAGCAGCGTTTGCAACCATTCGTCCAGATATGTCTCAGTCAGAATTTAGCGGTAACATTAGTGCAGCTTTTAGAAAACTAGGATATAGTGGTGGGGCTTCGGTACAAGTTGGTAAATATTCTGCATTGCCTCATGGTAGTATCACACCTCAAGTAATTCGCGAAGGAGATATTGTGATGGTAGATGGAGGTACAAGCGTAGAGGGCTATGCTTCTGATATTACTAGAACGATTGTAGTGGGTAAGCCAACTCAAAGACAAATAGATGTTTGGAATATAGAATTGGAGGCACAGAACGCAGCCTTTGCTGCAATCAAAATTGGCGCACCATGCGAAGTAGTAGATGCAGCTGCAAGAGCAGTGATTGAAAAAGCCGGATTCAAAAGCAATTATCAATTACCAGGGCTACCACATAGAACAGGACATGGTATTGGTCTAGAAGGACACGAGTGGACTAATTTTGTAAAAGGAAATAAAACAGCTTTGGCTGTTGGCATGTGTTTTAGCAATGAACCTACGATTTCTATTCCTGGTGAATTTGGGATTCGTTTAGAAGACTGTTTATACATTGCCGAAGATGGACCACATTATTTCTCTAAACAAAGTATTTCGATCGAGCAACCATTTGGATAAATAAGATAGATGATTGTTTTTTTTACAATCAACGCAATCCTATTTAAGCAAAGACAATTCAAATAAAAAAGGAGCTACAATTTGTAGCTCCTTTTTTTAGTCCTATCACAAAGACGTATTGGTATTAAATCATTATTTATACAATTGGTTAAACAACATTTTATATGTGGAATGCGTTTGACCTCTGAATGTAATTTCAGGTCCATAAACAAACAACTTCCCTTTTCCTAGTTTTGCTTCAAAAGCAGCAACACCATCTTGTAAGTAGGCTTGCCCAAACGCCCAGCCACTTCTTAAAGTTTTATCTGATGCAAACCATGCAAGTGGTGTGATGGTTCCATTTGCGATGGCATCTGGCCGCACTTTAAATACAGGACTATTATTAAAGTACACATCTGCATTATTTTTCATGCCCCAGTTGGCCTTGAGCGCAGGCGCAACAGCAACTTGTAAGATACTTCCTGGAATATAAAATTTCTCTCCCGGAAGCGTGCGCTCTTTTCCATTATTCATTTCGGTAATGGCATTTTTAATAGGTAGCTTTAAATGGTATGCAAGATTTGCACTTGATCCTATTGTAATCACTGTTCCTCCTGCTTCTATAAAGGTCTTTAGTGCAGGAATAGATTTTTCGGCACTTATTCTTCCTACCATTGAATGAAATTCAGCAGGGATCTCGTCTAAGTTTGGCTCTCTCTCGTCATAAGGGGATGCGGGTCCTGCAACGACAGATGGGACAGCCCCATCAACAAAAACAATCGCATCAAACTTGTCTTTTAAATTACCTGCATTGATTTCTTTTGCGTACAATAATTCAAAATCAAAATGGTGTTGCTCAAAAATCCATCTTACCCAACCAGAAGGCATAGATCCACCATAACGATCCCATAATCCAATTTTTAATGTAGCAATTTTTACGGCGTCTGTTGGAAGACTTTCAACTGCAATGAAATTTAAACCTGCTTTTGCAATCGTCTCTTTATCTTTTGATTCATCTACCATTTCAAAATAAAATCCTTGTTGATTTTTATAAACAGTTTTACCCGCTTTTAATAAATCATTGATTTTAATAAAACTATTGTTGTCATTAGATTGGATCGCATAAAATTTATTGATACTACTTGCTGTGTTAAAAACAGTCGTTTTTACAGATTGTAATTGACCATAAGGAATGGCTTCAAATGGACCATTAAAGTCATCTAAGATTCTGTCAAACTCAACACCCATTGTATATGCTGGTGTCCATCCTGCTGCATCATAAGGGCGCACGGGTGGTCCTCCAGGATACAAGAAATCATTAGGATGATCCTGCGGATCAAACATATCTAATACATGCGCTCTAAATGCTTGGTTGGTTCTTACTACATAAGATCCTGCTGGATAATTTTTTCCATTCACAACAAAATCATTTGTTGCTTGATGCACTTTGATACCACTTTGAATTAAAATATTGACAAAGGCAACTGCACTACTCGTTTGAACTGCAGGAATAATATAACCTCTAGGATCTCTTAGTGCTGGCGCCTTATACACTTTTGCAAAATTTTGGAACGCAATACTATCCACACGGGTATCTCTTTTTTCTGTCTTTAATTGTTCTGTCAACATTTCAACTTTATTTGGAGAAAGTGTCCAGTTGTCTTTGTTGCCTGATTCAATGGCTGCTTTACCCATTCGATACATATTCAATAGCACTTCGTCTTTATGTCTTGCTGCATAATTGAG
>CAMDNL010000009.1 GCA_945902975.1 Chitinophaga pinensis
AATGTAGGTGGCTTAGCAGATACAGTACCTCATGATAAAGTTGGCTTAGTTGTTGAGCCTAATCCAAACTCCATTGCAGAAGGTATTCTTCAATTATACGAAAGAGGTACAGCACATTTTATGCCTCATTTAATATCAGAAAAGAAAAATTATAGTTGGGAACAAATGAGACAATCTTTTTTAACTTTGTATCAGCAAGTATAATCTCTAAAATCAAACGCTATGTCAAGACCACAAATACAATCCATCATTGAAGGTTCTATTCAAGTAAAGCAAGCTTTATTGAAGGACGAACAATTGATGTTAGAAATTGAGAAGATTGTACACGCTATTACCCATGCTTTTAAACAAGGGAATGCAGTCTATTTTGCAGGCAATGGTGGAAGCGCAGCAGATGCGCAACATTTAGCCGCAGAATTTTCTGGTCGTTTTTACAAAGACAGAAAAGCGCTTCCTTCGGACGCCTTACATTGCAATAGTTCTTATTTAACTGCAGTGGCCAATGATTATAGTTATGATGTGATTTATGCAAGATTATTAGAAGGGCTTGCAAAACCAGGAGATGTATTGGTAGGTATTAGTACTTCTGGTAATTCAGGAAATATTGTTAAAGCATTTGAAATGGCAAAATCGATTGGTGTTGTCACTGTTGGATTCACTGGCGCTTCAGGAGGAAAGATGAAAACATTAAGCGATTTCTTAATCAATATACCTTCTACGACTACCCCTAGAATACAGGAGTCGCATATTTTAGTAGGTCATATTATTTGTGAACTAGTCGAAGAAAATATTTTCGGTAAATAGATGTTAGGCGATTTACATATCACAGAAGATTGGACTTTATTTTTAGATCGTGATGGCGTGATCAATCATGAAAAAAAAGAAGATTATATTCGGAATTGGTCTGAATTCAAATTTTATGCAGAAAGTATAGCTGCTCTACCCTTACTCGCTCAAAAATTTTCTAGAATTATTATCGTAACCAATCAAAAAGGCATTGGTAAAGGATGGATGACCGATGCCGATTTAGCCAAGATTCATGAAAATATGACACAGTCTATTTCTGAATTGGGTGGAAGAATAGATGCTATTTTTTATTGCTCGGACTTAGATAATGGATCATTCAACAGAAAACCTCAACCTGGTATGGCTTTTCAAGCCAAGGAGCAATTTCCTTCAATTGATTTTACAAAGTCAATCATGGTGGGTAATCGAATGTCAGATATGGAATTCGGACGTAATGCAGGCATGTATACTGTCTACTTAGCGACAACCAATCCGGAAGCGCCTTTCCCAGATACTAAAATAGATGACCGTTATGATCATCTATTGCAGTTTGCCCAAGCATTATAAAGTTTAATCTAATTTCAAAACCGCCAAGAAAGCTTCTTGTGGGATTTCTACATTACCTATTTGACGCATTCTCTTTTTACCTTCTTTTTGCTTCTCTAATAACTTACGTTTACGGCTGATATCTCCACCATAACATTTAGCAGTAACATCTTTTCGCATAGCAGAGATATTCTCTCTTGCAACTACTTTGGCTCCAATAGCTGCTTGTATCGCAATTTGGAATTGTTGCTTTGTCAACAACTCTTTTAATTTCTCACAAAGCTTACGACCAAACTCTGCTGATTTACCTCTGTGAATTAAAGCACTCAAGGCATCCACTTTTTCATTGTTCAATAAGATATCCATCTTTACAATATCTGCATCTCTAAATCCAATCTGCGTATAGTCAAAAGAAGCATAGCCTCTTGTTTGACTCTTCAATTTATCATAGAAATCAAATACAATCTCTGTCAATGGCATTTCAAAAATCAATTCTACCCTTGTTGGCGTTAAATAACTTTGATTAATCAACATACCTCTCTTGCCTAAACATAGTGTGATGATATTACCAATATAGTCTGGGGTAGTAATAATTTGTGCTCTAATAAATGGTTCCTCAATGCGCTTGATCTTAACTGGATCTGGCATCTCTGTTGGATTATTGACAATGATCTTTTCGTCTCTTGTGGTATACGCAATAAAACTTACGTTAGGCACAGTCGTAATGACCGTTTGATTGAACTCACGTTCTAAACGTTCTTGAACAATCTCCATATGCAATAGTCCAAGGAATCCACAACGGAATCCAAAGCCTAAAGCTTGTGATGTTTCTAATTCAAAAGTTAAAGAAGCATCATTCAATTGTAATTTATCCATACAATCTCTTAACTCCTCAAATTCATCAGTATTCACTGGATAGATACCAGAGAATACCATTGGTTTTACTTCCTCAAAGCCATGAATCATCGGGCCAGGATTATTGGCCAAAGTGATGGTGTCTCCTACTTTAACTTCCTTAGCCACTTTAATACCTGTGATAATATAACCTACATCACCTGCCCTTACTTCGGCCTTTGGTGTCATGGCTAATTTTAAAACGCCCACTTCATCTGCAATATATTCTCTGCCAGAAGCGACAAATTTAATTTTATCGTTCTTTTTCAAGACCCCATTCATAATTCTATAGTAAACAATGATTCCTCTAAAATTATTAAATACGCTATCAAAGATCAATGCTTGTAATGGCGCTTCTGTATCACCTGTAGGAGCTGGGATTCTTTCTACAATCGATTGTAAAATTTCTTCAATACCAATACCTGAACGGCCACTTGCCAATAAGATATCTTCTTGTTTACATCCAATCAAATCAATAATTTGATCTGTGACTTCTGGAATCTTAGCACCATCCATGTCGATTTTATTGATCACCGGAATGATTTCTAAATTATTATCAAGTGCTAAATATAAATTACTAATTGTTTGTGCTTGAATACCCTGTGATGCGTCTACTAATAATAATGCACCTTCGCAGGCAGCCAAAGCACGACTCACTTCATAGCTAAAGTCAACGTGTCCTGGAGTATCAATTAAGTTTAAAGTATAAGTCTCTCCTTTATGGATATAATTAATCTGGATTGCGTGGCTCTTGATGGTAATACCTTTCTCTCGCTCTAAATCCATATCATCCAATACCTGATTCATCATCTCACGTTCTGTAATGGTCTTGGTATGCTCTAATAAGCGATCTGCCAAGGTACTCTTACCGTGATCAATATGGGCGATGATACAAAAATTTCTTATATGCTTCATGTAATAATTAGGGTGCTGTTTTAAGATTTAAGTGCGTTGATGATGGCTGCAAATTCAGTTGCAATTAATGAAGCTCCGCCAACCAATCCGCCATCCACATCTGGTTGAGAAAAAATTTCTTTTGCATTAGCAGCTTTTACACTACCACCATATAATATTGAAATCTGATCTGCAATGTTTTGACCATATTGAGCGGCAAATACAGACCTGATATAGGCATGAATTTCTTGCGCTTGTTCACTGGTTGCAGTTTTACCAGTTCCGATGGCCCAAATTGGCTCATAAGCAATCACCACTTTCACAATTTGATCTGCTGATAATTGAAACAAAGCGTTTTTTAACTGTGCTTCCACAAAACTATTCTGAGTTCCCGCTTCTCTAATTGACAATGGTTCTCCGCAACAAAAAATTGGCGTACTTCCGATGGCTAAAACGGCTTCAGTTTTCTCTGCTAACAAAGTATCTGATTCAGCAAAAAATTCACGTCTTTCGGAATGTCCAAGAATGATATGTTGCACGCCAACCGAAGCATACATGGGAGCAGCAATTTCTCCTGTATAAGCACCATTTGCTTTTTGATGACAATTTTGAGCTGCTACAAAAATATTTGGTTTACCATTCAATTTCTGAACTGCTAAAGGAATATAAATAGCTGGTACTGCAAAAATGACTGCTTGATTGGAGGATAAATGATGTTCAGTTGCTAGTAATTGATCTAATAAGCTGTCAGCTTCATGATGGCTTAAATTCATCTTCCAGTTTGCTGCAGCTATTTGTTTTCTCATGAATATCAATTTGAAGGCTCAAAGGTAACAAAAAAATGGCGCTATTCCATATGAAACAAGGCCGTTAAGACCTCCTTTTCGGCAGCAGTGATTTGAAATCCTTTCATTTTTTTCCAGTTTTGGATGTCTTCAATTGCTTTATCCAAAACATACCCTTTTATTACGCCCCAGCTAAAATTTGGGATCATTTTTGGAAGTAGTCCATTGCCATAAATATTCGACGATACTCCAATATAAGAACCAGTATTGATACTGGATTGAATTGCAAATCTGGCGTAATCTCCCACCAACATGCCCATTTTGTTTCCTATCGTATCCCATGACTTTTGGTGTTGATTCCAAATTTGAATCGGGCCTGCTGTATTTTTTACATTACTATTGCTGGTACCTGCACCAATATTACACCATTGTCCAATGATACTATCCCCAAGATAACCCTCGTGTGCTTTATTGGAATAACCCATTAGGATACTATTTTTAATTTCACCTCCAATGGTACAATAAGGCCCAACCGAAGTGGCACCATAAATGCATGCATTCATTTTAACCACCGATTTTTCTCCCAATACAAAGGGGCCTCTTATGGCTGCACCTTCCATTAACAATGCATTTTTTCCTATATAAATTGGGCCTTCCGTTGCGTTTAAACTCACCCCTGATAAGACTGCTCCTGGTTCAATAAAAATATTTTCTGGACAAATTAAACGATTACTAGCATCTACCATTAAGGAACTACCATTCGCAATTACTTGATTAAAATCTGATTGAATCATTGTTGCATTTAATTGTAATAAATGCATAGCACTTTTAATAAAATTTGCTGTGATGGTCTTTTTTGCGTTGGGGTCGCCTAATAAAATATTACCAATCGTCCTTTCTTTTGTATTGGAGGCAATCCATTTTCCATCTTCATCTAATAAGCTTTCTCCTTCTTTCAAATTTAATATGGCTTTTTTAATGGCTTCATTAGGTATGCAAGTGGCATTGATATATAAAACGACATCCTCCTGTTCTAAAAAAGGTGCTTGATATAAACCTTGTAAATAGGGAATTGTAAACACTTGAGATTCGCTAGATAATAAGGCATCCCAACGCTCTTTTATAGTATAAATGCCCACCCTAATTTCAGTCAAACTTCTAGTTAAGCTAAATGGGTAAAAATGGACACGATCAGGCAGGTCGACCAAGACAAATTGCATAAAGGATGATTTAGGAACAAAAATACGTTAAAGTCAAAATCAAAATTGATAAGTTCCTAACGCATGTTAATTTAATGCTTATTTTTGTGTTCTAATCATTACACTATGCAACTAGGTTATTTTAATTATCCGTTACCAGCAAACGAACCTGTTTTAAATTATGCTCCAGGTTCTCCAGAAAGAAAAGCGTTAAAAGCAGCATTGGCTTCTCTAAAGAAAAAGACATTGGACATACCGATGTATATCAATGGAAAAGCAGTGAGAACAGGTAAAACAATGTCGATTCATCCACCACATGAAACCAAGCATGTACTTGGGCATTTCCATATTGGAACTAAAGTGCATGTAGAAAAAGCAATTGAATCTGCTTTAAAAGCGCGTGAGGAATGGTCAAATATGACTTGGGAAACTAGAGCACATATCTTTTTAAAAGCGGCAGAATTATTGGCTACAAAATATAGATTCGAGATGAATGCATCAACGATGTTAGGACAAAGTAAAAATGCCTATCAAGCTGAAATTGATGCTGCATGTGAATTAATTGATTTCTTAAGATTCAATGTGCATTTTTTAAGTCAAATCTATCAACAACAACCTATCTCTTCTCCTGGAATACACAACAGAATGGAATGGAGAGGTTTAGAAGGATTTGTATTGGCTGTTACACCCTTTAATTTCACAGCCATTGGTGGTAATTTGCCAGCTTCTACTGCCATGTGTGGTAATGTTGTTGTATGGAAACCTGCCAATACACAGATCTATTCTGCTCAATTGTTTATGCGTATTTTAAAGGAAGCAGGATTACCAGATGGTGTTATCAATATTGTTTATACAAGTGGCCCTACTGTGGGTGATGTTTGCTTTAAGCATCCAGACTTTGCAGGAGTCCACTTTACAGGATCAACTGGTGTATTTAATCATATGTGGAAGCAGATTGGAGAAAATATTCCAAACTATAAATCTTATCCAAGAATTGTAGGCGAGACAGGTGGTAAAGATTTTGTCATGGTGCATCCAACTGCGGATGTGGATACGGTTGTGACTGCTTTGGCAAGAGGAGCATTTGAATACCAAGGTCAAAAATGTTCTGCTGCTTCAAGAGCTTATTTACCAAGTAATATATCAGCAGCTGTAAAAGCAAAATTGGTTAAGACAGTTCAAACCATGAAAATGGGTTCTGTTGAAGATTTTAGCAATTTTGTGAATGCAGTGATTGATGAAAAGTCATTCAACAATATCTCAAAATACATTGCAGCTGTGAAGAAAGACAAGCAATCAAAGATTTTAGTTGGAGGTAATTTGAATAAATCAAATGGTTGGTTTGTTGAGCCAACTGTGATTGATACTAAGAACGCAAAATCCCTCACCATGTGTGAAGAGATATTTGGTCCAGTTTTAACGATTTATACTTATCCAGCAAATCAGTTTGAGAAAACATTAAAAGTATTGGATAGTACGTCTAAGTATGCTTTAACAGGTTCAATTATTTCTCAAGATAGAGCTTCTATTGAATTGGCTACCAATGTATTACGTCATTCTGCTGGAAATTTCTATATCAATGACAAGCCAACTGGTGCCGTGGTTGGACAACAACCATTTGGTGGAGCAAGAGGCTCTGGTACGAATGATAAAGCTGGAAGTGCATTGAATTTATACCGTTGGTTAAGTGCAAGAACAATCAAGGAAACATTCAACCCTCCTACCGATTATAAGTATCCATTTTTAAACGAAGCATAAGGCCAAATTATAGTCTTAAAATACTATATTTGCTACTCAAAAATTAAGGACTGTGGCGCAAAAATTTTCTAAAGAAACCTATCTATATTGGTACGAATTGATGCAATTAATACGTCAATTTGAATCAAAATCAGAGGAAATGTATAAAATGGCGGGGAAAATCCGTGGATTCTTTCACGTTTACAATGGCCAGGAAGCAATTGCTGCAGGTTGTATGACAGCTACTAATCATGAGGATCCATTTATTACCGGTTACCGTGACCACGGTTTAGCACTTGCTAAAGGGATGAGTCCCAATGCTGCGATGGCCGAATTATATGGTAAAGCAACTGGGTGTTCAAAAGGAAAAGGCGGAAGTATGCACCTTTTTGATAAAGCAAACAACTTTTATGGTGGACATGGGATTGTGGGTGCTCAAATAGGTACTGGTGCTGGTTTAGCATTTGCAGAACAATATAGAGGGTCTAAGAATGTGGTATTATGTTTCTTTGGGGATGGAGCCGCAAGACAAGGTATGTTGCACGAAGTATTTAACATTGCCATGTTGTGGAAATTACCTGTTGTATTTATTTGTGAAAATAATAACTACGCCATGGGTACTTCTATTGAAAGAACAAGCAATGTGATTGATATTTACAAATTAGCGGACGCCTATGAAATGCCTTCTGATAAATTAGATGGCATGACACCAGAAATAGTTCATGAAGGTGTGGCAAGAGCGGTTAAGCGCGCAAGAGATGGCGAAGGTCCTACTCTATTAGAAATGAAAACCTATCGTTACAGAGGTCACTCTGTATCAGATCCACAAAAATATAGATCCAAGGATGAGGTAGAAGAATACAAGGATCAAGATCCAATTATCAAAGTTAGAAAGACCATCCTTGACAATCAATTTGCAACAGAAGCAACCTTACAAGAGATTGATGAAAAAATCAATGGTATTGTTGAAGCATCAGTAAAATTTGCTGAGGACAGTCCTTGGCCAGATGACAGCGAACTATTGAAGGATGTGTATATTGATCAGAATTATCCATTTATTATAGACTAATTATTTTAACAAACCTATATGAGCGAAGTACAACAAGAACAAGCACCAGTTGCTTTAAAGAACAAACAACTAATCATTTATTTATTTGCAGGAGCAATTATTGCTGTTGCAGGTTTTTTTGGATATACTGAATTATACCAAAAACCATTAGAAGCAAAAGCAGCAGATGCAATGTATGTTGCTGAAAAGTATTTTGCCAATGATTCTTCTGAATTGGTATTAAAAGGTGATGCTACAAGCAAAGGTGTTTTATACATCATTAAGGAATTTAGTGGAACAAAAGCGGCTAATCTTGCACACTATTATGCAGGTATGAGCTACTACAGATTAAAAGATTACAATAAAGCAGTTGAGTATTTGAAAGACTTTTCATCCGATGCGAAACAAGTTCAAGCTGTGGCCTATGGTTCTATTGGTGACGCTTATTCTGAATTAAAGAAAAATGATGAAGCAATAGAATACTATAAAAAAGCTGGAACACATTTTCCAGAAGATGAAGCCATTTCATCTGAATATTTATTCCGTGCTGCTTCATTCTTAGAATTAAACGGTAAAAACGATGCAGCTTTAGAAATCTATAAGCAAATCAAGCAAAACTATCCAAAATCTGAAAAAGGATTTAGTATTGATAAATATATCTCCAGACTTCAAGTTCAACCTTAATTTGTTGGGTACAATATTTAAAAGGCATTCTTTCTTAAAAGGATGCCTTTTTATTTTTTTGGTAAGAAATCCTTAATTTAGACTATGAAAGTTCAACTCTTTATTCCTTGTTTTATAGATCAATTGTACCCTCAGGTTGCTTTTAATACGGTTAAAGTATTAGAAAAGGCGGGATGTACAGTGGCTTACAATACACAACAAACATGTTGTGGACAGCCCGCTTTCAATGCAGGTTTTTGGGGTGAATCAAAAGATGTTTGTACAAAATTCGTACAAGATTTTGATGGTGCAGATTATATTGTAAGTCCAAGTGCAAGTTGCGCTGGATTTATTAGAAATAATTATGGTAAACTTTTCGAAAACAATGCTTTTCAAAGTCCAGCTAAAAAAGTGTCCTCCCAAATTTTTGAGTTATCTGAATTTTTAGTGAAGATTTTAGGTATTACAGAACTAGGAGCTAGCTTCAATGGCAAAGCCACTTTCCACGATAGTTGTGCTGGATTAAGGGAATGTAATATCAAAGCAGAACCAAGAGCATTACTCAGTCAAGTAGAAGGACTTGAATTAGTTGAAATGAATGATACCGAAACCTGTTGTGGATTTGGAGGTAGCTTTGCAGTTAAATATGACACCATTAGTGTGGCTATGGCCGATCAAAAAATTGACAACGCAATTGCCACCGAAGCGGAATTTATTTTTAGCACAGACATGAGCTGCCTAATGCATTTAGATGGACGTATCAACCATCATGGACAACAAATTAAAGTCATTCATTTAGCGGATATACTTGCAAGTGGTTACTAGCTTTATTTGCTTATAAGGTAACATTAAACAATATTTTTTTTATCATTTAAAAACTTCCAATGGCTTACTGGCTAATCAAATCGGAACCATTTAAATATTCTTGGGATCAATTCAACAAAGACAAGCGTACTTTTTGGGACGGCGTAAGAAATTATAGTGCAAGAAATAATTTAAGATCCATGAAAAAAGGGGATCTAGCATTTTGGTACCATAGTAACGAAGGAATGGAGATTGTAGGCATTGCAAAAGTGGTGAAGGAAAGCTACCAGGATCCAACGACCGAAGAGACTGCATGGTTGGCGGTAGATTTTGCACCCCACAAAAAACTAAAATACCCAGTCAAATTAGCGGATGTAAAAGCCAATACTAATTTGAAGGCTATGGCTTTAGTAAGGTTAGGCAGACTATCCGTACAACCTGTTACAGAAGCTGAATGGGAAGAAGTGATGAAGATGAGCCAGGGGAAATAAAATACTTAAACGAATATTTGTTGGTCATCCTCTTAGTGAAAAAAAGAATAGCCAATAAATATGGCAATCACCACACCTATTAAATCTGCAAATAATCCTGCCCAAACTGCATACCTTACTTTTTTAATACCAACGCTTCCAAAATACAAAGCAATAATATAAAAAGTGGTATCAGCAGACCCTTGAAAGATGGATGCTAATTTACCTACAAATGAATCTGGCCCCTGAGTTTGAAAAATATCCAGCATCATCCCTCTTGCCCCACTCCCACTTAAAGGTTTCATGATAGCAACAGGTAATGCCCCAACAAAATCCGTATTCATTCCTGTAAGCTGTATTAAGAAACTAATGCCATTTAAAACATAAATCATGGCACCGCTATCTCTAAATACACGAATAGCAACCAACATGGCTACTAAATAAGGTATGATTTTCACAATGACATCAAATCCATTTTTTGCACCTTCAATAAATGCATCAAATACAGATACTTTTTTATAAGCCCCGCCTAAAATAATAGCAACTACAATACCTATTAAAATACTTGACCCTGCTATTTTAGAAAACAATTCTTTTTGAACTGGTGAAAGACTATTTACAGCAAATAAGACTGTGCCCATCAAAATCACCAATCCTGATAACCAACCTATCAATACCCTATCCCATTTTAGCTTTTGGTAAATTCCAACCACAATGATGGATGCTAAAGTGGTGCCAATAGTTGCTAAAACACATGGAATAAAAATACTTGCTGCATCTTGTGAACCTGCTGCTAAACGATAAGAAATGATTGTCAATGGGATAATAGTGAGTCCACTTGTGTGTAAGACTAAGAACATGATCTGTGCATTGGTGGCTTTTTCTTTCTCAGGATTTAAACTTTGTAGGCTTTCCATGGCTTTTAAACCAAATGGTGTGGCTGCATTGTCTAAACCTAACATATTGGCGCTAAAATTCATCACCATTTGCCCCATGGCAGGATGGTTTTGGGGTACTTCCGGAAATAAACGACTTAAGAATGGATTCATCCATTTGGCTAATTTTTGTATCGCCCCCGCTTTTTCTGCAATATTCATTAATCCTAAGAAAAACACCATTGTGCCAGCTAAAGGGAAAGCTACATCAATCACCGAGGATTTAGCGGAATCAAATAAACCATCTGCTAATAGCTTAAATATCTCTGTATCACCTAAAAAGATTAATTTAAAGAGTGCCACTACAAAAGCGATTACAAAAAATGCTATCCAGATGATATTCAATGCCATATCTAATTGTTTATGGTACTAATATAGCCCATTTTGCGATTAGATTTGTATTTTTGCAACCATAACAATCTAAAATAACATGGCTTTACAGGCAGGCATTGTGGGTTTACCAAACGTGGGCAAATCAACCTTATTTAACGCAGTAAGTAATAGTGCAAAAGCACAAGCAAGTAATTATCGTTTTTGTACCATTGAGCCTAATGTGGGCTTAGTAGATGTGCCAGATATTCGTATTGGCCAACTAGCCGAATTGATTAATCCTACAAGAGTGGTCCCTACCCAATTAGAAATTGTGGATATTGCAGGTTTAGTAAAAGGTGCAAGTAAGGGCGAAGGATTGGGTAATAAATTTTTAGCCAATATTAGAGAAGTGAGTGCCATTATTCATGTGATACGTTGTTTTGAAGATGAAAATGTGTTAAGAGAAGAAGGAAAAATCAATCCCATTGGTGATAAAGACATCATTGAAACAGAATTGCAATTAAAGGATTTGGATAGCGTTGAAAAAAAGATGCAACGTTCCGAGAAAATGGCCAAAACAGATCCTAAAGCTAAAGTAGAACTAGAAGTTTTACAAAAATGTAGAACCCATTTAGAAGCTGGGAAAAGTATCCGTTCATTAGATTTATCTAAGGAAGATCATATTGCCATTGCTGATATATTTTTATTAACTGCTAAGCCAGTTATGTATGTAGCCAATGTAGATGAAGCTTCAATGCATACAGGCAATGCCTATTCTGATCAATTGGTGACCATGGCAAAACAAGAAGGTGCCGAAGTAATTGTAATGTGTAATAATATAGAGGCACAGATTTCTGAAATGGAAGACCCAGATGATAAGGCTTTATTTATGGAAGAATACCAAATGAAAGAGCCTGCTTTGAATAGATTGATACAAACAGCTTATAAATTATTAAAATTAGAAACTTATTTTACAGCTGGGGTGCAAGAAGTTCGTGCTTGGACGATTGGTTCAGGATGGAAAGCACCACAAGCAGCGAGTGTGATTCATACGGATTTTGAAAAAGGATTCATTAAAGCGGAAGTGATTGCTTTTGATGATTATATTAAATTAAAAAGTGAAGCTGCTTGTCGCGACAATGGTAAATTAAGAATAGAAGGAAAGGAATATATTGTTAAAGATGGAGATGTAATGCACTTTAGATTTAATGTTTAATAAAGCATGAAAAAAGAATTAATAGTACTAATTAGTTTATTTGCAATTGCTTGTAACAATACAAACAATGCTGATACTGCTGATTCCAATGATGAAAGTGAAGGGAATACTACTATTAGTGCACCAATAGCCTTGAATTACACAATTCAAAAAGTATACGCACATGATACAACAGCCTATACACAAGGCATCGAATGGCATAATAATTCATTGATAGAAGGTACAGGATTAAAAGGTAAAAGTCTTTTATATCAAATGGATGATCAACTTAAACCATTTGGTAAAAAAAATAAGTTAGACCCTGTCTATTTTGGTGAAGGCATTACTGTATTTGATGGTAAAATTTATCAATTAACTTGGGAAGAACATGTTGTTTTTGTATATGACGCAACTACATTTAAGAAGATCAAAACACTAAGCTGGCCATATGAAGGATGGGGTCTAACACATAACGATACTGCATTAATCGTTTCTACTGGCAGTAGTAATTTATACTTTGTAAACCCAACTGATTTTTCAATCCAAAAAACATTAGGTGTATTTAATGAATATGGCTATCAAAGTATGCTCAATGAGTTAGAATATGTGGATGGTAAAATATTTGCAAATATTTATGGTCAAAACAATATTGTTGTCATTGACCCAAATTCAGGAAAAATTACCAATAAGATAGATTGCAGTAATTTATTAGCACAAGCAAAAGCAAGTTACAATCCCCTATTGATTGATGCTGGTTATGTATTAAATGGGATAGCTTACAGGAAATCTACCGATACCTATTTTTTAACAGGAAAGTGTTGGCCAGTGATTGTTGAAGTCAAATTGAACTAAATCATCAAAGTTATCTCATAGAATAAATTAAATTAATTACTTAAATTAATTTAATTCTTACTTGAATTTGATTGCTTTTTAAATTCGTAAATGATGCTGCTTCCTTTTGAAGCATCTTTCATTGCAAATAAATTAGACAGCATTCCTATTGTACCTGCTACCAGCATGCCTAATTTTCCGGATTGTTTGTACTTTTCACTCAATAAACTTACATAGAAACTATCGTACCACATTGGTCTTATGGAAACCAGGTCAAATCCTATTTCATTTAAAAGCCTTGTCATTGCTTTAGGTGAAAAATGGTATAAATGTCTTGGTAAATCATAAGCAGCCCAATATTTTTGATAGTATTTTGCGTCAAAGCTGGTATAGTTGGGTACAGCAATAATTAATCTACCATTGTATTTCAAGCTTTTATAGCATTGATGTAGATAAGGTTTTAATGCATGTACATGCTCTAAAACATGCCACATGGTAATGACTTCATACTCATTTTCAGGTAATTCAAAGATGGCTTCTGTGGATTGTAAATTCAATTTATGAATTTCTAATGCCTTTGCTCTTGTTGCCGCATCTGGTTCTAAACCAGTTACTTTCCAAGCTTTTTGCTGCATAGCATGTGCAAAAGCACCTGTTCCAGCTCCAATATCTAATAAATGTCCCTTATGCCCTGTAAAGAGTGATTGAACCCATTTTGTTTTCTGAGCTAATGTTTTAGTTCTTACAAAATGATACATCTGATTCATCCAACCCTCCTTTACATCCGTATGTGAAATATATTCTTTGAATTGATAGTACTGTCCTATTTCATCTTGACTTGGAACAGGAGACGTAAATCTTAAACTGCAATTGGCGCAATGTACAATTGAAAAAACTGTTTGCGTTAATGAATAGTCTTGACTTTCTAATGCGATTTGCGAATTGGAATGATTGCAAACTGGACAATTCATACTTTTTATTTTAATAAGATTGCAAGAATGGCGATGATAGCAATCACCAAAGGCAGAATCCACCATTGCTTTGATGTGGTATTGAAATTATTTTGAGATTGATCCTCTAATTGTACTTTTTCTAAATGGATGGGTTGAAAATAATGAGCGCTATCAAAATTGGGTTTAAAGGTATAGGCTTCATTAGAAATAATTAGTTGACCTAAATTACCTAAATCTATATTGTTAGACACTGCTAATTGATTGGTAAAAAAAGCTGAATAATCTATGATCGCTTGTTCAATGGTACAATCTAAATGATCTGATAAATAAATATAAAATAACTTACTTGGCTTGTTAGTTGGTTCTATAATAGCATCAAAAATGATTTGATTTACTGGTGGCTGAAATACACCATTCGAATGAACAGAATCTGTTTGGGTTAAATTTAATTGACCAATACCTGGTAAAACCAATTGCCCATATGCTAAAAAATATTTCTCTAAAATTGGTAGCATCATTATTTTCTAAATTTATATTGTACTCCTGCAATAAATTGAACCCCAAGTGAAGGATAATTAGCCCAACGTTGGTATTGTTGATTTAATAAATTCTCCCCTTTTCCCCAGAATGTCCAATGATTTGAAATGGCATATTGCATTCCTGCATTAAGAACAAAGGTATTGTTTAATTGGTAAGCATTCCCCAAACCAGCACTGGTTTTAGCGCCGGTCCAAAATTGTCCAGAGCCATCAAATTGAATTTTTTTATTGTAAACCCAATTCAACTGTGAATTGAATTCAAAGGGCAATATGCCCCATGCTTGAGTATTTTCACGAATTAAATTAAATTGAATGTACTTAAAATGATTCTTCCATAATAGTTTGTCACTGAATTGATACCTAAGATCCCCATTTAATTCAATTGCAATAGCTCTTTTTTCAAATATTACATCAAATTTTAAACCTTCCTGAATTGGGTTGTTTAATAATTTAGTCTGATTGAAAAAAGGAAGTTCTCGGTAATCATTTAAGGCCATGTTGAACCCATAATTTAATCGCTTATTGACGGTCACTTGTATATCGAAGTATTTCCTTTCAATAGAACTAATTGGCAAATTACTAGGTGCCGATATCCAATGGTTTTGTCCCATTAACTGGATCAGCTGATTATTGGTTATACTAGTAAGCCATCCAGCATGTAAAACATAATTGGTATCTTTTAATTTCTTTGTTATTTCAAGTTTAGGGTATAAAGCAAATTCGCCATTTGCTAAAGTTGGTCTTATGCCCAAATTAAGTTGAAATTGAGCTTTATTGATTTCAAAGGAAGGGTCTAATTGGATAATGGTGTTTTGTACGGATGGTTTGTTCGTAGGAAGATACTGATTGTAACTAAGATTGAAATCGGCGTGTAATTTGATATTATTATTCAATTTATACTGTATTGGACTATTCAAATCAATCGCAATATTTTTAGCTTGATTCAATAAATGACTATGATTTAACTTTAAAATTGGTGTATAGCTTAATGGCTTTGTAGAAATCTGTTTATTGAAAAGTGAAAAATTAGCACCAATGACTGTCAATTTTTGTTCGAAATTTTTAAGTGGTAGATTAGTGGTATCTGGGACTAAACCATAGCGGTATCTATTGGATTGGTTAACGTAGAATTGTGTGACTAAATTTTTACTTTTATTCATTGACAATCTGCCATTGTAATCTAGTCCAATCGTATTCCATTTTTGAATAGGATGCGCACCAGCAATTGATTCATTCAAAATACGCAGTTGATGTTGTTGGTCTTTTTGATCTACAAAACTTCCCTCTAACTGAATGAATTGATTAAAATAATTTCCCATTCCAATTTTAAGATTGGCAGATCGGGTTATTTTTAAGCTTGAATCAATTTTAATTGCCCTAGGAACGAGTGCAATTGGTTGATATTGAAAACTTAAATTCTGGCTTGGAACCTGGTATGACAGTGCTACTGAATTAGTATCTACAACTGCTGTGGCATTGATAAATCCAATTTTTGCCAGGTTTTTTAATTGAGGCCTAAAAGCAGAAACAATATTAACCACTTTTTCTGGTATGCTATCTATTACATTATTTTTGAAAGTCAAATTAGTCATTGGAACTATTTGATCTATCGTTTTAGCAATTTTTGATTCCTGAATTGAATATGTTGTTTCAATAGGTCTTTTTGAAATCGGTTTTTTCTTATTAGAACTTGATTTTTTCTTTTTTGTACCGGTTTTTTTAACTTGCTTTTTCTTAGTACTTATTGTTGTTTTAGCCTTCTTTTTGTTCTTTTTTTGAGCAATCGCCAAATTGCTAAAACAGATTAAAGCGATGGTGAATACAACGAGTCTTATAATTGATTTAAACATGTTATTGAGCTTTAATTGTTTCATTAATTGCTTTAAGTTTATCCGAAGCAATTTGTTGTAAGGAAGGAATAGTCGCATTTTCGGCAATGCTCTTATAAGTCGCTATGGCATTAAATGTATCATTTTGAGCTAAATAGATATCACCAAGTAAAATATAAGTTTTAGTCACCCAAAACTCGTAAGATGCTTGTTTTTTAATGACATCAAAAGCTGTTTTTTCAGATAGATTGTACTTTTGTTGATTGTAATAAATTAGCGCTGTTAAATAATGTGCCTCAGCAGTATACAAAGAACTATTTGACTTTAATACGGTATTCAATAATTGTAAAGCCTTTACCGTGTCCTGTTGATTGATCGTTTGATGGAATAAAGCCATATTCGCCATTAAAATATCATCCGAAGCACTGTTTAGTTCTGCTAAAATAAGTACAGCAGTCTTGGAGGCTTCTGCCCAATTCTCTGCTTTGTATTGGCACCTTAATAAACCTTTAGTGGCTTCATTTTTCTGCTCTTGTTGGGTGGCATACTGTAAAACAATCTTAAAATACTTTTCTGCCCCAACGTAATCTTTCAAATTGAAATAATGCAATCTTGCTGCTATAATAGCGGCTCTTTCTGAGAATTGATTAGGTGCTTTCATTGCAATTTTCCCGAAATAGATAGCTGCAGAATCATATTGTTCCGAAGCATAAGCCATTTCTGCTAGAAAATTCATTGCATTCATTTGGTATTGACCTTCTGGGTAAAGGGATAGGTACTTTTTGAATGCTATATTCGCATTCGTTAATTTTTTATCTTCATATTGAATGATCGCTGCTCTATAGATTAATGAATCTTGTTCATTATAAGATAATGATTTACCATATGCATTCATAAATTGAACATACGCTTCTGGTTGTTGCTCTTCGATATAAATATTACGGATGTATTCTAAAGCATTATTGCTTTCCTCTGCATTTGGATAGGCAGTAAACAATGACTTAAAATTTTGTAAGGCTTCTTGATTTTTATTAAGATTAAAATAAACAATACCTAATTTGTAAAAAGCCAATGGATAGAACTCTGTAGCCTTATTATCTACCAATACTTTAGATAATGGATTAATTGCCTCTTGAAATTGTTCTTTGCTTGTATAAGTGTCAGCTAATTCCATTCTAGCGTCGCTTAAATAAGTGGACTGACTAAAATCGGCATCAAAGTTCAATAATATTTTAAGTTTTTCTTTATTTAGACCAAGAGCACCATAAATAATGGCTTTTTGCAAGTTGGCATAATCTTCAAAATTCCATCCTAAATCGATGATTTTTTGGTATGATTTCAGCGCTTGTTTGTATTGTTTTGTCATAAATTGACAATCCGATAATCTTACTAATGCATCTTTTTGATATGGAGACGATTCTATAAAAGGATTAAAATCTGCTGCTATAGTAAATAATTGTAAGGCTTTTGTATAGTTATTATTTTTTAAATAACAATATCCTAAAGTATAGCTTGCATGTTTTTTGGTGATCTCTCCAATTTCAAATGGGTCTGCTAAATATTTTTCAAGGTGTTCGATTGCCTCGTCTAGATTTCCCATTTTATAGGTAAGCTCCCCTATCCAAAAATGTGTTTGTGCTAAAACTTGATCATTATAAGGCAGGTTTTTAACTTGTTTAAAGAGTTGATAAGCCTTTTCATTTTGACCATCATTAATTAAAAGTGCTGCTTTGCCATATAAAATATTGGGATATAGTTTTAAAAGTGTTTCATTTAAGGTATCCATTTTCTGATACGCATCATAGGCCTTATTAAAATCATTGCTGTAAGTCAATGATGTCACATATAAACTTTTGGCTTCATTAAAGTAGCTACTATTAGGATATAACTGGTTGAATTTTTCGATAGATTGTATTGCGACACTATATTCTTTTAACTCAATAGACAACTTTGCGTAATTGAATAAAGCAATTTCTTTTTGAGCTAAATTTTGACTCTTAGTTGCGCAAAGTAAAAAAGCATTTTTAGCACCTATTTTATTATTGGTTTTTAAATAAGAAGTAGCCAATAAGTACATACTATTTTGTCCTAAAGAATCTTCTACATTCGCTAATTGTTTAAACCCTTGAATGGCCTCATTCCATTGCTGTGATTGAAAATAACAAAAGGATAATTGGTATAAATCCTGAGATTCAACTTGTTTTTGTGATTTAACAAAATTTGCTAAATAGGGCAATGCTTTATCATACTGTTTTTGCTCAAACAATAAGTGTCCCATTAGCTGAGCTAATTGGTCGGTGTAATACTGTCCTTTATTTTGTAAAGCTTGTTCTGTGTTTTTAAGTGCCGCATCTATATCTCCTAAAAAATAGTATAATTGACTAATGTAAAATGGAGTTAAAGTTTTATAAGCATTGCTTTGCTCTGCAATCTTAAAACAACTCAAAGCCAATTTGAAATCCTTTTTTTGTAAAGCCACAAAACCAGCATAATAATTTGCATCTGTGTAAAATGGACTTGTTTGAACCTGTCTAATACTCAATAAATAACTAGTGGATTCATCCCAATCCCCCATTTTGAAGTACAAATAACCCAATTGAAATTGCATTAAAGCCAACTCTTCATTTTCAAGATCATCAATACTTATCTTTTTATAGGCCTGAATTGCAGATGCTACTTGTTGGTTTTTAAAAAAATACTTTGCCAATTCAAAATTTAATCTTGAACGATAAATCTTATTTGAATTTGTTGTTAACCAGTTTTCGGCAAGTTGAATGGCATTTTCTTTGTCTAATGCAATTGATAATAAATGATAATGAAAAGCCATATCCCCATTCGCTGGTTCAAAAAAATGAGCTGATTGTACCTTTTGATAAGCAGTTAAACTATCCCCTTGGTTAAGGGACTTTAATCCATCTTGATATAATTGACCGAGTGGCGCATCAAATTTCATTAACTGACTCGATACGGGCGTAAAGAAAAGCAGCGAAATGCATAAAAGCAATGGGATTGGACTTGCTTTTGAGATGATTTTTAACATAGGAGCCGTTATTTAGGATAGTATTATAAAATTACACTATGATTATAAAACGCTTAGTTAAATAAGCTTATTGTGGAAAAACAGATACAATCCTTAAATTTGTCAACAAATACAATAAATATGTACGAACATTCGACAACAGTAAGGGTCAGATATGCCGAAACAGATAGGATGGATGTGGTTTATTATGGTAATTATGCCATGTATTTTGAGATTGGACGCGTAGAAGCCATCCGACACCTTGGCGTATCCTATAAAGACATAGAAGACATGGGCATCATACTACCTGTTGTTGAATTGAATATAAAGTATTTAAGACCTGCTAAATATGATGATCTAATTACCATCAAGACTCAAATAAAGACCTTACCAACAGATCATAAGATTGTGTTTGACCAAGAAGTCTATAATGAAGCTGGTAAGCTTTTAACCATTGGACAGGTTAAACTCTATTTTATGGATACGAACATGAACAATAGAATTGAAATGCCTTCCACTATGAAGGAAAAACTCAGCGTCTATTTTAGTTAAACCGCCTTTTTTTGGTTTACTTTGCAACCTAATTGAAGCATCTATGAGGGAACGAATTCAGGCAACTATTATCACGATTGGGGACGAGTTATTAATCGGTCAAGTAATAGATACCAATAGTGCTTTTATTGCTCAAAAATTAAACGCAGTCGGAGTTGGAGTACAACAAAGAATTGCTGTTGGGGATGATGCCAAATCGATTACCAATGCTTTAGATACAGCCATTCAAGAAAGCCAAATTGTGATACTTACTGGAGGATTAGGGCCCACGGCTGATGATATTACCAAACCCCTATTGAATCGTTATTTTGGTGGCAAAATGGTTGTAGACCAAGCTTCCTTAGATCATATCAAGTATATCTTTGAGCAGATCCACAAAAGACCCATGATTGAACGCAATCTTAAACAAGCAGAAGTTCCTGATGTATGTGAAGTGTTGTTCAATCAGTCAGGCACTGCGCCTGGTATGCTTTTTAAAAAGAATGACAGTTTAATTTTTTCATTACCAGGCGTGCCGTTTGAAATGCAATGGTTAATGAGTGAGAAGGTTTTACCAATTATACTTGATCGATTCAAATTAGGCGTGATTGCACATAGAACGTTATTAACTGCTGGTGTTGGAGAATCCTTTTTAGCAGAACAGATCCTAGATTTTGAAAAAAATCTTCCCGAAAATATCAAATTAGCCTACCTGCCTTCTTATGGTATGGTGAGGTTAAGATTAACGGGAAACAGTGATGATGCAGTAAGTTTGAATCATCAACTGGATGCCTTATTCGAACAATTAAAGGAAAATATAAAAGAATACTTAGTTACAGATAAAGATGAGCCATTAGAAGTCATCGTTGGAAGGCTTTTAAAAGACCAAAATCAAACTGTTTCAACAGCAGAAAGTTGCACAGGTGGCTATATTGGACACCTTTTATCCAAACATGCTGGTTCATCGACTTTTTTTACAGGTAGTATCGTGAGTTATGACAATCGTATAAAAACGGAATTTTTAGACGTCCCTGTTCGTATTTTAAAGACCGTAGGGGCTGTAAGTAAGGAGGCAGTGGAACAAATGGCAATTGCAATAAGAGCTAAAATGAACACGGATTATGGGATATCTGTGAGTGGTATCATGGGGCCATCTGGCCAAACGGACGAAAAACCCCTTGGAATGGTATGGATTGGGGTGTCCAATAAAGAAAAAGTGGTTTCTAAAGTGTTTTACCTAAGATTTGATCGACAAAAGAATATCGAAGTGACTGCCAATCAAGCGATAAATTTACTTAGGTTACTCATAATCAATAAGATTTAGTCTTATTTTTGCTAAAATTATTCCCTATGTCTGTAGTTGACTTGATTTTGCCAAAATTGGGTGAGAGTATCATGGAAGCAACCATCTTAAAATGGCATAAAGCTGTAGGAGATACCATCCAATTAGATGAAACATTACTTGATATTGCTACAGATAAAGTAGATAGCGAAATTCCTTCAAGTACTGCGGGCACCATTACAGAAATTTTATTTGAAGTCAATGCTGTAGTTCCTATTGGAACAGTTATTGCAAGAATACAAACAAGTGGAAGTGTCGCTGGAACACCTTCAACTGAAAAGATTCAGGCACCTGCAACTATTGTCCCTGTTTCAGAACCAATTGTTCCAGAAACAATTGTTGTAGAAGAAGTTCCTTATACACCTGCTGCATCTAATGTTGAAATGCAACAAGAAAATTCCAATGATATTCGTTTCTTTTCTCCATTGGTTTTAAATATTGCACAAAACGAAGGGATCAATTTAAATGAATTGCAACAAGTTCCTGGCACTGGAAGTCAAGGACGTGTTTCCAAAAAAGATATTTTAAATTATGTTGCGCAGAAAAAAGCAGGACATATTCAACCAGCAATAGTTGCTCAACCAGTGATGCATGCTGAACCAACATCTGCTCCAGCACAATCAACTAATTCAACAAGTTCAAATACTTTCCCAACAATAGATCATGGATTTAGCACATCAAATGGGGCTGGTAAATTTGCAAACCCAGACGAAGTGAATGTTACTGGGAACACAGAGATCATAGAAATGGATCGTATGCGTAAGCTCATTGCAAAGCATATGGTTGAAAGCGTTCAAACAAGTCCACATGTCACTTCTTTTGTAGAAGCAGATGTAACGAATATGGTTGTATGGAGAGAAAAGGTGAAGCAACTCTTTGAAAAAAGAGAAGGTACTAAATTAACCTTTACACCAATGTTCATGGAATGTATTGCAACTGTTTTAGAGCAATTCCCATACATCAATTGTAGTTTACAAGGTGACAATATCATTTTAAAGAAAGATATCAATATTGGTATGGCGACTGCCCTACCTTCAGGCAACTTAATTGTTCCAGTCATTAAAGGCGCGAACCAATTAAGTATTGTTGGATTGAGTAAAGCCGTTAACAGTTTAGCAAATGCGGCTAGAAACAATCAATTAAAACCACAGGACACGCAAGGTGGTACATTTACAGTAACCAATGTAGGTACATTTGGATCCATTATGGGCACGCCTATTATTCCACAACCACAAGTTGCTATACTAGCTTTAGGCGCCATTAAAAAACGCCCAGTAGTGATAGAGACGCCTTCTGGAGATGCTATCCTTGTTCGTCATATGATGTACTTGTCTATGAGCTATGATCATAGAATTGTAGATGGTGCAATGGGGTCAAGCTTTTTATCTGCAGTTGCAAAAGCATTTGAACAATGGGATCAAAATAGACAATGGTTTCAATATGTATAATTAAAAAATATTTCCTATAAAAAATAAAGCCCCAGATTGGGGCTTTATTTTTTTTGTTATTAGTAGGTCATAAATTCATTTGTGTATTAGAATCCTAATCCTAAGTCTCTTCCTTTCATAATGGCAGGTACACCTTTAGACATCCAGATTGGCATTGGTGCACCTTTTAAATAATGGTCAAAAAACTGTTGTTCTCTAATTTGTATATCTTTTCTATTTTTTCTTTCCACTAAATTATGCGCTTCATTATTGTATACTAGCATCCAAATTGGTTTTGCCAATCTGCGCATTGCAGTAAACATCTCAATACCTTGATACCAAGGCACAGCATCATCTGCATCATTACTCATGATTACAATTGGCGTCTTCACTTTATTCAATTCAAACAAAGGGGAATTTTTAATGTATAAATCTGGACGCTCCCATAAATTTGCACCTATCCTGCTTTGTGTTTTTTCGTATTGAAATTGTCTGTTAATGCCAGCACCCCATCGTATGCCTCCATAAGCACTGGTCATATTAACAACCGGAGCACCTGCCCATGCAGCAGCGTATAAATTAGTTTTAGTAATTAAGTAAGCAATTTGATAACCTCCCCAACTTTGACCTTGCAATCCAATTCTAGTACTATCAATAAAACCTTTTTGTACCATTGCTCTAGTACCACTAAGAATATAATCATACGCGCCCTGACCAGGATAGCCTTTCTTATACCAAATATCTGGTACAAATACCACATAGCCACGACTAACAAAGAATGGAATATTCAATCTTGATGGCGTTGGAGACGGTGCTAAATAGTTGTGAAGCGTTTGGTTGTTTCTTTCATAAAAATAGACAATCATTGGATATTTCTTTTTAGCATCAAAATCTTCTGGTAAGTATAGGATACCTTCGGCGGTTCTTCCAGTGTAGGATTTCCATTTTACCAATTGAGATTGCATCCAATTATAATTCGTTTGTTGTGGATTGATAGCAGTCATTGCAATTGGTGTTTGCTTTTCTTCTTTCAAAGTATAAGAAAAAATATTTGCTGCATTTTTTTCATCTTCTTGCATTACAATCAATTGATTCGAATTTTTTGCACCTACGATTGTCGTGAAATGCATTGGTTGATCTGTAATAGTGAATAAAGCCCTATTGCCCATGTCCAATAATGCAATGCCCTCTTTTTTATCCACTTCATTGTAGAATCTTAATAAAATTTGATCTTTAAAACCAATGAATTTTTTATCGTCATCTAATTTAACAAATCGGTATTCTTTTTTAGAAGCGCGGCCTTTGGTTAAAAGCTGAGAAGGATTCAAACCAGTGGCATCTACCAACCAAAGATCATAGCGATCATAGAGAATAAAACTTTTATGATTGTCCATCCACACGGCGATACCATAAGCATTCGGTTCATCAGGTACGTCATTGTCCTCGTCATACAATGGGAATTGTATATCTTTTGCAATTTGCTTGGTCTGCAATGTGGTCGTATTGAAAGACTTAAATTGTTTTAATATTTCGTCATAAAATACGACTAAGCTACCATCATAGGATGGCGTGACTAAACTGCTCTTTAATCCTTTTTGAATGAGTTGTTTTTGACCTGTCATCGTATTCAATACATATAAATCTCTTTTGCCATAACCCTCCCATTGACTAGAAATGGTGAAGTTAGAATCAATATTAGCAATCGCGACTTGTCCATCGCCTTCCATGGTCATTTGTATTTGACGATCATTTATTTTTCCTAGATAAGTAAATTGACTGCTTGCAGGCCTATAGATGATGGCCTCTGTGCCTTTTAAACTTGTCTCAAGACTTTTTAATTGTGTAGACTGGAGCACGGACTCATTGTAATTCCATATATCTAGACTGACTCTATCAAATTCTGGTAAGCTAGTATCTTTTACTGGCAAGATGGGTTGAACGCCAAAACTCAATAAAGATCCTGTCTTACTAAAAATTAATTTTTTATCTCCTCCAATGGTATATTGATTTGGCATTACAACAGCCGTTTTGTTAAAAACAAATTGAGCCGAATCCATTTCATGCTTATAATAGGCAAGAACATAATTTTTTTGTAAGGCTTTATCAGTACTATCTTTTTCTATTAAATAGGCCAACTGCTTACCTTCTTTGTCCCAAGTAAAATTTGCTGCTGTATAAAAACGACTGTTGATTGTTTTTAAATTTGTATCTGCAATAGAGGCTAAAAGAATTTTTGCTTCATTTAATTTTGTTTTAATTTGATACATCATGACGCCTTCCCCTTTAGGATGTATGGCATATTCACTTATATTATTAAACACCCTTTCTTGACCAGTATTTAAATCTCTGAAATAAAGTTGTGCGCCGTCTTTTTTAATGTCCGTCTTTGGATCATTCAAATAGGCAATTACATCACTCCCAAATTCAGGAACTTGATAGCTTTTTACTGCTGGAATTCTTTTGACATTGCCATTGGTTAAGGTCAAAATTGCCAAACTATCTTTTGGCATTTCTTCTGGTTTTTTCTTTCCAATTTTAGCTTTTCTAGTTTCTTCGAAACTTGGCTTAATCTTTGCAATTAAATAGGCATTATTTTCAGTAAATCTTGACTGTGTGCCTCGTTCAATTTGTATAATTTGGTTTGTTTTAAGATGTCTAATATATAAAGTTGCGTCACCTTCTTGTGGTGCAACAGTATAGGACATCCAATTGCCATCATTGGACAATACCACATCCTTAATAGACTGCCATTGGTCATAAACTGTATGATCTAATGGTTTTTTTTGAGCTTGTACTGTAATAGATAATAATAACAAGCAAGAACATAAAATATGCTTCATATTGGGATAAATTGAATAACCAATTTACGATAAGTTTTAATGATTATGACAACAATTTAGAATAAAAACTACTTAGACTTTTGCTGACGTAAAACTCGAATCATCTGAAGCATTACAGAAATGGCAATTAAGCTCATGCCAATAAAAAAACCTACTCCCATTTGTTTGTGTTCTTGAAAAAATACAATTGCAATGATGATCCCATACACTGGCTCTAGATTAAGTGAAACGTTCAGGGTAAATGCACTAATTTTTTTAAGGGCACTGAGCATCAAATGATTAGCTAATACTGTACAAACCAAGGACAAAATAATAAGCCAGAACCAATCATTTTGTGAAGGGAAAATAAATGCAGTTTGTTGAAACAAACCAATGCCTAGAATCACCATTGTAAGAAAGCCTAAACCCCCAGTCATTTCGAAAGTTTGGATAGTCTGTGTTGTATATTGATTTGTTAATCTTTTATTGATAATAGTAAAAATGGATGCAAAAAATGCAGAAACCAAACCAACCAAAATACCAGTTCTAAAGTGAATGTCAAATTGAAAAATACATAAAATACCAATTAGGCTAAGTAATCCAATCAAAATGTCGTTCCAAATCAATTTTGTTTTAAAGAAGACTGGTTCGAGTACTGCTGTAAAAAGACCTACACTAGAAATACAAACCAATGCAATAGATACATTCGCTAATTTAATGCTGCCATAAAAACAAACCCAGTGAATTGCAATTAGAACGCCAATCAACATCAATTTTCCTTTATCTTTTAATGGAACTTTAGTAGGCTTTTGATGCAATAAGTAAATTGGAATTAAAGCTAGTACAGTCAATAACATTCTGTAAAACACTAGAAATAAACCATTCAATTGAATTAAATTTCCAAGTGGCGCTGTCAATCCTGCTAAAAAGACAAATACATGTAATTGTATTAATGATCGCTTAAAGCTGCTCACGCTTAATATGTTTGATAAAATGCCCAGTGAAAGATTGCCATTGCATACTGATGACTCCAAGCACAGCTTCTTTGATAATCCCTTTTGACATTTTGCTGATACCTATTTTTCTGTCAATAAAAGTGATGGGCACTTCTTTTAATTTAAAGCCTAATCGCCAAGATGCAAATTTCATTTCAATTTGGAATGCGTAGCCTATGAAATTAATATGATCTAATTGCATTGCTTCTAAAACTTTGTTTTTATAACACATGAAACCTGCTGTAGGATCTTTGACAGGCATCCCTGTAATCATTCTTGTGTAAAGTGAACCTCCTTTGGAATAAATCAATCTATCTAAAGGCCAATTTTCTGTCGCACCTCCTTTAACGTACCTACTGCCAATAGCCACATCTGCCCCATTTTCACATGCCGCGAGTAATCTGTCTAAGTCTAAAGGATTGTGTGAGAAATCGGCATCCATCTCAAATATATAGTCATATTGATTGGCTAAAGCCCATTTGAATCCATGAATATAGGCGGTACCTAAACCAAGTTTTCCAACTCTTTCTTGAATAAAAATTTTATCAGCATGGGCCTGCATTAATTCTTTAACAATATTGGCTGTACCATCTGGTGAACCGTCATCCACCACTAAAACATGGTATTGATTGCCAAGGACTATGACTGCGTTAATGATTGCAGCAATATTTTCCTTTTCATTGTAGGTTGGTATGATGACAATTTTTTTCACTTTCTGTTGGGGAGTATAGATAGCTGTTTATTGTATAAATATAATTTATTTATTTAATATAGTCCTATTTAAGATCTCTGTTAGCTTCTGTTTGGTGTGTAAAGCAAAGTCCCCTTTCATCATCCAATCATAATACTGAGGTTCTTCTTTTAATACTTGGGTGACCGGCTTGCCTTTGTGTTTGCCGAAATTGAAAGTTTCAACACCTTGCTCCATTACAAATCGGCGCGCAAAATCAACTATTTGATCCTCACCTGTAAATTTTACAACTGACTCCACTGTATTACCAATTGCTGGATAGCGTTCTAATTGTGCTTCTAAAACCTCCCAGGTTGCTGTGGCATCTGCCTCAGCAGTATGTGCATCTTCTAAGCTTTTATTACAATAAAACTTATAAGCAGCAGTTAAAGTTCTTTGCTCCATCATATGAAAGACTTTCTGCACATCCAACAACTTTCTTGTTTCTATATCAACTGAAATACCTGCTCTTAAAAATTCTTCATTTAACATGGGAATATCAAAACGATTGCTATTGTAACCAGCTAAATCAGCGCCTTCTAAAAATTGCTTAATCTCATTGGCCACTTGTTTAAAAGTAGGCGCATCTTTAACCATTTCATCTGTAATACCATG
>CAMDNL010000010.1 GCA_945902975.1 Chitinophaga pinensis
AGTGTGATGGGAGAAAAATTTAGTCGTGCAGTAGATTATTGTATTCAACATCGACTCCCCTTTTTAGTGATTAGTAAAAGTGGTGGCGCTCGTATGATGGAGAGTGCATTTAGCTTAATGCAATTGGCAAAAACAAGTGGTAAATTATCACAATTGAGTGATGCAAAATTACCATTCATTTCTTTGCTAACAGACCCAACATTTGGTGGTATTTCTGCCAGCTTTGGAATGTTAGGCGATCTCAATATTGCAGAACCAGGTGCATTGATTGGTTTTGCTGGTCCTAGGGTGATTAAAGAGACCATCAAGAAAGATTTACCTCCAGGTTTCCAACGTTCTGAGTTCTTATTAGAACATGGATTCCTTGATTTTATAGTGGATAGAAAAGAACTGAAGCAAAAATTGTCAGAAGTTGCTTTTATGTTCAGAAGTTAATGCCAAAAAGAAATCAATTTTAAATAGTACTTTTGTATCCCGGTGTTGCACATCGGGATATTTTTTATGGCGAAAGCACCTAAGACAATAGAATTAAACAATAGGCAGGCCTATTTCAACTACCAGATAGAAGATAAATATGTGGCAGGCATTGTATTGATGGGTACCGAAGTCAAATCTATTCGCGCTGGCAAAGTAAGTTTCAATGATTCTTTCTGTTTTTTTGATAAAGGCGAACTTTGGGTTAGGTCTTTATTTATCAATGCCTACTCTCATGGCAATAAGAATAACCATATCGAAGTTCACGATCGAAAATTATTGTTAACAGCTAGAGAACTAAAAAAGATAGAAGCACAAACCAAAGAAAAAGGATTTACCATTGTGCCACTTCGCATTTTTTTTAATGAAAAGCATTATGCCAAAATGGAGATTGGAATTGGCCGTGGTAAAAAAGAATACGACAAACGCGAAACCATCAAGAACCGCGATATCGACAAAGACATCAAGCGCATCCTTGCTAAATAATCATTTGTATTATTAAATTAGAATAAATACCTATCCCTTGGCTCTCGCTCGCTTTGCTCGAACGATCGCTACGGAATAGTATTAATTCTAATTACTTACTCCTAAAAAGAAATTTAGAAAGAAATACTAATGCTCGCCGATCGTTCGAACTTGTGAGACAAGAGGCGAGGATTCCAGTATTTTTTCTAAATTGTTTATAAATGGATATGCATTAGTAATACTTTCCGTAGTTTTTCTTACACATATTTTCCTGTGTCTTCTTTTTTAAACTCTATCTGCTCTTTTAAAGAAGCAGCATCTGGACGATGGGTTGTGGCGTATGCAGCAATGAGCAAGACAATCAAAATGCAAAAAGCGCCAATTACTTCTTTAGGCTCCAACCAATACCCTATTACTTGATTGATTTTCGCATCTTGAGGCGCACTTAGTTCATATCTAATTTCAATTCTAGAACCAATTTTTGATTGGTAGGTAGATGGATCCAATGCCACTTGATATTGCTTCCCTGATTCTTGAAATACAGCAAAGACGCTATCATTTTTAGCTTCAATCAATGCTGGTGTGATATCACTATCAAAGTAGTCCGGTGTTCTGCTGAAAGGCAGATAGGTCACGAAGCAAGCAATGAATAATATGAGTACTGATTTTATCAAGGGTTTCTATTAAATTAATTAGCGCCCCCGAAATTACTAACGAGGACGCTAAAGCTATATGATTTGCATTACTGCAATTTGAATTAAGCTGTTAAACTCCTGAAATCTACAGGCACTAATTTACTCACACCCGGCTCTTGCATGGTCACACCATAAATTACATCTACTGCACTCATCGTTTGTTTATTGTGTGTTACAATAATGAATTGTGATTTATCAGAAAACTTCTGAATCATTTGCGTGAACTTACCAACGTTGGCATCATCCAATGGCGCATCTACCTCATCCAAGATACAGAATGGTGCTGGCTTAATTAAGTAAATGGCAAACAACATCGCTGTGGCAGTTAATGTACGTTCTCCTCCACTCAACTGTGTGATAGAAGATGGACGCTTGCCTTTAGGCTTTGCCACAATCTCCACTGCAGTTTCTGAAAGGTTCGTAGGATCTACTAATATTAAGTCACAAGAATCTTCTTCGGTAAACAATGCTTTGAAAACTTTTTGGAAATTCTCTCTAGCTGTATTGTATGTTTCTAAGAAAGCTTGATTGGCTGTTGCCTCTACTTCTTGTATGGTCAATAACAAACTCTCCTTCGCGGTTACTAAGTCGTTCTTTTGTTCTAAGATAAAATCATAACGTTTTTTCATTTCGGTATAAGCCTCAATTGCTGTTGGATTCACTTCACCCATATTCTCTAAACGCTTCTTCATCTTCTCTACATCTGCTTGAAGTTCTTCAAGAGTCGCTTCAGTTTGTCTTCCTAGATCTAAAATTTCTTCTAATTCCACTTTAAACTCTACACTTAATCTTTCCTTCGTTCCCGCCAATTGTAGTTTTAAATTATTTAATTTATCCTTAATCTCATTGATCAGCTGATCCATTAATTCCTTAGACTTTACCTGAAGTCTTAAAGTACTTTCTTTTTCTTGTAGGGCGGTTCTGAGTGAATAGTAAGCTTGATCTGCTTCGTTCAATTTCAACTCCTCTGCTTCTTTATTTCTCAATAGTTCAACCAAAGCAGTATCAATAGATGCTATTTCAGTATTGCTTTCTACAATGGCAGAAGATGCTTCTGTCAATTGAGTTGTATTGGATTGAATTTGAGTATGTAAGTCATTTAATTGATTGTCCTTAAAGATCACCTCTTGTTGTAAAGCCTCAATTTTACTTTGCTGCTTAGTCAACTGCAAGTTCATCTCATTGAATTCTCCCGAAGCTAAATGATAAGCTTGTTCAGCAGCTTGATATGCCAATTCAATGTCTTCTAATTGAGCTTGAGTCGCCTGTAATGAAGCATTCAATTCAGTCAATTGTGTTCTTGTATCTCCAATTAAAGCATGTTCTTGTGCAATTTTTTCTGCTAATTCTGCCAACTTAGCCACTGCAGCAACTTGTGCAGAATGTAAGTTTTCTAATCTGTTCTTATTAGCAAAAACATCATTGATTAAATGATTCACATTTTGTTCTGTCGTTCTAATTTCTTGCTCTTTCAACAATTCATTATACTGTAAAACCGACTCGTGCTTCACTTGAATTTGAGATTTCAACTCATTCACCACCGTTTCTTGTGATTGAATGTCTTCCAATAGTTTTTCTAAATTCTTTGCACGGCCAATTTTCTTGCCTTCAAATAATCCAACGCTACCTCCTGTTAAAGTATACTTACCTTTTACATATTTTCCAGTCTTCTCTAAAATCATGCCTGAAGTAGCGGCTTCTAAAGCAGCTTCATTTTCAGCAATAAATACATTCCCTAATAAATGATTGGCTAGGGCTGCATATTTTGGATCAATTTCAATCACAGATAATGCTGCAATGGTATTGGATGGAGCGGCTTCTGCCTTGGCGCCACTTAATTGATCTAATAAAAAGAAGTTTGCCTTGCCTTTTTTGTTATCATCCAATAACTGCACCGCTTGCATCCCTTCCTTTAAATCATTCACTACGTAATAATTTAAATAAGGTTCTAATACATTTTCAACTGCAGTACGGTAAGCCTCTTGAACATATAAAATATCAGAAAGGATTGGTGCATTGTGGTTCCAGCCAGTATTCTTATGTAAAAACTTAACACTCTCAGGATAACCATCCATTGAGTCTACTAAGCTTTTTAATAAGTCGTATTCGTTCTTCTTAGCATCTAAAATCCTAGCTTGTTCAGCTAATTTTGATCTTAATTGCTCAAGTTCTTCTTGGGTTTCAAAAATACTAGACTTTGCCTTTTCGTTTTGCGCTAGTAATTCAGCTAAATGAGCTTTGCTTGAAGCCAATTCTGATTCTTTAGTTGCTAATTGAATTGTCAATGCTGCTACTTGTTCAGCTCTATGCAATTGCTCCTCATCTAATTGGTGCTGGCTTCTTTGAATATTTTGAATCGAGGTATCCGATACGGCCACTTTTTTCTCTGCCTCAAATTGATTTCTTTGTATTTGACCAAATTGTTGACGCAATCCGTCCAATACACCACGTTGGTCATCGAATTGTGCACGCTTATTGGTTAATTCAATATGCGATTGATCTACCCTATTTTTAAAATCATGGTAATTTTTTTCTTCCTCAATCACTTGTAATTTGGTATACTCTATAGAATCTCCAATCGTTTTTAATTGACCTTCGGCACGCTCTAAGAATTCTTGTAAACCTTTTTCTTTGTCATTTAAATAATCTAAACGTTGCGCAGCTAAACTTTTATCATTTTCTTTTACTCTCAGATGCTGCAACATATCGTTGAACTCATGTTGCATGCTTTGCAAGCCCTTTTCTTTCTCAATGAACACCACTCGCTCTTGTTCAAGTGCTGCTTCTTCTAATGCGATGGCTGCTTCTAATTGGAATTTCTTATCCGTTTCGGTTTCTTGTTGCTCTGTTAATTCCTTATAGGTTAAATTGAAGCCTTCCAATGACGCAATGGCTAATTCAATCGCTGTTTCCTTGTAATCTTTTTTAATCTCAAAATACTTCTCTGCTTTCTTTGCTTGATTTTCTAAAGTCTTTAATTGATTGTTGATTTCAAACAATAAATCCTCTATACGCGCTAAGTCTTGCTCTGTCGCATCTAATTTATTCTTCGCTTCTTTTTTTCTTGTTTTGTAGATGGTAATACCTGCAGCTTGCTCTAACATTTTACGACGACTGTTATCCTTATCCTTGATAATGTCATCCACCATACCTAATTCAATAATGGCATAACTATCGGTACTCACACCTGTATCCATAAATAAATTATGGATGTCTTTTAAACGACAAGACACATCATTCAAACGGTATTCACTCTCACCATTCTTATAATAACGACGTGTCACCGTAATGGTGCTAAACTCTGTAGGTAATAAATTTTTTGTATTCTCGAAAGTCAAACTCACTTCCGCCATGCTACTTGAATTTCTAGTCTTAGAACCATTGAAAACCAATGAATCTAAATTCTCAGATCTAAGTGCAGAAATCTTAGATTCTCCAATCACCCATCTAATACTATCGATGATATTACTTTTACCACAACCATTCGGTCCAATAATACCTGTTATACCCTCGTCAAAACTGATTATGGTTTTATCAGCAAAACTCTTGAACCCCTTGATTTCTAATGACTTTAATCTCACTTTTGTAACGCTTTAAATTGTCTGCGAACATAAGAAAAATCAGTCAAAAAGTCAAGGGGGATGGGTCTATTTAGATTGAAATGTGGACAAAATCTACCCCTTTTCAACAAGGCGACCTCCCTCTGTAGTCAGGGTGCGTGCTGGGAACTTATTTACCACCATATAATCATGGGTTGCCATGATGATTGCCGTGCCATCTTCTTTGGCTATTTGGAACAATAACTGCATAATTTCATCACTGGTTTCAGGGTCTAAACTTCCAGTTGGCTCGTCTGCAAGGATCATTTTTGGTGAGTTTAACATCGCACGAGCAATATCCACTCTTTGTTGCTCCCCACCACTCATTTCGTAGGTCATTTTGAAGCCCTTATTTTGAAGCCCTACTTTATTCAACACATCATCCACTTTTTGTTGAATCAACTGCTCATCCTGCCATCCAGTGGCTTTAAGTACAAAACTTAGGTTCTCGTTGACGTTTCGGTCTGATAATAATTGGAAATCTTGGAAAACCACTCCTAAGTTTCTCCTTAAAAAAGGCAATTTTTTCCAGTCCATCTCTTTTAAATTAAATCCAACCACATTTCCAACACCTTCCGTCAAAGTCAATTCGCCATATAAGGTTTTCAATAAGCTACTTTTACCTGTGCCTGTTTTTCCAACAAGGTAGACGAATTCACCTTTTTGCACGTTCAAGTTGACATCTTGCAAAATAAGGCTACCACTTTGGTAAATATTTGCATGCTCAATTTGTACAACAATTTCACTCATATGGTTTGTGTTAATAGATTAAAATTAATAGCTAAATACTTCCTTTCCAAAACTTCCTTCTAAAACCAACTCCTTTTTATCCGAGGCTTCCACAAAGCCCACCACTTGCGCATCTATCCCTAATCCTTTTGCGATTGTAATTAAGGTGTCAGCAGATGCAGTATCTGTGAAAATTTCTAAACGATGGCCCATATTAAATACTTGGTACATCTCTTTTGTATTCGCTCTAGAATTGGCTTGTATCAATTTGAAGATGGGTGGCGCGTCAAATAAATTATTTTTTACGATACGCATATTGCCTGGTAAATATTTCATGCACTTTGTTTGACCACCGCCGCTGCAATGGATCATGCCTTTGACTGCGTCAAAATGTTCAGTCAAAATAGCTTTGACAAGTGGTGCATAAGTACGAGTAGGACTCAATAGTAATTTACCAACACTGATCTCGCCAAACCCTTCAATCGCAAGCATATCCGTCATCCTATTTTTTCCTAAGTAAACCACTTCATCCTTTAAAGTTGGTTCAAAAGATTCTGGGAAAGCAGTGGCATAATGATGTGATAAAACATCGTGTCTTGCACTGGTTAACCCATTGCTTCCTAATCCACTATTGTATTCAGTCTCGTAATTCGCTTTTCCAGCACTTGAGAAACCAACAATCACTTGTCCTGGTGCAATTAAGTCGTTAGTGATTAACTTTGATTTTGGCCATCTTGCAGTCATGGTTCCGTTCACCGCAATGGTTCTTACCACATCACCCACATCTGCAGTTTCTCCGCCCAAGAATGCAATTTCAACTCCAAATGTTTTAAGTGTATTGAAAAAATCTTGAGTACCATTGATCACCTGACTTATCACTTCTCCGGTAATTAATAGTTTATTACGATCAATGGTGGATGAAAATAAAATTTGATCATAGATGCCTACGCACAATAAGTCATCTAAATTCATTGCAATTGCATCTTGCGCAATGCCTTTCCAAACAGATGCATCGCCAGTTTCTTTCCAATATAAATAAGCTAAAATACTTTTAGTGCCTGCCCCATCTGCATGCATGATATTAATGTGGTCTTGACTGCCTCCTAAAAAATCCGCATATAATTTACAAAAAGCGTTTGCATATAAGCCTTGATCTAAATCCTGAATGGCGGCATGAACTTCTTCTTTTTGAGCGGATACGCCGCGCTGAGCATACAATGACATGGCTATAAATTGATTTTACAACAAAGGTACAATTGTTTTACATTTGTACCCTATTTACAAGATAAAGATGAAGGTTCACCAAGATTTAACTTCCCTACCCCAATTTAAAGACGCCATTGTGACAATGGGCGCTTTTGATGGCGTACATAAAGGACACCAACAAATCATTCAAAGGATGAAGCAGTTGGCACAAAAAGTACAGGGGGAAACCATCATCATTACTTTCCATCCACATCCTAGAAAGGTCATCTCTTCTGTGCCTGGAGAAATCAAGCAATTGAGTAATATTAAAGAAAGGATTCAACTGTTAGAGGCAGCGGGAATAGATCATCTAGTGATCATCAATTTTGATTACAAATTCTCTAATTTATCTGCAGAGCAGTATGTTGAAGATTTTTTATACCAATATTTCAAGCCTAATACTGTTATTGTGGGCTATGACCATCATTTTGGAAAAGGTAGAAATGGCAACATTGAATTGTTAAAAGCCATGGGTACAAGCTTGAATTTTAAAGTAGAAGAAATCAACGAGCAACTGGTGCATAATGAAATAATTAGCTCTACCTTAATCAGAAATTATATCTCAGAACAACAAATAAAAAAGGCAAATGATTTACTAGGATATGCCTATTTCTTTGAAGGATTTGTTGTTAGAGGAAATCAATTGGGCAGAACCATTGGGTACCCTACTGCTAATTTACATATCAATGACGAAGAGAAATTGATCCCAGCAAATGGTGTCTATGCTGTGAAAGTAAAGGGTGATTGTACCAATCAAGCAATTGTGGATGGCATGATGAATATTGGAATACGCCCCACTGTAGACGGACAAAAGAAAGTGATTGAGGTCAATATATTTAATTTTGACCAAGACATTTACGAACAATATATAACTGTACTAGTCTATGAATTTATTAGAGGAGAAGTTAAATTCGATGGATTAGATGCTTTGAAAAATCAACTGCATCAAGACAAAATAACAGCTTCAGCGATCTTAGCTAATTACGAAGTGTAATTAGATGAATGTATTTTAGATTAAGACATTATTTTCACTACCAATTCCTTTAATAAATCTGCATCCGTATTGCTTGCATCATTGATGCCTATTACCCGAAGATTGTATTCATGAATCAACAATAGTATCTGTTCCACTTTTCCAGGATTATAATGCCTAGTAGCCGCCATCGTAGTTTTGATAGAAAAGAAATTCAAACCTACTTCGGCCATGATTCTTTTTTCGTCGTTGGTTCCTAGCCCGTAAACCGCATATAGTTTACTAAAAAAACCATAAAGTGTTGGCAAGATCAATTGAATGGGCGCTGCTTTTTGATTGGATTCGAAATATTGAATCATCTGAATCGCTTTTGAGAATTTTTTATGTGCAATCGCGTCCTGAAATTCAAAGGCATTAAATTCTTTATTAATTCCAATATATTTTTCGATATCGTCTTCGGTGATTTTTTTTCGATCTCCTAAATTCACTATTAATTTTTCTAGCTCATTTTTGATCCTGCTTAAATCATTCCCAATATGATCCACAATGATCTGAACCGCTTTAGGGCTAATTTGATACCCATTGTCTGCCACCCATTGATTGACCCAATCAGGCAATTTATTGTCATACATCTTCTTGGTACTTAGCACTACCGCCTTTGTTTTAAGTAATTTTGCCAAGGCAGAACGCCCATCTACATTTTTGTCTTTATGGGCTACAATTAAGATCGTAGATGATAAGGGATTTTCAATATAAGAAACCAATTTCTCAATTGAATTCATGTGTTGAGCCTCTTTTAAAATGACAACTTGCTTTTCTGCAAAAACGGGATAACGTTTACATGCATTGACCACCTCGGCCCAATCGGCATCTTTGCCATAAAAAACCGTCAAATTAAAGGCTTGGTCTGCCTCAGGTAATAACTTGTGTTCTGCATACTGCACTAACTGATCTATATAAAACGACTCTTCCCCTTCCAGCCAATAGACGGCGTCGAAGACGTTATTTTTCCAATTGGATAATATTTTGGAAATAGGCATCCCCAAAGATATACAGGAATGGCGTTTTTTTTATATCTTTACAAAATAAATAAACACATTTTAATATGAGCAACGAAAATTCAGGTAACGGAGGTAAGATCATAATTGTTGTATTAGCGATTGCCCTAATAGGTTCTTGGATCTACTTTAGTTCTTCTAAGACTGAAATTATCACCAACTACACAACGCAAGTAAATAACTTAGATAGCGCTAAGAATGCTATCCAAGCAGATTTTATTGCAGTTTCTGCAAAAGCAGATTCATTGACACAGCAAAACACCACATTACAAGGTGATTTATTGTCTAAGTCAAAAGATATCCAACAATTAAAATCTAATATCAGCACCCTTTTACAAAAAAAGAATGCAACAGATAAGGAATTAGTAGAAGCGAAAGCAATGATCGCTGAACTAAACGTAAAAGTGACTGGATTATTCACTGATTTAGCAAAAGCGCAAGAAGAAAACAAAGTATTGACAGTAAAGAATGAAGTATTATCTACTGAAAATACCAACCTAAATACGAATTTAACTTCAACTACAAAGGAAAAAGAAAGATTACAAGACATCGGATCTACTTTACATGCATCTACTTTCAGTATTCAAGCTGTAAGAGTAAAAGATGATGGAACAGAAAAAGTGACTAAATCAGCAAAGCGTGCGAACACCATTCGTTTGTCTTTCCAAATTGATAAAAATAAAATCACTCCATCTGGTGCACAAGATTTATACGTTTGTATCACTGCACCAAATGGTGTAAGCTTTACAGAAGGTGGTAAAATCAATACTAGAGAAGATGGCACTAAAGCTTACTCAAATAAAATTGCAGTACAATACGTTCAAAATGCCGTATTGCCAATTAGCTATGATGTAAAACAAAGTGCTAAGTTTGTTGAAGGCGAATACTTAGTAGAGGTATACAACAATGGTTTCAAAATTGGTGAAGGAAAAACAACTTTGAAAAAAGGTGGATTATTCTAAACTATAGAAAATCTTATAAAAAAAGCCACTCAAATTTGAGTGGCTTTTTTTATACTTGAAACCCATCCATTTTAAAAGGTCAACTCAATATTGTTGTCTTGTAATTCACTTCCTACATTCAATAAGGAGAAATTATTATAAGACAACGCATAAAACCATAACTGAATGGCGGCAGGAGAAATATTTTCTACGAAAAAGTTTACTTTATTTAGAAAAACAAATAGTTTGTCATTTAAAGTAAAATCATTTTCATCTGCGACCCATTGATTTAATACATTTTTGAAATTAGCCAACTCAGCATCTAATAAATGATCAAATGCATGTAATTGAATCATTTCAGATACTGCATCATACATTAAAGCTTTGTTACATGTTTTCATAACATAGGGTTTGATTATGAAACAAAGTTCCAACCCTTATTTAAACTAATTGTTAACTTAAGCTCGGTTTTCCACAATGTGCAAAACTTGCAAAAAAATGTGACTTATTTCAATACGACTGCTGCTAATGGAGGTAATTCTAGATGTATTTCCATTAATTGATTTGTGCCATCCAATAATGCGCATGGAACATTTTGATTATTTACATTCCCCGATCCCCAAAAGGCTTGATCATCACTATTAAAGATTTCCTTCCAAATGGTTTTTCCTTGCACCTGGATTGGGAATTGATGCCTTGGCACAGGCGTCATATTAAAGACCACTAAAATAGCTTGTTCAGGGTCCTTCCCGTTTCGTTTAAAAGCAATGATACCCTCTTGACGTTGATTCAATTCTACCCATTCAAATCCGCTTGCTTCATATTGTAGCTCATACAATGCCGGGTGTGTTTTATACAATGCATTTAATTGCTGCACACAATATTTCATGCCACTATGATTTGGGTATTGCAATAAGTTCCACTGTAATTCTGACTGAAAGTCCCATTCCTTCGTTGCTGCAAATTCATTTCCCATGAACATTAATTTCGCACCTGGGTGTAAAAACATATAGGCATACAGTAATCTAAGGTTCGCAAATTTTTGCCATGCGTCGCCTGGCATTTTATACAACATGGGGCTTTTCCCATGCACGACTTCGTCATGACTTAAAGGCAACATAAAATGTTCATCATAATAATACATCATGGAAAAACTAAATTTATCCTGCGCTCCAGATCGCATGATGGGATCTAATTTAAAATAGTCCAATGTATCGTGCATCCATCCCATCATCCATTTCATTCCAAAACCCAATCCATCCATAAATACCGGCTGACTTATGCCCGGCCAATCTGAGGCTTCTTCTGCAATGGTTTGAATAGCTGGGAAGTCTCTATATAAAGTGATGTTTAAATCTTTAATAAACTCAATCGCTTCTATATTGCCGTTCCCGCCAAATTCGTTCGGTTCCCATTGACCTTCTGTTCTGCTATAATCCAATCTCAACATAGAACTTACAGCATCTACTCTCAGGCCATCAATATGAAATTGATCACACCAAAATTTAGCACTGCTAATTAAGAAGGATTTTACTTCACCTCTTTTATAATTAAAAATATAAGAATTCCAGTCGGGATGATATCCTTTTCGCATGTCTGCATATTCATAGGTATTGGCGCCATCAAACATAAATAAACCATGACTATCATATGGAAAATGCGATGGCACCCAGTCCAAAATGACACCAATGCTTGCTTGATGAAAAGCATCTACTAAGGCAGCAAATTCCTGCGGATTCCCAAATCTAGAAGTGGGCGCAAAAAAACCTGCCCCCTGATACCCCCAACTTCCATCAAATGGATGTTCCATCACAGGCATGAATTCGACATGCGTGAAGCCCATCTCCTTGACATAAGGAACCAATAAGTCGATTAGTTGAATATAGCTGTTGTAACTGTCGGAATTGTTTTTATCTGGTCGCATCCAACTAGCTAAATGCACTTCGTACACCGAATAGGGTTGGTCTGTTCGATTTTTAATCTTTCTATCTTCCATCCATTGTTGATCCTTCCACTGATAGGCCGTTTGCCAAGTAATGGATGCGGTTTCTGGCCTTAATTCCCAATAATGCGCATAAGGATCACCCTTATCTAATTTTACACCCTTATAGCCATGAATATGGTATTTATACACTTCCCCTTGTCCGACATTTGGGATAAATCCCTCCCAGATGCCCGAGGCTTCTAATCTCACTTTTAAAGGATGTGCCTCATTGTTCCAATCATTAAAATTGCCAGTAACAAATACGGCAGTCGCATTTGGAGCCCATACACTAAAATAAGTGCCCTGCACGCCCAATACTTCAATCTGTTTATTTCCAAATAATCGGTATAACGTAGAATGAGTACCATTTTGAAAAGCATGGACATCATCGTCTGTAAAGAGCGAATAATTCCAAACCGCTTGCGCAGTATCTACAAAATGTATTGCTTCGTATTTTGACATGGTTATTTAATTAATTCAATCACTTGCATACTCATTGCAGGCATTGAAAAGGTAGCACCTATTTGATTTCCTGAAATAATTTCCTTTCCACCTTTATAGGCGCTTGTTCTTTCTGCATAATTGGACATGTTCACATTTCTAGTCTTCGTATCTGTATTCATTACAATCATCACAGATTGTTTATTGTCATACCTAAAATAAACATACAAGCCATCTTCAGGAATATACTGCATCATATTGCCTGTTTTTAGTGCGGATGATTTTGTACGATACGCGCCAAGTGCTTGCACATAATGTAAAAAATCTGCTTCATCATTTGATAATCCAGTTTCTGTGAATGCATTTTTTTTGTCACCATCCCATCCACCTGGAAAATCAAGTCTTACCCAACCATCTGGATTCGAAATGCCTTTCATTAAGATTTCAGAGCCATAATACAATTGTGGAATACCTCTACAAGTATACAGCCAAGCATAGGCCATTTTAGTTTTAGCAATACTTTCTCCCAAGGAAGAATGGATTCTTGTCATGTCATGATTGTCTAAAAATGTGACATTATTATTGGCTTGTTTATATAAAAAATCAGCCGACAAAGTATTGTATAATTTAATGATCCCAGTAGACCAACCATTGGGCTCGTTTAAAGCTGGAAGGATGCCACCAAATAATAAACTAAAATCTGAAGTGGATTTTAAATTACTTTTAAAAGGGAGATTGTAATTATTTTCTACATAGTAGGCTTGTGATGCAACCCCATCCACCCAACATTCTCCGAATGTAAATATTTTAGGATACTCGTCTAATAAAGCCTTATTTAAACGATTCATGACATCTACATTACAATACTTATAAGTGTCTACTCTAAATGCGTCCACCCCAAATGTTTCTACCGACCAAATGGCGTTTTGTGTTAAATATTTTTCGACCATTGGGTGCTCATGATTGATATCTGGCATCTCAGTCGTAAACCAGCCATCAATCATACGTTTAGCATCTGCCGCCGAGTGGTAAGGATCAAAAATTGCTTGTTCTCTATAATGGGTTTGCGTATACGTAGGCCATTGGTGCAACCAATTTTTGTCCGGCGCATCTTGAACTAAAAAATGAAACCTACCAAAATGATTGTAGACAATATCTTGTATTAATTTCATCCCTCTTTTATGCAAACTATCGCTTAAAGCTAAATAAGCTTTGTCGCCGCCAAATCTGGTTTCTGTTTTATAGTTATTGGTTGCAGCATATCCGTGTTCAGTTCTGTCAGGCATATTATTTTCTACCACAGGTGTCATCCATAAAGAAGTTACACCAAGCTTTTGCATATAATCCAAATGATTGGCCACACCTTGCAAATCGCCCCCGTGTCTTAAAAAAATCTCTGACCTGTTTAAAGATTGGTCTTTTAATCCTGGGATTTTATCATTCGTTGAATCCCCATTACTAAAACGATCAGGCATTAAAAAATAAATTAAGTCTGCAGCAGTTAAGCCCTGTGCAAAGTCAATGCCTCTATTTTTTCTTCTAGAAAGTAATGGCCATATAAAATGATTTGTCTTCCCGCTAGTGGTAATTTTAAAATCAACATTGCCAGGTTTTGCTGTAGCGCCAATTTCTATATCCACTGCGATATAATGTCCATTTTCAAAATGATGTATTTTTTGGACTTTCACACCGGGATAGTTGATTGCAATGGTTGCCTTGCTAAAATCTGCATCTGCCGATCTTAATAAGACTTGTACTTTGTTGTACTTCATATTGACAAACCAATTACTTGGATAGGCTTCGGTTGCATTTGACTGTATAGACAATAACAAGAATCCAAGAATGGCAAAAACAGGAACATAGAATGCTCTTTTCATAATTTCTACTGGTTGAACGTTAAATACTTTTAAATTAATGTCTGCAAAAAAACTACGCATCATGCGTTTGGTCTTCTTTGATGATAAATGCACAGACCAAGCCTGCCGTAATTAATAAGCAACCGCCAATTAGCACAGCCATTAGTCGATCATTGTTTAAATAGGATGACATGATTTTACCGAAAAATAAAGAAGCAATGATTTCGGGCAATACGATAAAGAAATTAAAGATGCCCATATACATCCCCATTTTATGTTCTGGTATATAACCAGATAACATGGAATAAGGCATAGATAAAATAGACGCCCATGCAATACCAACCAAGCCCATACTTACATATAAAAGATTAGGCTGGTCCACAAAATAAACCGAAACCAGGCCCATGCCTCCAACCAATAAACAAAGTGTATGGGTATACTTTTTACCAATACGACTCACCCAAAAAGGTAGTGTAAACGAAAAGCCAAAAGTCACTAAATTCAAGATGGCAGATGTGGTGTTGGCATGTTCTAATCCCAAAGTAAAGACTTCGCTATTGGTTGTTGGGTCACCATGAAATATTTGAGTTGCAACACCTGTACTATAATAAAACCACATCAAAAACAAACCGGGCCAGGTGATGAAATTAACCAATGCCAATCTTTTCATCTGTATAGGCATATGCTTAATAGAATCTACAATTTCTTGAAATAAACCTAATTGAGGTGTTGAGTTGTCACTTGTTTTTGAGGGATTAGAAGGAGGATATTCTTTACTCGTAATGATCGTATATAAAACGGACACAAAGAAGACTGCACCACCAATATAAAAAGACATTAAAATATTCTGTGGTATGGACCCATTGATTTTATCTCTAGAGACATTAAACCAATTCGCTAATAGTTGAGGTAAATACCCTGCGATGAAAGAAGCCAATCCTATAAACATACTCTGCATGGCAAAACCAAATGAACGTTGTTTTTCATTTAAATTATCCGCTACAAAAGCCCTGAATGGTTCCATCGTAATATTGATGCTTGAATCTAAAATCCACAATACTCCTGCTGCCATCCATACCGTTGGAGAATTGGGCATCACAAATAATAATGCCGAACTTAAAATAGCACCAATTAAAAAAAACGGACGACGTCTTCCTAATTTAGGATGCCAAGTTCTATCACTTAGATAGCCTACAATGGGCTGTATAATTAGACCAGTCATTGGAGCTGCTAACCATAATCCTGGAATTTCATCTGGAGATGCACCCAAAAATTCATAAATCGCACTCATATTGCCCATTTGCAAACTCCATCCAAATTGGATACCAAAAAATCCAAAACACATGTTCCAAATTTGCCAGAAACTCATCCTTACTTTTTCACCAGTATATGCTGTGCTCATAGTTAGTATTTAAAATTGTTTTCAATTTACTAAATACTAGCTACAATTATCCATTTTTTATAGGGAAGGATTAAATAAAAATGAGTATTTTGGGGATTGATTAAACAAACGAATGCTATGAGCCAAACAAAACAACCAACTAATACTGGGGCCCTTACTACCCTAATTGTGGTTTTCTTTTTCTGGGGATTTATTGCAGCTGGAAACAGTGTCTTTATTCCATTTTGTAAAAACTATTTTGCACTAGATCAATTTCAAAGTCAATTGATTGATTTTGCGTTTTATCTAGCTTATTATATAGGTGCACTTGGCCTTTTCGCTTATGGTGCTTTAGGCGGTAAGGACCTTGTGAGTAAATGGGGCTACAAAAAAAGCATTGTATATGGGTTATTATTTTCAGCTATTGGCGCAGCGGCAATGATTGTTGCGGTCAATGCCAATACTTTCACTGGCATGTTGGTTGGTTTATTTATCGTAGCACTTGGATTCTCTTTACAACAAACCGCAGCACAGCCTTTTGCTATTGCCTTAGGAGATCCATCCACTGGAACTAGTCGTGTAAGCCTAGGTGGTGGTATTAACTCATTTGGAACATCCATTGGGCCAATTGTAGTTGCACTTGCCTTATTTGGATCTGCAGCTGCCATTACAGACGAACAAATCAAACAACTTAGTTTAGATAAAGTCATTATTTTATATACTGCGGTTGGTGGTTTATTTATAGCAGCTGCTGCACTATTTCATTTTTCTAAAAAAGTGCCTTCTGGTATTTCAAATGAAACGATGGAACCAGCAGGAAAAGCATTGTCTTTATTGGTGATCATGACAGGTGTTTTGATTGCGATGTTCGTACCCATTTTTAATAGTTATAAAATTGACCCAGCAAGTTTAACAGATATGGGCCGTCATGATTTAGAAACTTTTAGATTAAAGTGGCTTTTTGGTGCTTTAGCAACTGTAGTGGTTGGTTTATTAGCCGCTAATTTTACAGCACAAAAAAATGAAAAAGGATGGGGCGCGATGAAGTACCCTCAACTGGTATTAGGCATGTTGGCCATCTTTGTATATGTTGGCGTAGAGGTTGCCATTGGATCCAACTTAGGAGAATTATTAAGACAAGCTGATTTTGGAAGTGTATCGTCTTCAGAAATTGCACCCTATGTTTCTATGTATTGGGGAAGTATGATGATTGGTCGTTGGGCAGGTGCGATTAGTGCATTTGATTTTAAAAAGAAAACACAACAATATTTAACTTTCATTGTACCAATTATTGCATTTGGTATTGTAATTGCTTTGAACAGTGTTGCACAATATGATATGAGTCCTTTGTATTGGTATATCATTTGTGTATTTATACAAATCATTGCATTTTACTTAAGTCAAAACAAACCTGCTAAAACATTATTGATTTTTAGTTTAGTGGGTGTGATTGCAATGGTGTTAGGAATTTTTACAAAAGGTACAGTTGCGACTTACGCATTTTTAACAGGTGGATTGGCTTGCTCTATTATGTGGCCTTCTATCTTTTCATTATCTGTAGCAGGCTTAGGAAAGTATACACCGCAAGGATCTGCTTTTTTAATCATGATGATTTTAGGTGGTGGTATCATCCCTCCTATTCAAGGTAAAATTGCAGACTACTTACAATCGTCTCATTTAGATCAACCGGGTTATGGTATTCATAATTCTTTCTGGGTAGCAGCAATATGTTTTGCTTATTTAGTATTTTTTGCAATTGCAGTGAAAAGCATATTGAAAAAGCAAGGCATCAATTACGAAGAAACTGAAACAAGTGGTGGACACTAAATTTTAAAAAAATATTTATGGAATCATATGTTGTAGGCGTCGATATCGGCGGAACAGGTACAAAATTTGGAATTGTAGACAAAGATGGTAATGTCTTATTCTCTAGTGAGATGTCTACGAAAAAGCATCTTCAAGTTGACACTTTCATCGACGAATTGCATGAACATTTATCAGCAATGATAGAGAAAGTAGGTGGATTTGGTCGCATCAGAGGAATTGGTGTTGGCGCGCCCAATGGCAATATCTATACTGGCACGATCGAATATGCCCCTAACCTTCCATGGAAAGGCATTATTCCATTTGCAAAAATGATGCAGGATAAATTTAAAATCCCAGTAAAATTAACCAATGATGCTAACGCTGCAGCGGTGGGTGAAATGATGTACGGCGCAGCAAAAGGAATGAAAGATTTTATCATGATTACCTTAGGGACGGGTGTCGGAAGTGGTATTGTTGCTAATGGACAATTGATTTATGGTCATGATGGATTTGCAGGTGAACTTGGCCACACTGTAATCATTCCCAATGGAAGAAAACATTCAGGTACAGATCAACTTGGTTCGCTAGAAAGTTACACGTCTGCAACAGGTGTTTCTGAATCTGCAAAAGAAATTTTAAGTCAATCAGATAGACCTAGTGTTTTGAGAACAATTAATATAGACGAGATTACTTCTAAGGATGTATATGAAGCAGCCATTAAAGGGGATGAAGTTGCGAAAGAAGTTTTTGAATTTACTGGAAAAATATTGGGCATTGCTTTAGCCAATTTTGTTATGTTCTCGAATCCAGAAGCTATTATCTTATTTGGTGGATTGACTAAAGCAGGAGACCTTATTTTAAAACCAACAAGGGATACGATGGAAGCCAATTTAATTGAGATCTTCCAGAATAAAGTAAAAATATTAATTAGTCATTTAAAAGAATCTGATGCAGCCATTCTTGGCGCTTCCGCACTTATGTGGGAGTAGCTGCTAATTCTTCTAAATATTTATTTCTACCCCAGCCTTGAATAACGTGCTTTTCTGAATGGTATGACGATCTTACCAATGGCCCACTTTCTACATAGTCAAAGCCTAATTCATATCCAATGGTTCTTAGTTCAGCAAATTCATTTGGGTGAACGAATCTTTGAACAGGTAAATGTTTCTTAGTTGGTTGTAAATATTGACCAATAGTTAACACGTCACACCCAACACCCACTAAGTCTTTCATAGTTTGTATCACTTCGTCTTTCTCTTCGCCAATACCCAACATGATACCTGTTTTTGTGCGCATGCCCCCTTTCTTTAAGGTCTCTAGCACTTCTAAGCTTCTTCTATATTTTGCTTGAACGCGTACACGTTTTGTATTGCGCTCCACTGTTTCCATATTATGACTCACTACTTCTGGAGCCGCTTCAATGATTCTTTCTATTTGTTCTTTAATTCCTCTAAAGTCTGGAATCAATGTTTCCAATGTCGTATCTGGTGTTAAAGCTTTGATTGCCTTAATTGTATTAGACCATATAATAGAACCACCATCTGGTAATTCATCTCTGTCTACACTTGTTAAAACAGCATGTTTCACTTTCATTAAAAAAATCGCTTCTGCAACTCTTTGAGGCTCGTCCCATTCCACTGGCTTTGGTCTACCTGTTGCCACTGCGCAGAACTGACAACTCCTTGTACAGATATTACCCAGTATCATAAATGTGGCAGTTCCTTCCCCCCAACACTCCCCCATATTTGGGCAATTGCCACTTTCACAGATTGTATGTAATTTATGTTTGTCTACTAAACCTCTTACGTGTTTGTAACTCTCTCCAATAGGTAATTTAACCCTCAACCAATCGGGCTTCTTAATATGTTGTTCTGCTGGTACAATCGGTAATTCTTGCATGCTTTTCTGTTATCAGTTGCAAAAATACAAGACTTGTGCTTAAATTAAGCCTTTCGTTGTAAATTTACCAAAATCACAAACCATCAATTCAACAGATATGACAGCAACCGTAACTTATGACGCTAATTTAAGAACCACCTGTCTTCATCTTCAAAGCGGTTCAAGTTTTGAAACAGATGCCCCTTCTGATAATAAGGGTCAGGGTGCACGTTTTTCTCCTACCGATTTAATTGCTACAGGATTGGGTGCTTGTTTAATTACCACCATGGGTATCAAGGCAGAGAGCATGGATATCAAAATAGATGGTGCTAAAGTGGATGTGACGAAAGTGATGATGAGTGAGCCAAGAAGAATTGGCAAAATCATCATTGCCGTAACTATGCCTGCATTGAATTTAGATGAAAAGACGAAGGAGATACTTGAAAGAGTTGGAAGGAGTTGTCCAGTTGAAAGAAGCCTTCACCCAGATATGGAATTGGATATTAGTTTTACTTGGTTGTAGTCCTATTCGTGGTTGTAGGAAGATAACTCAGCAACTTACTCACAGGTAATCCCATGACATTGTAGAAATCACCTTCGATACCTTGAATGCCTACCACACCTATCCAGTCTTGTATACCATAAGCACCCGCCTTGTCATAAGGCTGATATTGATCGACATAATATTCGATCTGTGACAATGTTAGTGGATGGAAATGTACCAATGTGGTTTCGCTAAAATTTCTTGACTCGGTATCATTGATCAAATACACCCCTGTGATTACGCGATGTGTTTTGCCAGATAGTTTTTGCAATATGTTAATCGCATCTGCCCTATCCGTTGGCTTACCAATGATTTCATTTTCTAATACTACAATGGTATCAGCAGCAATGATCCACTTGCCTTGATGTATTGGCAATTCATCCTTGATTTTTTCCTGAACAGCAATGGCTTTTTTTTGTGCAATATACACTGGCACTTCTTGGACATCCATCTCTGCTGGAAAATCTTCTTCTGCCTCCGACACAATCACATCAAAATCAATATCTGCCCATGCTAGTAATTGTTTTCTTCGGGGAGACTGTGATGCTAAAATAAATCCATTCATTTTGTTAAATTAAAGCAGAAAATAAAAAAAGCCCATCGATAAAATACCCATCAACATCGCAAATTTTATCAAATTGCTCAATCGATTAAAATCGGCTCTAGAAAATGCATTCTTTAAATTAAATAAAACATATACGAGTGGGGCAATGATGGTAACAATGCAGTAAATGATTGGAATCCACCATCCAAATGGTATGGCGTACAATTGAATAATGAATAAGACTAAAATAAGGACCATAAGCCAAACCGCCACATAGACTTTTGTGGTTTGTAATCCCCATGCAATTGGCATCGTTTTACAACCAAATTTTTCATCTCCGTCCATGTCTTCCATATCCTTTAATGCTTCTCTGATCAAAGTTAAAATAAAGGCAAAACTGCTATACAATAACATGAGCTTAAACAGCTTCAAATCTGTTGGTAGCATATTCGTAGGATGCACCAATTGCATGAAAGTAAATTTTGAAAAATAAACCACCCCAATGGTCCATGCAGTCAATACTGCAATCACCACATTGCCTATTAAAAAATTTCTTTTGAAATTGGTTGAATAGAACCACAAAATCAAGATGGTCGCTAAATTAGAAAAATGAACATGAATATATTGTTGAAATGGAAAAGCGATCAATGAAATATACACGCCACCCATACTCAAAATTAAATGCCAAAAAATAACCCAACGTCTACTAATGTGCGCGCCCACCACCACCATTTTGGGTTTATTGACTTGGTCAATATTCACATCAAAATAATCATTGATAATGTACCCAGCCGCAGCAATACAAATACTCGTTGCCACAATAAAATAAAATGGATAATCAGCGGTCAATGCCAAATCTGGATAAAGTGGCTTGTAGATAAAAAAATGGAACAGCGATTCCGCTAGTAAAATAAAAAATAAATTAGGCCATCTTACTAATCTTAAAAAATGGATTAAGCTTTTCACTGGAGGATTATTTAGCTTGAATATGGTCCATTACATCCCAATGGCCATTTAATTTAAGCACTTTTTCAATCACCTCTCTTGCACATCCTTCTCCACCTTTTGCAAGGGCTTTATAACTTGAAATATTTTTAATATCAAAACAGGCATCTGCAGGACAAGCAGCAATACCAGCAATCTCCATGGCTTCAAAATCTGGCATATCATCCCCCATGTATAAAATAGATTCTAAGGAAACGCTTTCTGTCATGGAAAGTCTTTCTAATAGTTCTTTCTTGTCTTTGACTTTCATGTGTACTTCTTCCACTCCTAATTTTTCTAATCTATCTTGTACTTCTTCGGAATAACCTCCAGAAATAATCCAAACCTTGTAGCCTTTTTTGATGGCCAATTGAATGGCATAACCGTCTTTTATATTCATGGTGCGCACCATCAAACCATCAGGCATGACAATTAATGTGCCATTGGTTAAAACACCATCCACATCAAATACGAAACAGGTTATTTTTTCTAAGGCAGTTAACAAAGCAATTATTTTTTTTGGTTATCACGCCATTCATAGACCCAGGCACTTTGAATCATCTCCAAATGACCTTCGCTAGACTCCTCTTTTTTACCTTCAAAATGAGGCAAGGTTAAAATCCACTCTAAAAGATCGGTGAAACGAACTCTGTAAATTTTTGACTCCGTAAAATCATCCCCAAATTTTTCATATAATTTTTGGGCAATATCTTCGTGGTCATTCCAGTGAATGGGTGGCTCAAATTGATTCATACTATTAATATATCTTTTTTATTATTCTCCTAAAAATTGTGTTTGGTCTGGTAAGGTGACTTCGATTACACCAGCTCCCGCTTTCAGTTCGCATTGACAACCAAGTCTTGACTCAATCCTTGGAATTAACGCTCGGTCAATAAAATCTTCTTCCCTATCGGACAATTCAGCTAAATGCTCCATCCCTTGTTTAACATATAAATGACAAGTACTACATGCACAAACTGCACCACAATTATGGTGTAATTCTATACCCGCATCTAAAAGCACTTCTAATAAACTTTGATCGGGAGCTACATTTTCAAGAGTGACTGTTTCTAAACCTTTTTGTTCGAAATTGATTTTTAATGAATACATAAATGGTCGTTACTATTTTTGCAAAAATAGCTTTAAAGGGCCAATGGGTAAAGCACAATGCCCATTTTATTTGTCGAAATACAAAAAAAGTAAGCGAGAGCAGATGGCGTGGGCTATCTTTGCGTTCAAATTGCAAACATATGGCTACAGTTGGCTTTTCTGAAAGAATTTACCTACAATATTTAAGGACAAAATTCAAGACCATTAGTAAATTGGCGCCAGCTACCGCAGGCAGGATGGCTTTCGAACTTTTTTGCACCCCCTATCCTAAATACAAAAAACGAAAAGCCCCAGCTATTTTCCACCATGCAATAAAGCGAACTGTGGTTTTGACGGATCAAACTAAGATTCATGGATTTGAATGGTTACCCAATAAGCCGAATGACCAAACCGTATTAATAGCGCATGGATATGCCAGTTACGCCTACAAATTTGAACATTATATTACACCATTGCTTAAGATGGGCTATCGTGTATTGGCTTTTGATGGCCCAGCTCATGGTCAAAGCGAAGGGAAGCATATTCATGTAGTGGTTTACCAAGAGACCATTCAAAAGATCATGGAACAAGCTGGCCCTGTCCATCATTTCATAGGCCACTCGCTTGGGGCACTTACTTTATCTATGATAGCAGAAAACATTGATCAGGCTGAAGCTAGAAAATTCGTATTGATTGCGCCAGCCACAAAAACGACGACCACTTTTGCCAATTTTTTTAAGATGATGCATTTAAATGAAGTCACTATTGCGGCTTTCTTGAATGATGTAAGCAGTAAAACACACCATAAAGTTGAATATTTTGCAGCGGATAGAGCTTTAGCAAACTATAAAGGTCCAGTATTATGGGTGCATGATGAAAAAGATGTGGTTTGCCCTTATGAGGATATTATTAATTTTAAAGAAAAGGCTCCATCCAATATCAAATTTCTGATAACCAATGGATTAGGACATAATAAAGTCTATAAAACGGCCGAAGTAATGGATCAAATTATGGCTTTTTTGACCCCTTCCAAGTAGATCATTTTTATTTTTTAGCCGAAAGCTATAATATTGCATCCAAGATAAAGTTCCTTGTAACGATGCAAGTTACCTTATCTTAGCTTGTAAATAGTTGATTTTCAATATATAAATAACCCGAAGGAGCGGTTTGAGCTATGTCAAAGAACTTATTAATTGTGGAGTCGCCTGCTAAAGCAAAGACGATAGAGAAGATTTTAGGCGATGAGTTTGAAGTTAGAAGCTGTTATGGCCATATCAGAGATTTGGAAAAAAATGATATGGGTATAGATATGAAAAATCATTTTGCTCCAAGGTATATGGTTCCTAGTGAAAAAGAGAAAGTGGTTAAGGAACTCAAATCAATGACCAAGAAGGCAAAAGAAGTCTGGCTTGCATCGGATGAGGACCGTGAAGGAGAAAGTATCAGCTGGCATTTGGCCGAAGTATTGGGATTGGATCCAAAGAAAACAAAGCGTATTGTCTTTCACGAAATCACTGCTCCGGCCATTAAAAAAGCAGTGGCAAATCCTCGTTTAATCAATATGGATTTGGTGGATGCACAACAAGCAAGAAGAATATTAGACAGAATTGTTGGTTTTGAATTAAGTCCTGTTTTATGGCGCAAAATTGGTATGCAAAAAAGCTTAAGTGCTGGTCGTGTACAAAGTGTTGCTGTTAGATTGATTGCAGAAAGAGAAAGAGAAATCAACCACTTTATTCCTGAAAGTGTTTTTAAAGTATCCGCTCTTTTTTCTGCATTAGATATCAATAAAAAGAAAGTCAAATTTAAAGCAGAGGGCCCACAGAAATTAACCACTGCAGGTGCTGCTGAAAAGTTTTTAAATGAATGTAAAGGTGCTAAGTATACAGTCAAAGACATTACTGTAAAAGATGGCAAACGCACGCCATCCGCGCCTTTCACGACTTCTACTTTACAACAAGAGGCTTCTAGAAAATTAGGCTATAGCGTGAGTAAAACAATGTTACTAGCACAAAAATTATATGAGAGTGGTAAGATCACTTACATGAGAACTGATAGTATTAGCTTAAGTGAAACTGCTATTGATGCAATCAAAGCAGAGATTAATTCAAGCTTTGGCGAAAAATATTATCAGCCGAGAAAATTCAAGAATAAAAACGAAAATGCACAAGAAGCGCACGAAGCCATCCGACCTTCTTACATGAATGAGTCCAAGGTAGACGATGCGGATACGAATCGCTTATATGAATTGATTTGGAAAAGAACAATTGCATCTCAAATGAGCGATGCACAATTTGAAAAAACAACTGCTAAAATAGAAATCTCTACCAATAAAGACACTTTGACTGCAAGTGGTGAAGTCATGAAATTTGATGGTTTTTTGAAAGTGTATTTAGAAGGTAAAGATGATGATGATTTAGACGAAGAAGCAGAATTAGGCGAAGGGGACGAAAGCTTATTACCTCCTTTAGCAAAAGGTCAGGTACTTGAATTTATTAGTATGACTGGCTTAGAGCGTTTTAGCCGTCCAGCTTCTAGATACACCGAGGCAAGTTTGGTGAAAAAACTAGAGGAATTAGGCATTGGTAGACCTTCTACCTATGCACCTACTATTACGACGATCATGAAACGTAATTATGTAGAGAAAAGAGAAAAAGAAGGCGTAAAAAGAATTTACCAAATACTTTCTCTTAATCCAAAAGATGAAATAAAATCTGAAACTGCATCTGAAATCACTGGAGCAGAAAAGAATAAATTATCCCCTACTGACTTAGGATTAGTTGTTACTGACTTTTTGAAATTGCATTTTGAAAAAGTAATGGACTTTGGTTTTACCGCAAAAATTGAAGGTCAATTTGATGAAATTGCGGATGGTAAACTAAAGTGGAGTAAGATGTTGGAGAATTTCTACCAGCCTTTTCATGAAACCATTGAACATACTTTAGAAACAGCTGAGCGCGCAAAAGGAGAACGTGAATTAGGATTTGACCCAGTGAGTGGAAAAAAATTGATTGCTCGTATGGGTAGATATGGCCCAATGGTTCAAATTGGCCACCAGGATGAAGAAGAAAAACCAAG
>CAMDNL010000011.1 GCA_945902975.1 Chitinophaga pinensis
ATGACATAGGAAACAAAAACGCTGTCTCTGAATTGTTGAAATTCTATACCTATCCCTTTAAAATTGGGTTGCAATTGTTCATTGACTTCAACTAAATCAGCTGGTGGGATATACACAGAATGGGGGTCTAATTGTCCCAAATAAAAATCGGCTAATTTGGTTTGTGTGCTATCCACATTTACTTGATCTACATATTTTGATTTAACCAATTCAATGATCTCGTCCATAGCTGAATTTGAATCAAGTGAAGGAAACCCAATTGAGAAACTTCCTTTTAAAAAAACGCCTATACCAATACCCAATAAAAGAACGACTGCATAGGCAATTGGGGTGACCCAACTAGTTTGGGTAGAACGAGGTTGATTTTGTTGCATGTTATATGAATTCTTGGCAAATTTACATCAATTCAAAATGAAATGGCTAATTTCATGCCCTAGTTCAACCACCATGAAAAAGACTTATTTAATTGCAGATAGCGGTGCCACAAAATGTCAATGGACTTTAGTACAAAACGGCAAACGTCAAACCATTAAAACAAATGGCATTAGCCCCTACTTTTTAAGTCTTCAAGACATTGTGCAATTGATAGAAAAGTCATTCCAGAAAAAGGTAGATTTAAGCAAAGTAGATGCAGTCTACTTTTATGGAACAGGCCTTAGTAATCCGGATAATGTGGTTATTTTAAAAAAGGCCCTGAAAACTGTTTTTAAGAACGCAGCATTAGACATTCAAACCGATTTAATGGCCATTGCTAGGGCTGCCTGCCAGGATAAAAAAGGGGTGGTTTGTATTTTAGGCACGGGCTCCAATGCGGGATTTTACAACGGTAAAAAAATAACAAAAAACAGCCCAGGTTTAGGATATGTATTGGGGGACGAGGGAAGTGGCGCTTATCTAGGTAAAAAAGTATTGCAGTATTTTTTATACAAGACATTTGACGAAGAGTTGATGAATATGTTTGAGAAAAAATACAATTTGGATCGTGCTGCGATTTTAAATAAAGTCTATAAAGAGCCCACACCAAATAGTTATATCGCCAGCTTCACCGATTTCTTGGTCGAAAATAGAGGCCATTACATGATTGAAAATATTATTGAAGATGGCTTAAATGATTTTTTCTTTACCCACCTTAATAAATTAAATGAATCTTGGTTACACCCTATTCATTTTGTGGGCAGCGTCGCATACGGCTTTAAAGATGTCTTAAAACAATTGGCCGATGGCTATGAAATTGAATTGGGCAAAATTGTGAAGTCTCCGATGGATGGATTGATTGAATACCATAGCAAACACTAGGTACAAATGCACGATATAGAACCCTATTATCATTGGCGACATTTATACACTGCAGAAGCAGATCCAAGGTCTATTTTTTTTGGCAGGACCTATAGTGAATTTGAATTTTCACAAACGGTGTACAATTATTATATCCATCCTCAATGGGATGAGTTTGGCAGCAAAACTTTGTACCTAAAAATTTTATACACCGACTATGATGCAAAGTTTGCCATCATAGAACTCATTGGAGAGTGGAATGATACGATTGAAAATGATATCATGGAATTGAAACGAGAAGTCCTGGATAAATTAATGGCAGAGGGTATTATTAAATTTATTTTGATTGCGGAAAGTGTATTCAATTTTCATAGTGGGGATAAAGATTATTATGAAGAGTTATACGAAGAATTATCCGACGAAGATGGATGGGCCGTATTGGTCAATTTCCATCCAGCAGCACAACACGATTTTTTATTGCGAAAATTAAACCGCTACATAGAACTAATGGAGATTAGTGCATGGCGTACCTACAAGCCTGAACATTTTTTCCAATTCATTGATCAAAAATTGAGTCAAAGGCTTGGTTTGTAAAACTAAAAAAAAGGGTAAAAATTACGTTTACTTAATTGCAGTAAATAAGACGAATCTAATAAACAAGAGCAATCAACAAGATTAATAAACAAGGTCTTCGTAAGCTGCCATTAATTCTCTGTGAGCATGTTCATCCTTGGCTAATTTACAGGCCGCCATCCCTTTTTCATACCATTCAATGGCTGCTTCTTTTTCAGAAAGGGCTTCTAAACATTTTGCCAAATGATAGTAAGAGCCCACATAATCAGGTGACTCCGTCAGGATTTCAGTAAATAAGGCTTTGGCCTTTTGCAAGTCCCCTATTTTGATATACTCTAAGGCTAATGCATGTCTTAAAAAGTTATCCTTAGGTTGTTGATTTAAAAATTCAATAATTCTTTCAATTCGTTGCATCTTGTCTTATATTTGCATTAGTTGCATAAACAACCAAAAAGTTAGACTATGAAGATATTAGTTTGCATCAGCAAAACACCAGACACTACATCTAAAATTGCCTTCATCGAAGGTAATACAAAGTTCGATGAAAACGGCGTTCAATGGATCATCAATCCATACGACGAGTGGTATGCTTTAGTAAAAGCGATTGAAATGAAAGAGCAAGATCCTGCTGCTACCATTCACCTAGTTACGGTGGGCGAAGCAGATGCTGAACCGATTATTAGAAAAGCTTTAGCACTTGGTGGAGACGAAGCCATTCGTATTAATATACAAAGCAATGATTCATTTGTAGTGGCAAGTCAGATTGCTGCAATTGCAAAAGAAGGTGGGTATGATTTAATCCTTACTGGTAAAGAAACCATTGACTATAACAGTGCCTGCATTGGCTCCATGTTGTCTGGCCTATTAGATTTACCATATGTTTCACTTGCCAATCAAATGACATTCAACGGCAATACTGCAACTGTTCAAAGAGAGATAGAAGGTGGAGAAGAAACATGCGAGGTTGTTCTTCCTGCTATTGTAAGTTGTCAAAAAGGCATGGCGGAACAAAGAATTCCAAATATGCGTGGTATCATGGCTGCAAGAACAAAACCATTGAAAGTGGTTGAACCAATTGCTGTTCAAGCAACCACCTCTATTAAAAATTATGATTTACCTCCTGCAAAATCTGGCGTAAAATTAGTAGCAGCAGACAATGTGGAAGAACTAGTAAGATTATTAAAAGAAGAAGCAAAAGCATTCTAAACAATTCAAATCGAAAAAAAATGGTACTTATATATATTGATCAAGCAGAACAACAAATTAAAAAATCTTCTCTAGAAGCTATTTCATATGGTGCTGCCCTTGCAAAGCAATTAGGCGTATCTGCAGAGGGTATCCTACTAGGAACAGTGACAGATGATTTAGCAGGCCTAGGAAAATATGGCTTACAAAAAATACATCAAGTGGCTGATGCGAACTTGAATCATTTTGATGCAAAAGTTTTCACACAAGTATTGACTGAAGCTGCAAAAGCCGCTAATGCATCCGTACTCGTTTTTGCCCATAACTTAAATGGAAAAGCAATTGCTCCAGCGGTTGCTGTAAAATTACATGCAGGTATTGTGACTGGCGCGAATAGCTTGCCTGATACAAGCAATGGATTCACGGTGACTAAAACTGTTTTTTCTGGAAAAGCATTTGCACAAATCAATATCGATACACCTGTTAAAGTGATTTCTATCAACCAAAATTGTTTTGGTGTTCATACGCAAGAAGGCAGTTGCGCTGTGGAAGCTTTAGCTATCGCTATTCCTGCAGCATCTATTAAAGTCACTGCAACACATAAGGTGGATGGTGAAATTCCATTGACCGAAGCGAATCTCGTAGTGAGTGGTGGACGTGGATTAAAGGGACCAGAAAACTGGGGTATCATAGAAGATCTTGCAAAAGTATTAGGCGCTGCAACGGCTTGTAGTCGTCCAGTATCTGATTCAGATTGGAGACCACACCATGAACATGTGGGTCAAACAGGGGTTCAAGTGGCACCTAATTTATATATCGCAGTGGGTATTTCTGGGGCCATCCAGCATCTTGCTGGGGTCAATAGAAGTAAGACCATTGTGGTGATCAATAAAGACCCAGAAGCACCTTTCTTTAAAGCTGCTGATTATGGTATTGTGGGGGACGCATTTGAAGTCTTACCAGCCCTTACAGCTGCCATACAAAAATCAAAGGCCTAATTCAAATCAATGCTTTTTTGCTTTAACTTTGTAAAGCAAATTATCCTATGCAAAAAATTGAACTTGAAATTGTTGCGCTATCTCATAGTATCACCCAATCTAACTCCTATGCGGTTATTTTAGGAGAAGTGAATGGATTGAGACGCTTACCTATTGTGATAGGCGGGTTCGAGGCCCAAGCGATTGCAGTGGCATTAGAAAACATGCATCCTTCGAGACCCTTGACACATGATTTAATGAAAAATTTCATGACTGCATTTAACCTTCAATTACAGGAAGTGTATATCTGCGATTTACAAGAAGGAATTTTCTATTCTAAATTAGTTTGTTTCAATGCAAACGATACGATTGAAATTGATAGTAGAACAAGCGACGCATTGGCTTTAGCAGTTCGTTTTGGCTGCCCTGTTTATGTCTATGAACATATACTGGATCAGGCAGGATTAACTAACGAGAAAGCAGATAAAATAGATATGCCTGCGACCATTACAAAAACATCTGAGCGAAGTGACTTAGCTAAACTTTCATTAGCAGAATTGAATCAATTACTAAGTGAAGTATTAGAACAAGAAGATTATATCCGCGCCATTGATATCAGAGATGAAATCAATAAACGCAATGAACCAAAGCAGCCATAGGATGATTCAATTCCCAAACTGCAAAATCAACCTTGGTCTTTCTATCCTTGCAAAAAGAGCAGATGGTTATCATGAACTTGAAACAGTATTTTATCCCATAGCAGTTTCAGATGCCCTAGAAATTTTACCTGCAGCTAATTTAACCATGACTCAATCTGGTATTGCTGTTCCAGGAGACCCTGCACAAAATCTTTGCTTAAAAGCATACCATTTACTTAAAAAAGATTTTCCTAATCTACCTGCTGTTCAGATGCACTTGCATAAAAATATTCCAATGGGTGCGGGTTTAGGTGGAGGATCAAGTGATGGAACTTCGACTTTGCTTATTTTAAACCAACAGTTTTCATTGGGCTTGAATGATCAACAATTAATTGATTACGCTAGTCAACTTGGAAGTGATTGCCCATTTTTTGTTTATAATAAAGCATGTCATGCCACAGGAAGAGGTGAAATTTTAACACCTATCCATTTAGATTTATCTAATTACCAATTTTTACTGGTACACCCAGGAGTACATATTGCTACTGCGTGGGCATTTCAACAATTGAACCCCCATACAAAATCAGAAAGCATACAAGCAATCATTGAAAAACCAATCACCGATTGGAAAAATTCTTTGATCAATGATTTTGAAGCGCCCGTATTTAAAGCAGAGCCTAAGCTTTCGTTAATTAAAGATCAACTATATCAACTAGGTGCAATTTACGCGAGTATGAGTGGGTCAGGAAGTTCCTTATTTGGCATCTTCCCAAAGGGTCATTTTAACCAAGCTCCTTCCATTGAGCATGCCTTGCGTATTGACTTAATATAGATTTTTAATTCAATCGGGGCTTTTTAATTATATTAGTAGTTATCATGAAGAAACTCATTCGCCCTTTTCAAATTTTATATTGCTTTTACGCTTTATTTATTTTTGCCTGCTTGACAATCATCTCGCTATTTGCCATGTTATTTATTCTGCCATTCGGTGATACATATTTAACCGTCGGCATCTATAAAATTGGTCGCTATTTTTCTAAAACATTGTACCTATTCATAGGTATGCGCCATCAGGAAATTTACGAGGGTATCCATCATTTTAATCAAGCGCATGTCTTTGTTGGCAATCATAATTCATACATGGACATCCCCCCTATCGTCCAATTAAAGCATCAGCCAATCAAACCATTGGGGAAATTCGAATCCTCAAAAATTCCACTTTTCGGACTATTTTATAGGCATATCGTTATTATGGTGGACAGGTCTGATCCTGAAAAAAGAGCGCAAAGTCTTAGGAATTTAAAAGAAGCTTTAAAAAATAAAATTTCAATATTTATATTTCCAGAAGGGACATTCAGCATGACCGAAGAAAAGCCATTGAAAGATTTTTACAATGGGGCATTTAAACTAGCTATTGAGATGCAGGTGCCAATACAACCCGTTTTAATGGTTGACTCAGTGGACAGAATGCACTTTAGTAGCATTTTTACCCTCAGTCCAGGCATCTGTCGCGTCGTCTATTTGCCTACTGTTTATGTGGATAATTATACAATAGAAGATCTTGAAATTTTGAAGGATCAAGTGCACCAAATGATGGATGATGGATTAAGAAGATATCGCCACTATCCAGCTTCTTAATGTATTTTTGTAGCCCAATATGTACGCCGAAATCATCATACCATTAGCCCTACCAAAAAACTATACTTGGGCCATTCCCGCTGAATTAGCCGAGGGCGTAATGATTGGCATGCGAGTAGAAGTGATGCTGGGATCCAATAAGCGTTATGCCGGAATTATTAAACAGATCCTCACCGAAAAACCAGTTGGATTCAACCCTAAACCAATTTTAGGTGTACTAGATGAAGCGCCCATCGTATATCCAGCCCAATTACAACTTTGGGAATGGATGGCTAGTTATTATATGTGTACGGAAGGGGAAGTGATGCAAGCTGCTGTGCCAAGTCACTTAAAAATATCAAGTGAAAGCATCTTCATTTTAAACGAAGAAGCCAATATAGATGGTCAACATTTAAGTGATACCGAATATATTGTTTCAGAAGCATTGCAAATAAAAAAACAACTAAGCTTAGTTGAAATACAAAAGTTATTAGATAAAAAATCGGTTTATCCAGTCATTAACAAACTCATACAAAAAGGTATTTGTTCTGTTCAAGAAACAATGCATGATAAGTATACCATCAAAGTTGAAAATCTACTGCATTTACATCCCAATTATCATAGTGAAGCTGCATTAGAGGAATTATTAAATGATTGGACCAGGGCACCTAAACAATTAGCACTCCTACTTTCATTCTTGCATCTTCAAAAAACAGCGGGGCATGTGCAACAAAAGGCTTTATTAGAAAAGTCAGACACTACACATGCACAATTAAAAGCATTAATTGATAAAGGGATTCTTGTAGTTGAGAAAAGAAAAATAGATCGCCTAGCTGTGGATGCAAGTATGGGCAATACGAACTTGCATCAATTGTCTGCAGCACAACAAATGGCATATGATTCCATTGTGGAACAAATGAAAACGCATTCGGTCAATCTGCTACATGGCATTACCGGAAGTGGTAAGACACAGGTTTATGCAGCATTGATAGAGCAGGCCATTCAGTCCAATCAACAAGCATTGTATATGCTGCCAGAAATTGCATTGACGGCACAAATGATTCGCAGGCTTAAACAATATTTTGGAGGAAAAATTGCTATTTATCATTCTAAATTCAATCCTAACGAAAGAGTTGAAATTTGGAATAAAGTAAAGTCTGGCGAAATCAAGATTGTATTAGGCGCGAGGTCTGCTTTATTCCTACCCTATAAAAATTTATCCATAATCATAATAGATGAGGAGCATGATGCTTCTTATAAACAACAAGATCCTGCGCCAAGATATCAAGCCAGGGATACCGCCATATATTATGCCAATCAGCTGGGCGCGAAAGTAGTATTGGGATCTGCGACACCTTCTGTTGAAACCTATTACAATGCACTGCAAAAAAAGTTTGGCTACTACCACTTAAAAGAAAGATTTAGTGAAGGTGCCTTACCACAAATGTTAATTCTAGATACGAAAAAACAAACTGACCAGTCTGCCATATTAACCCCTGAATTATTAGAAGCAATACGAGCCACTGTGGCAAAAAACAAACAAGTCATTTTATTTCAAAATAAAAGAGGCTATGCCCCTTATTTAATTTGTGAAACCTGTGGCTGGATACCGCATTGTAAGCAATGTGATGTCAGTTTAACTTTACATAAAGGGAAAAATTTATTGTCTTGTCATTATTGCGGAGCAGCCTACCCAGTCGTGCATACCTGTGAAGCTTGTGGTAAACAAAGTTTCAAACAAAAGAGTTTTGGTACGGAACAAATTGAAGAAAAATTAGCTTTGGCTTTACCACATATTAACATTGCAAGAATGGACTTGGATAATGTAAAAGGTAAAAATGAACATGATCATTTAATTCAACAGTTTGAAAAAAGAGCAATTGATGTATTGGTAGGTACTCAAATGGTAGTAAAAGGGCTAGACTTTGAACATGTAGACCTGGTTGGCATTGTAGATGCGGATAGCCTATTAAATTTCAATCAATACAGAGTCAATGAAAGGGCATTTCAAATGATGGAACAAGTGAGTGGCAGAGCAGGTCGAAAAAATGATCAAGGTAAAGTGATTGTGCAACTTAGTCAGACCAATCATCCTGTGATTGAATTTGTAAAAGGCCATGACTACCATGCTTTTTATGAATTTGAGATCAATAATAGAAAACATTTTGCTTATCCTCCTTTTAGTAGATTAATGAGTATCCTTTTTAAACATAAAGAAAATCATATTGCAGAAGAAGCTGCAAATCACTTTTTAAAATCATTAGATCCAATGATACAAAAAACAGTGATGGGGCCAGCTCAACCTATTATTAATAGAATTAGAAATAAATATATTTGGGAGCTTTGTGTAAAAATAACCAAACAGCCACAGCAATTACAAATTGCCAAAAAACAGTTATTGCATTTTATTCGTTTAATTGAAGTACATCCAAGATATAAGTCTGTTCAGATTATCATAGATATCGACCCCAACTAAATGAAGCTTCAACAAAATATAATCTTAAAACCCTACCATAGTTTTGCTTGTGAAGAAATTACTCGTTTTTTCACTACAGTTTCAACAAAAGAAGCTTTAGTCGAAGCAATTGATTGGGCGAATGAAAACAACCAACCCTATTTTATACTAGGATCAGGTACGAATATTTTATTTACGCAGCAGTTCAATGGATTGGTGATTAAAATGGAAATCACAGGCATCCAAAAATTACAGGAAACATCCTCAGAACTGCTTCTTGAAGTTGGGGCAGGTGAAAACTGGTCGCATTTTGTAAGTTATTGTGTGCAAAAGTCCTGGGGTGGCCTAGAGAACCTGAGCTTGATTCCTGGTTCGGTCGGTGTTGCACCCATTCAAAATATTAGTGCTTATGGCGTAGAAGTAAGCGAACATATTATTTGTGTAGAAGCATTTGATACAATCAAGCATGCCTGGGTAAGCCTACCAAAACAAGATTGTACTTTTGGTTACAGAACAAGTGTTTTTAAAAAAGAACCCAATCGATACATCGTTACTGCTGTTCAATTTAAATTATCAAAACAGCCTTTTTTAAGAACAGATTATGGGGCTATTAAAGCTGTATTACACGAGAAAGGCATTCGCAATCCAAGTGTGGAATCTATCGCGAATGCAGTGATCTATTTAAGGTCTAAGCAATTACCAGATCCTAAAAAACTAGGCAATGCAGGTCATTTTTTTAACAACCCTATGATTACTACTACGCAATATGATCAGCTCATGGTTCAATTTCCTTCCATAATGGCCTATCCTATAGACGACCATACTTATAAGATTGCTGCTGGTTGGCTTATTGAAGCTTGCGGATGGAAAAGTGTTACCAAAGACCAGGTTGGTTGTTATAAAGACCAAGTTTTGGTGATCGTAAATTATGGTGCAACAAAAGGAAAGACCATTTTAGATTTTTCTGATGCAATCACTCAGTCTGTTCAAGATAAGTTTGGGGTATTACTAGAAAGCGCTATTCATATTTTATAGTCAAATCTGCTCTTCTATTTTGAGTTCTACCCTCTTTTGTTGCATTGCTTGCAATAGGCTGGGCATCGGCCATTCCAATTAAGGTTGTTCTATTTTCAGCAAGGCCTTTTTTAATTAAATAGGCTTGTACTTTCTTAGCTCTTAATAAGGATAAACGATTGTTTATTTTAATTGTACCAGTATTGTCCGTATGTCCAGTAATCACTAAACTGGTCTTAGGATATAGCGTCATGATTTGCACCAATGAATCTAACCCTTGTAATGACTTTGCATTAATATTTACTTGGCCGATTTCAAATTTCAATGCAGCAGCAATGCTGTTTAGTTTAGGTTGAAGATCCTCGCATCCATTGTTACCAGCTACCCCTGCAATGGCAGGACATTGATCAAGTTCATCATTGATACCATCTTTATCCGTATCAGGTATTGCACAGCCATTGTATCGTGCTAATCCTGCTACAGTTGGACATTTGTCTTGATCATCTGGCACACCATCCTTATCAGTATCCGGCACTGGACAGCCTCTGTATTGAACTGTTCCTTCTGCATCTGGACATTTATCATTTTCATCATTGATACCATCCCCGTCTTCGTCAGGAACTGGACAACCCTTGTATTTTAATAAGCCACTTCTTTCTGGACAATCATCTTTATCATTGGAGACACCATCATCGTCTTGATCTGCTTGCACTGATTCAATCGGCAATGCTATGGCTTTTTTCTCTTTTAACTTTAATGGGAAAGAATAGCTAATACCAAAATTCGTATGCATTTTAGTCAACTTGGACGCTTCTGCATTATGGGTACCGAATACATGTAAAAATGATCCTTGCTTGGCTTTAAATTGAACACCAAGACCCATGGGTGCATACCCTGTAAAATTGGTCGCATCTTTTGCCAATCCAAGTCCTAGAATAGCATAAGGTACAATCGATTTATCATCAGTAGCCAACTTGATATGAATACGAGTGTCAATAGCAGCATATATTGCATTCGTAGTTGCTTTTGGCTGCTTTGAAGAAACGTAGTAAGGATATTTTAATGAACTAAAATCCAGATTCACAACTGCATCAAATTTCGGCGCTATCCCTTTGAAAAATTGTACCCCTACAGCAGGTGTAGAAACAGTTAACCCCTCTGTTAGAGGGGTTTTCTTAAAATTCAGTATAGATGCTTTTAAAGCAATCGAAGCTGGTTTATTTTTATTTACTTTTTGATCTTGCGCATTGCTAAACAATGAAGCAAATATAATAAAGGTTACCCCAATTACTTTTTTTGACATTAGTATTAATTAGTTCAATAAGAAGCTGTAGCTAACTCCATAGTTGTAAGAAGGTACAAAAGACTTAGACATCTTAGTTGAATAAATAGTAGAAAGGTTCAGCTTACTATTTTTGCAAACATTAATTTGTAAACCAACGCCAACAGGCGCATATGCACCAAATTTGATTAGGTTAAAACTACGAACACCTAAGCCACCAGTCAAAAATGGATTCACAACTTGATTTCCTTTAAACATTTTAATATTAAATCCGGATTCAATAGAGGTGTATAGATAGTCGGTGTACCCTTTAAAAGCTGTTACTTCTATTCCTGGCATTTTTGTAATTGCAAGATCCAAGTTGGTAAAGATATCAATTTGATCAGAATAAGATCTAATGAAACCTAAACCAAAGGCTTTATCAGTATTAGGTAATTGACCCCATTTTTTTGCATTTAAAACAGACCCTATTGAACCATTTTGAACCTTAGCAGCAGTTCCAAAATCTAAAGCGTTAAATCTTATGGCAATGAATGTTTTTTTCTTACCCTCAGCCATAGTTTGAGCTTGAGCAGTAAAAATAAAACCCAAAGCGATTAGAGAAAATAATAATTTCTTCATATTAATTGTTTGTTAAATGTCTCACAAATTTAGGCCTTAATAGCGAATTATTGAAATTTTTCTACTCCTATTTAATCGTCTAATTTTGGGTTCTTTTTGGAATACCCAATAGCGTCTACCATAACTTTTACAAGCCCTTTTGATTTGAAAACCAACTGTTTAGCTGCAGATTGACTTAAGTCTATCACCCTCCCCTTTGATAACATATTGGGGTGCATATGGTCATTGATCCTTACCAATACCGTCTTCCCATTCCTTAAATTGGTGACCCTAACAATGGTATTCAATTTGAATAAATTGCAAGCTGCGGTGTACTTATTGTTGTAAAATCGCTCCCCTGTGGATGTTTCTGTGCCATTTAAATTAGTACTATAAAAACTCGAAATGCCTATGATGCGATTGACTTCAATCTTGATTCGATTGGTATCAATTTTATTTTTATATCGTTTGATATTAGCACTATCTAAATAGTTTTTTGTAGTAAGTGTATTTGTGTATACCTGCTGTGCATAAATAGGGCTGCTAAATAAAATTAAATTAGCATAAACGATTGACAGCAATATGTATTTTTTCATAGGTCTTCGTTTTAAAAAACCATCTACTTAAATTGGTATCACTTCAACCACGCTGTCTAAATTCAATGGGCCATAGATATGCGGGAACAATTCATTCAAGTCATCTGCCAATTCAAATAAAACGGGTCTTTGTACTTTGGCCTTTTCTATCTTCAACTTCACCAAACCGGTTTGTCCTTGATAAAAACGCTCGAGCACCCCTTCTATTTGTCTTTCGATTGAACAATGTATGAACCCATCTTTTATAAAATCGACAGGTAAATAGCTTTGTTTTACTTGTGCCTCCTCCCATTCTTTGCTTGTAGTCACATGATATATAAATTCGCTTTCCATTTTTTTCTAATTTAAATTATTTAATAATTCTTGGTACACGTTGATCAATCAGCATTAAATCTGCTATCACTATCGCCGTTACCGCTTCAAGTACTACGGGTACTCTTAAAGCAATGCATAAATCATGCCTGCCTTTTACCGAAAAATCTTCCTGAACATTGGTTTCCCAATTTAATGTGTTTTGCAACTTAGGTGTCGAAGAAGTGGGTTTCACCGCAATTCTAAACACGAGTTCATTGCCATTGGTATATCCACCTACCACACCACCTGCGTGATTGGTTTTTGTTTTACCTGATGCATCCATAATGGCATCGTTATGTTCTACACCAAACATTTTTGCAGCCGCAAATCCTGTTCCAAATTCAATGCCTCTGATTGCCGGGATTGCAAACACTGCATGGCTAATTAAAGACTCCACAGAATTAAAAAAATGTTCTCCTAGTCCTATTGGTAAGCCTTTCACCACACACTCTACTATGCCACCCACACTGTCTTTTTGATCAATCGCATTTTGCAGGCCTTTTTCTAAATCTGCTTCCCCACCAATACTTAAGATCGATGCTTGAATCTCAATCCCTTTTAATATTTTTTTTGCGACCACACCTGCACCCACCAAACCTGCTGTTAACCTGCCACTAAAATGTCCGCCGCCTCTATAATCTTCAAAGCCACCAAATTTTTGATGCGCCGTAAAATCAGCATGACCAGGTCTTGGAACGGCTCTTTGTTTTTCATAATCACCACTTCTTGTATTGTTATTTTCAAACAATAACATGAGTGGCGCGCCAGTGGTGGTATCATTAAAAACACCTGTCTTAAAAAAAGGAATGTCATCCTCTTGTCTAGGTGTTGTACCTTTTTGTTTACCTCCTTTTCTTCGTTCCATATCCTCCACAAAATGAGACTGCTGTAAAGGCAATCCTGCTGGGCATCCGTCAATTAAAACGCCAACACAGTCACCATGTGATTCGCCAAAAATTTGAACTTTAAATAAGGTACCAAAACTATTCATGAATGTACTTTTATAGTGAATACAAGTTAAGCAATTTAATTTAAATCAACTTTCACTCCAAGCTGCTGCAAATCTAAAAAGAAATCGGTGTAGGACTTATTTACCGCTTCTGCATCAGTGATGGTAATTGGTGCATCAGCAGACAATGCGGCAATGCCACAAGCCATCGCAATGCGGTGATCGTGTTGGGAAAATACTTCTGCGCCATGGATGCCAGTGCCTCCATAAATCAACATTGTATCCTGATTTAAATCTATTCGGATACCTAATTTTGCAAATTCAGTTTGTAGTGTGAGGCCTCTGTCACTTTCCTTATGTGCTAAACGGCTTACCCCATGAAGGGTTGTGACACCATTGCATAACGCCGCAAGCGCCACTAAAGGAGGAAATAAATCAGGGCAATCTGTTGCATCAAATTCAAATGCTTTTAGTTGAGTATCCATTTCAGCACTATCTTTTGCGGGACCAATAAAAATTTGATCCTCGTTTATTTTGATGGATGCGCCAGCAGCCTTTAATGCTTGCATCACTGCTTTATCCGCCTGCATAGAGTTCAATTGCAAACCTTTTACAGTGATAGGACCTGCAATGGCACCTGCTACTAATAAAAAAGCTGCACCACTCCAATCGCCTTCTACTGTATAATTTATATGCGCTGCTAAAGGCGGATGTGCTAAAAATTCAAACCGCTCATATTGTTGATGTTGTACATTCCATCCAAATGCATTTAAAACAGCCAATGTTAAATCTATATAAGGTTTACTTTTTAAATCTTTTACATGAATGACTGCGTTTGTTGCATCAGAAGCAGCGTAAGCCATTAACAACCCAGTTAAAAACTGAGAACTTAAAGAGCCATCTACCTCAATATTTACAGGCTTTAGAGGACCTTTGATTTGGATAGGTAGATAGCCATCTTTGGATTCAATTTCAATTCCAAGTTTTGGAAAAATAGTATCAAAAAAATGCATCGGTCTTTTTAATAAACTACCCTCCCCTTTGATAGTGATGGTTTGATCACTTAATGCCGCGATGGGTGTAAACATTCGAATACCTAATCCACTTTCGCCACAATTCATATTAGTACCAATTGGCTTCACTCCATCTGAATGCACTGTGATAGAAGTTGGATTGTATTTTTCATTTGAGGATTGTTCTATTTGAACAACAGCCCCTAGTTTTTGTATCACATCTAAAGCTGCAAGATCGTCATTGGAATGACCGGGATTCAGAATTGTAGTGGTACCTCTATGTATTAATGCGGCAGCACATGCCCTTTGCATGCTACTTTTACTAGCTGGTGCAACCTGCTCCCCTTTTATACTATTTGGATGAACTGTTGCGCGCATTTTAAGAATAGAGTTTAATCAGTTTTTGTAAAGTTTTCATTGGGATAATTTCATAAACACCCTTGCCAATTTTACTTAAAAGCACATATTGCATGCCAGCATTGGCTTTCTTTTTATCTTTTTGCATGACTTCCATTGCTGCATCAATATCAAAATGCATGGCAGTAGGCAAGCCATATTTTTTTAGGGTCTCTACTAGTAAACCAGTTCCAGTGAAGCCTAATAATACTTGTGAAATTTTAGCCGCATAGACCATCCCAACACTAATTGCATGCCCATGTAATAAAGCATGTTCATTTTCAATCGCGTGCCCTAAAGTATGTCCAAAATTTAACAACTTACGATCTCCTTGTTCAAACTCATCTTTCTGCACCACTTTCACTTTTATTTCTACATTTTTTTGAATCAATGCAGCCAAAGCTTTTTTATTCTTTTGATAGAAGGGTAAATCATTTTGATTTAATTCCTGCAACATTTTTGCATCTTTGATAGCCGCATGTTTGATGATTTCTGCAAAACCGTTTTCCCATTGGTAGCTTGGTAATGTATTTAAGAAACTGTGATCATATACAATAAAAGCTGGCTGACGAATCAAGCCCACCATATTTTTATAAACCCCCACATCGATACCGTTTTTTCCACCAATCGAAGCGTCCACCATCGCTAGTAAAGTAGTAGGAACAAAACCAAATTGAACGCCACGCATAAATATGCCAGCCACATAGCCAACCATATCTGTTACGACTCCTCCTCCAACGCCAATCAATACGGATTGTCTATTGGCGCCAAAGTTTAACAATGCTTCAATCATAAAATCGACTGTTGCTTGTTGTTTGTGTGCTTCTCCAGCAGGCATCACAATGGTAGGCTTCCCTTTGAATTGTTGCTGATGCAAGGCATACACATTCTCGTCTGTAATATAAATCGCATTTGATTTGTCAACCATTTTACCAATTGTTGCAAATTTGCCATCTAACACAAATTCAACTGTGCTGCTTGAGAATTTTACTTTCAAATTTTTCATTCAAGTCCATTTATAATCACTAAAATTGCTGGAAGGTCCAAGCAATTTTAGCTATTCATAATTTTATTTTGTTGTTGTATACTTTCCATATGCACCGCATCCATGTATTTAGTGATAAAGTCATCACTCAATCCCAAAACATTCCCCTTCGCAACTGCTCTTTCTAAAATTTCGTTCCAACGGTTGGTCTGAAGGATGGTGATGTCGTTGTTCTTTTTATATTCTCCAATTTTTTGTGCCACTTTCATACGTGTAGATAATACTTGTAACAATTCATCATCTAATTGATTGATTTGTTGACGCAGTTTTTCCAATGCCATATGAAATTCTTCGGAAGCAATATTTTCTTTTCTCCAACGAATCGCTTCCAATAGCTCCTTTAAGACTTCGGGCGTAATTTGTTGTTTCGCATCACTCCAAGCATTGTCCGGATCAATATGTGATTCAATGATTAAACCATCAAAGTCTAAGTCAATTGCTTGTTGTGCTACTTCTTGTAGAATATCACGACGACCACAAATATGAGACGGGTCATTGATCATTGGAATACCTGGATAACGACGCTTCATCTCAATGGCTAGATGCCACATAGGTGCATTGCGGTATTCGGTATTGCCATAAGAACTAAATCCTCTGTGGATGAGTCCAAGCTCTTCGATACCTGCTTTGGCAATACGTTCCATACCACCCACCCATAATTCAAGATCTGGATTCAATGGGTTTTTAATTAACACAGGCACTTTAACGCCTCTTAAAGCATCCGCAATTTCTTGCACACTAAAAGGATTCACAGTGGTTCTTGCACCAATCCAAAGTACATCCACACCAAAATGCAAGGCATCTTCTACTTGTTTACCAGTGGCCACTTCTACTGCAACCGGTAATCCTGTTTCCTTTTTTGCTTGTTGCAACCAAGGCAAACCTTTGGTACCAATCCCTTCGAAGCTACCAGGCCTTGTCCTTGGTTTCCAGATACCTGCACGCATAATGTCGACCCTGCCTGTAGCAGCTAATCGAATAGCTGTTTGCATGACTTGATCTTCGGTTTCTGCACTGCAAGGACCTGAAATAATCAATGGTGCTTTTTGTAATAAAATCCCCATGTTAACCAATTTTAATTTTTAAGATGTTGTTATAACTATCCTTCGTTGCTGCCTCTTTGACCACCACTATCTGCATCATTCATACGAATACGACGACCCTTATAGTTTTTACCATCTAAAGCACTGATCATTTTCTTTGCAGAACTTGCTTCAATTTCGATCCAGCTGTTCATGTCTCTCATATCAATTCTTCCTAAAACCTCTTTCTTTAAATCACTCATGTCTAAAATGAATTGTAAGAAACTCGCTTTATAAAAACCATCCTTGGTTCCTAAATTCACGAATAAACGAGTTGCACCTGCAGTCCCTCTTGATTGGCTACGACCGCCTCTATCTCCGCGATCTGCGCCGCGATCTCCACCACCTCTACTGTCATTATACATTCTGTCTCCTCCGCTTCTGCGATCCGAGAATTCGTTACGTCCTCTTTCTCTATTACGATCCTGCATGCCACCAACATCACGACGGCCTTTTTCAGCTGCGCGGATATTTAAATCTGCCGCATTTTCATAATAGGCTAAGAAACGATTAAACTCCAAAGCAGCAACGCGCTTCAAAATTTCTTCTTTAGACATGTCTGCAAATTTCTCTGCTAACATTGGAACATAAGTTTCATAATCACCATGACTCACGTCAGTGGACATTAACTTATCCATCACATGGAAGAATTGTTTTCTACAAACATCTTTACCACTAGGGATATCTAATTTATGAAAAGTACTTTTATTGATATTCTCAATTTGACGTAATCTGTAAGACTCTCTTGCATGCACAATAGAAATACAAATACCTTGGCTACCAGCACGACCAGTACGACCACTTCGGTGTGTATATACTTCTACATCATCTGGTAATTCATAGTTAATTACGTGCGTAATGCCTTTTACATCAATACCACGAGCAGCCACATCGGTTGCAATTAACAATTGTAAAGTTTTGTCTCTGAACTGACCCATGACTCTATCACGTTGTTGTTGTGTTAAGTCACCATGGATGGCATCAATATCATACCCTTCTCTTGTTAAACGAGCCGATACATCTTGTGCATCTGCTTTAGTTCGGGTAAAAATGATACCATAAATTCCTGGGTTAAAATCGATGATTCTTTTTAAAGTTTCATAACGATACTGCGCCGAGGTCACATAATATTGGTGATCGATACTTTTATTGGTTGCATTCACTTTGCCAATGGTTACTTCCACCGGCTCTTTCATGTAACGCTTACTTACTTTTTTAATTTCAGTTGGCATTGTTGCACTGAATAACCAAATACTTTCTCTATTTGGAGTGTTCTTTAAGATAAACTCAATGTCTTCTTGGAATCCCATGTTCAACATTTCGTCTGCCTCATCCAAAACCACATATTCAATTTGCTCCAAATTGATTGCTTTTCTTTCGATCAAGTCAATCAAACGACCTGGTGTAGCTACAATAATTTGTATCCCTCTTTTCAAATCTCTAATTTGCATACCAATGGATGTACCACCGTATACTGCTAAAACTTGAACACCTGAAACGTGCTTTTTAAATAAGTTAATTTCATTGACTATTTGCATACACAATTCACGTGTAGGACAAACTACCAAAGCTTGTGGATGTTTGTCAGCCGTTTTGATTAATTGAATCAATGGCAAACCAAATGCTGCTGTTTTACCAGTACCTGTTTGTGCCAACCCAATAAAATCTTTTGTTCCGCTAATTAAGACCGGAATTGATCGCTCCTGAATTTCTGTGGCATGTGTATAGCCTAATTCAGTCACTGATTTTACCAATTGTTCGTTTACGCCTAATTCAGCAAAAGTTTTTTTAGTCTTTACTGCTTCAATTAATTCATTCGTTGTATTCATCTCTTCTGTCTTCTTCATTTTTAATTTTTTAATTTTCTTTGATTAAGAATTTATTTTAAAATTCTTTTAATACCATTTGCATTTTCAATCAAATCAGATAAGTAGTCACTATTCTCTTTCTCAAGACATGACTTGAACTTTTTCAATTGACTGATATGCTCATTTAGCACATCCAACACATTTTCCTTATTCTGCATAAAGATGGGAACCCACATTGCAGCATTGGACTTTGCCAAACGCACTGTGCTTTCAAAACCACCACTCGCTAATTCAAAAATAGCATCAGACTCTTTCTCCTTCTCTAACACGGTATTCGCCAATGCGAAAGAAGTAATATGCGATATATGGCTAACGTAAGCCACATGGATGTCGTGCTTCATTGCATCCATGTATACTATATGCATCCCTAATTGCTCATACACTTGCTTTACTAATGTCAAAGCATCTTCGTCAATTTGTTCTTTATTACAAATCACAGTTGCCTTTTCTTTAAATGCATCTTGTTGAGCCGCTTCTGGACCACTAAATTCGGTTCCCCACATGGGGTGGGTCGGAACAAACCTTCCTCTCTTGGAATGCCCGTTCGCGATATGTACAATACTTTCCTTAGTAGACCCTACATCAAACACAACCTGCTTGTCAATTAAATCTAAAATAGTTGAAAGCAATTTTTCTGCAATATTCACTGGCGTTGCAATCACAATTAGGTCAGCCGATACAATGGCTTCTTCTAAAGACATCATCTCGTCTACAATACCCAATTGCAATGCTTGGTCTTGGTGCAAAGGATTATTGTCTACTCCAATCACATGATCCACAAAGCCTTTTTGCTTTAGGGTCATGGCAATCGAGCCACCAATTAATCCGATACCAATCACAGTTAAACGCATGCTTCAATTCTTTTAATTGCTTCACTAAATTTTTCTAATGACCCACACAAACTCACACGGATATAATCGTTACCAGCAGAACCAAAAATGCCTCCTGGTGTGATAAATACATTGGCTTCGTAAAGCATTTTATCACTCAACGCATAACCGTCTTTGAATGTGGCTGGAATTTTTGCCCAAACAAACATTCCAACTTGTTGTTTTGAATAAGCACATTTTAAAACATCTAATAATTCGAATACTTTTTCGCGACGTGCGGTATATATTTTATTCACGGATTCATACCAACTTTCGTCTAGACTTAATGCTTTTGCAGCTGCTAGTTGGACTGGTAAAAACATACCACTGTCCATATTGGATTTAAACCTAAGTATTTCATTGATTCTGTCTTCGGCAGCAATTAACATGCCGACTCTCCACCCTGCCATGTTTTGGCTTTTACTCAGAGAGTTTAATTCGATCACCACCTCTTTTGCACCCTCAATAGACAATAAACTTTCGGGTTGATTGTTTAAGGTAAACGCATAAGGATTGTCATGACAAATCAATATTTGATGCTTCTTCCCAAAGGCAACCAATTGCTCAAAAAGCGCTTTGGTTGGACTTTGTCCTGTTGGCATATGTGGATAGTTCACCCACATCAACTTGACTTTTGATAAATCTGATTTTTCTAAATTTTCAAAGTCAGGCGCCCAACTGTTTTCGGCAGTTAGCTCATAATAAAGCGGAGTGCCACCCGCTATTTTAACTGCACTTTTATAAGTAGGATAACCAGGATTAGGGATTAACACCTGATCTCCTTCATTTAAATAGGTCATGCAGATATGCATGATCCCTTCTTTACTTCCTAATAGAGGTAATATTTCTGTAGCAGGATTAATCCCTTCTACTTTAAAATATTTTTGATACCAAGCGGCGATGGCTTCTCTTAAAACCGGAACGCCTTTGTAAGATTGGTAAGCATGCTGATTGTCTTTGCTTGCCTCATCTTGTAATACCTTCACTACATCTGGATGCGGTGGCAAGTCTGGACTACCAATACCTAAATTGATAATTTGCTTGCCTGCTTTGTTGAGTTCATCAACTTCGCGCAATTTGGTTGAAAAATAATATTCTCCAATCCCTTCCAATCTTTTTGCTACCGTCCAATTCATACTTATCCTTTTACTACTTTACCTTTTTTATACAATCCAAATAATTTAAAATTCTTGGTCATTAATTTTAATTCTGCCAATAATTTATCCAATTGTTTTTTTTGCTCAAACTCAATGTCTGCATAAAAACCATATTTGAAAGTACTACCCGGTATAGGCATACTTTGTAACTTGCTTAAATTAGCACCACCCTGAGCGATCTTTGCCAATACCTTGGACAAGATCCCTTTAGAGTGGTCTGTCTGAAAATAGATAGACGCTTTATCTGCATCTTCTACTTCCACTTTTTGTTTTGCAGGCACCATGATTAAAAAACGCGTGATATTGTTTTTTAAAGTGTGGATATCTGGTCCAATCACATCTAAATCATATAACTGAGCAGCGAACTTACTTGCAATCGCTGCAGTATGTTTGCTTTTACGTTCACGCAAATGCTTTGCGCTCAAAGCGGTATCATCTGTCTCTACCAACTTCCAATCTTGGTTTTCCAAATAATCCAAACATTGAAGGATGGCCATTGGGTGACTATGCACTTCTTTGATCTCCTCTAATTTTACACCCGGATACACCAATAGGTTTTGACTAATCGATAAAAACACTTCGCCAATGACTTGTAATTTGCTCTTTTGTAACAAATTATAGTTTGGTAGGATGCTACCTGCAATGGAGTTTTCAATCGCCATGACCCCACCATCGGATTGTTTTGCGTCTTCCCCAATTTGAACCACTTCTCTAAAAGTAGCGCAAGGAATCACAGTCACATTTTTACCAAAGAACTGTCTTGCAGCTACCTGGTGAAAACTACCCTCGTATCCTTGTATCGTCACTTTTTTATGCATCTTTTAAGCGTTTCTATTGCTTGATTCAGTTGATTTAATAAAAAATCCCGGCTTTTTGAGCCGGGATGGTATATTTAGTTATTTCGTTTATGCTTTTACAAATACTACCCGGCTACTTTGGTTAAAGTAGAAATAAAAGAAAAAGTAAAACCAGTTGCTATTTGCTTTCATCGTGGGACAAAGATAGGCTAAAAGTCCCTAAAATAGGCTAAAACAACAAAGTTTTTTACATTTTACTAACAAGTATTCGTAAGATCCTTAAGTGCATAAACCTTGACGCTGAAATACAAAAAAGGCACTATGTAAAACAAAGTGCCTTTATGATTGATCTCCATTACTGGAGGACAATAGTTAGATTTTGATCGACTACTACTTTGTAGCAGCAGAATCAGTAGCAGTTGAATCCATTGACATAGCAGCAGAATCAACAGCAACAGCAGCTGTATCAACAGTTGCAGCAGCAGAATCAGTTGTAGCTTCAGTAGAAGCACCACCACATGCAGTCAAAGCAGCGATAGCGAAAATTGCGAATACTTTTTTCATTAGAATGAGTTTAATGTTTAAATGATACTCTTAATACCCCAACTGAAAAAAGGTAACCTCATTTTTGTAAAAAATTTAAAATCAGGTCATTTTTACCCTAGTTGGGTTACTTTTGTACCCTAATCGTATTAATCTCTTGAAAGCTGAACTCAACGAACAAGCCCTCTTAAAGGGGTTAGCCCAAAATGACTCCAGAGCGGTGGAAGCCCTCTATAAAAGTCATTTTGGTATGATTCAGCACTTTGTTACCAATAACAATGGCTCTTTTGATGACGCAAGGGATATTTTTCAGGAAGCGATGATCACTTTGTACGAAAAAGTACAATTAGACCATTTTGCATTGACCTGTCAAATTAAAACCTATCTATTCTCTATCTGTAAAAACCTTTGGCTAAAAAGGCTGCAACAAATGGGAAAATATAGTGCCCCACTCAGCGCTCAAGAAGAAACAGTCTCTGTCGAAGAAGACCTAGACCGATTTGAGAAAAAAGATGCCGCTTTTGCGATCATGGACCGATCCTTGAACAGCCTTGGAGAACCATGTAAAAGTTTGTTAGAAGGATACTATTTAAATAAAAAAGGAATGCAGGAACTAGCAAGTCAGTTTGGATATACCAATGCAGACAATGCCAAGAACCAAAAATATAAATGTTTAATGCGCTTAAAGAAACTATTTTTTGCGCAATACAATATAGGAGAATAACAATATGGAAGACATTCAATTACAGGAAACGATAGAACGCTATTTAACAGACCAGATGTCTGTTGAGGAACGTACTCAATTTGAGGCTATCCGTAAAACTACGCCTGAGATTGATCAAATGGTGATTGAACATGCTATGTTCTTAAGAGAAATGGAATTGTATGTCAATCGTAAAAATTTCTCCGCATTAAATAAGCAAGTATTCAATCAATTGTTAGATGCTGGCACATGGACACCTGCAGCAGAACAATCTACCTCTTTCAAAGTGATTCAACTTTGGAGTAAGTATAAGAAAGTCACTGCCATCGCAGCTTCTGTAGGAGGATTTATTGCTTTATTTACTTCTGCCATGGTGCTTTTCTTTTTCCCAAATATTAATGGAAATCAGATTTTAGAATTAAGCAAGGCCGTTGAAAAGATTGAGCGAAATCAAAAGGTACAAGGCCATATATTAAATGAGGTAAAGACCAAGGTTCCAGAAAATTCAAAATTAATTAGCGGAGGCTCTGGCTTCTTAATTGACACCAAGGGCTTTGTCATTACCAATGCCCATGTCTTAAAAGGAGAAGGTGCAATTGTGGTGAATAGCTTAGGTCAAGAATTTAAGGCAACCATTGTGTACAGTAATAAAAATTCGGATTTAGCTTTATTGAAAATAGAAGACGAAGATTACAAACAAGCTAAGGCATTGCCTTTCACCATTCGTAAAAAATCAAGTGATTTAGGTGAAGATATTTTTACTTTAGGTTTCCCAAGAAATGACAACGACATTGTATACGGCAGAGGTTACTTAAGTGCTCAAACCGGATTCAATGGAGATAGCAATACCTATCAAATTCAGATTAGTGCCAACCCTGGTTATTCTGGCGCACCTGTTTTCAATGACAAGAACGAATTGATTGGTATCATGAGCAGTCGTCAAAAACAAGCCGAAGGTGTTGCGTTTGCAATTAAGTCTGATAAACTATTTGATTTGGTTGAACTATTAGAGGCCAATGAATTAACTAAAGACCTGAATGTAAAATTGAACAAACAAAAAGTAAAGGGATCTAAGAATCGTAAAGCACAGATCAACAACTTCAAGAATTACATTTACAGCGTTCGCGCTTTCGACTAGATCAACTTTAATTACTCCAAAGATTCGTAGGATAAACCTTCGCCTCCACCAAAGTATCAATACTCGCTTTCACTCCTGGCGCATCTTCTTTATACGTTACACCAAACCATTTTGCGTTGGTAGGAATCACTTTCACAGCCCCTAAGTTCAATACCTTGAACCTTCCTGCTACAAAAGGAATATAAAATTCAGACTTTAAAGCCTGTCCTTCTCTTTCTAAGAATAGTTTGAATTCAGATGCACATAAGTCAATAAAGCCTGGCGCAAAACACATAAAGTTCATGCTCACTCTTGTGTCTTCTTGAAGCGGCGTTTCAACACCCTCCTCTTCAAATACAATTCCATCTCCGTCTTTTCTATAAATTTTTGTACGCTCATTGATCGCAGTTAAATAACCTGCCGCATCCAAATTACATACGCCCCTGCTCACAGTGCCATTCTCACTTAAAGTGTTCGAAAGTTCATACCCTAGTATGCAATATTCTTTTTCAGAACAAGCCGTTGTTAAAAAAGTATAGGCTTGTACAAATGCTTCTTGTCCATAATAATCATCTGCAT
>CAMDNL010000012.1 GCA_945902975.1 Chitinophaga pinensis
TTTTGTAAAAGCGTTTGAATTATAAGAGAAGCTTGATTATTGATTGTTAATGAAACAGATTCAACAATAAATTAATCAATCATTTTTCAGTCCATTTTTTTATAGCCTCTCAAAAAGTCTGCAATAGGCATTCTTTTTTTGCCTTCCCATTGGATATCGTTTAATTGAATATAACCATCAATGCAAGCAAATCTTGCATAAGTCTTACCATCAGTGACAAAGCTACCAATTGGTTCTTTTGTATTTTCATGTAGGATAGATGTGCTGAATAATTTAACAATCTTGCCATCCACTTTTGTGATAGCACCTGGGAAGGGTGCAAGTCCTCTGATTAAATCATGAACTTTAACAACATGTTGCTGCCAATTGATTTCACAGTCTTTGGTAAATATTTTTGGAGCATGTGCACTTGGGAGCGCATCTTCTTGCGGTTTGGCTTGAATCGAATTTGAAATCAATCCATTTAAAGTTCTGACCAGTGTTTGAGCGCCAACTTCCATCATGATATCATGTAATGCACCCGCGGTCATATCTGGGCTAATGGGGATGCGTTCTTGCAATAAAATATCTCCCGTATCTATGGCATGTTGTAATCTAAAAGTGGTCACACCGGTTTCTTTTTCTCCATTGATAATGGCCCAATTGATGGGTGCAGCGCCTCGGTACTTTGGTAGTAAAGAGCCATGCACATTGAGTGTCCCCATTGGCGGGAAAGACCAAATAGATTCTGGCAACATCCTAAATGCCACCACAATTTGAAGATCTGGTTGCCATGCTTGAATTTGTGCAAAAAATTCGGGCGATTTTAATTTTTCTGGTTGTGCAATTGGTAGTTGATGTTCCAGTGCAAATTGTTTTACCGCACTTTGCTGTACTTGCATGCCTCTTCCTGCCGGCTTGTCTGGCGCGGTGACTACACCCACCACATTCATTTTAGCATCTAACAGGGCTTTTAAGGACGCAACAGCAAAAGCAGGCGTTCCCATAAAGACTATTTTTGGACTGGCACTCATCTTGCAAAGTTAACTAGAATTTACTACTTTTGCCCTTTGCACCCTAAGTGCTTTATTTAAAAAAAATCAATATGCAACAAGTAAAAAATGGGGATACCATTCAAGTGCATTACCACGGTAAATTAACGTCTGGTGAAACATTTGACTCTTCTGAAGGAAGAGCCCCGCTGGAATTCGAAGTTGGATCTGGCATGGTAATTCCTGGTTTTGATAATGGCGTTTTAGAAATGACAGTAGGTGAAAAGAAAACAATTCATATTCCATTTATGGAGGCATATGGTCCTAAACAACCAGAAATGATTGTTGAATTTCCAAAAACACAGTTTCCTGCCGATTTAAATCCTGAAATTGGAATGGCTTTAACAATGAATAATGGTCAAGGTCAACAATTTCAAGTGACAGTAGTAGAAGTGAAAGAGGAAGTGGTTGTATTAGATGCAAATCATAGTCTTGCTGGTCAAGATTTAACTTTCGATCTTGAATTGGTGGGCATTACGCCAAAGTCTACGATCATTATGCCTTAATAATAGGTTAAAGATGTTTTAAAAAAGGCATTCCATTGATTTGGGATGCCTTTTTTAATACCTTCACAAAGCAAAATATAATCTATGGAATGGAATGATTTTGGGGTGGCAGAAAGATTGATGCGCTATGTGCAAATAGATACACAAAGTGATCCGAATAGTGACAGTTTTCCTTCGACCGAAAAGCAAAAGGATTTGTCAAGATTATTACAACAAGAATTATTAGCCATAGGGTTAGAAGATGCCACCATGGATGCCAATGGGTATGTGATGGCGACAATTCCCGCAACCATTGCCCCTGATGCATTAGCAGCATTAAAATTACCAGTGATTTGTTTTTGTGCACATGTGGATACTGCGCCGGATTGCAGTGGCACCAACGTAAAACCCATTTTGCACAAACAATATAACGGTGCTCCAATTATTCTTCCGGATGATCCTACTCAAATTATTACAGTAGAAAAATATCCGTACTTAAAAAGTTTTATAGGAAAAGAAATCATCACAGCAAGTGGGAAGACCTTATTAGGTGCGGATGATAAAGCAGGCGTAGCCATTATAGTAAGTTTAGCTGCTTACTTAATGCAAAATCCATCTATCCAACACGGCCCAATCAAAATCTTATTTACACCCGATGAAGAAGTTGGAAAAGGTGCTGATTTTATTGATTTCAAAAAATTGAATGCCAATTTTGGATATACTTTAGATGGCGGCGCATTGGGGTGCTTTGAAATGGAAAGTTTTAGCGCAGATCAACTCATCTTAACCATTGATGGTGTGATGGCGCATCCAGGTTCAGCGAAAGGTGTCATGCAAAACGCCATTAAAATTGCATCAGATATCATTGCTGCACTGCCAAGAGATCAATGGTGTCCAGAACATACCGAAGGCAAGCTTGGGTTCGTGCATCCTACCAATATCCAGGGTGGCGCAGAACAAGTGCAAATTGAATTTTTAATTCGTGATTTTGATACAGCCAACTTGGCGATATATGAGGCAAGGTTATTGGAAATTGCGGAGACGGTCATACATCAAAATCCAAATTACAATCGCGCTGCTGTTCAGATTCAAGTGAAGCAGCAATATCGTAATATGAAAGAAGTGATTGACCAATATCCTCAGATGGTCGACTTGGCTTTCGCGGCCTATCAGAGAGCGGGAATTAAACCTATTGTAGAGCCAATAAGGGGTGGAACAGATGGGAGTAGGATGAGTTTTATGGGACTGCCCACTGCAAATATCTTTACAGGCATGCAAGCCATTCATAGCAAGCATGAATGGGTAGGGGTTTCAGATATGCAACAAGCAGTGCAAGTATTAGCCTATATGGTAGAAATAAATTAACTTTAAATATAAATTTAAACTGTATGTTGTTTTTATTACAAGTGGCGGATGCTAAAATTTCTTTATTTAGTTTATTGGGCAAAGGTGGATGGATCATGTATCCATTATATGCTTTATTGGTCATTGCCATCTATGTGTTCATAGAAAGATTTTTAGCCATCAAAAAAGCAGGACAGTCAGATCCTCAGTTCATGAAAATGATTAAAGATCATATTTTGTCTGGTAATATTGCTGCGGCAAAAGGGCTTGCAAAAAACACGTCAAATCCTGTGGCCAACATGATCGAAAAAGGGATCATGCGCATTGGCAAACCAATTGATGCAATTGAAAAAAGTATGGAAAATGTAGGCAAATTAGAAATGTATTCTATGGAGCGTAATTTGAATATTCTATCATTGGTTTCAGGCATTGCTCCTATGTTTGGATTTTTAGGAACGATTATTGGAATGGTGCAATTATTTTATGGCATCTCATCTACTGGTGAATATACTTTGAACACCATTGCTGGTGGTATTTATACCAAAATGATTACTTCTGCAACAGGCTTGATCATTGGATTAATTGCTTACGTAGGGCATAATTTTTTATCTACTCAAATTGATAAGGTTGCCAATAAGATGGAAAGAGCGAGTGCCGATTTTTTAGATATTTTACAAGAACCAACACAAGCTTAATCCACCTGCTATGAATCTTAGAAATCGTTTAAGACATCATCCCGAAGTGCATACAGGTGCATTGAATGACATCTTGTTTATTTTATTATTGTTCTTTTTGATTGTATCCACTTTAGCAAATCCAAATGTGATTAAAGTATCAAATCCAAAAGCAGCCAGCGATACCAAGGCAAAACAAACTGTGGTGGTGACGATTAACAAAGACCAACAATTATTTATAGGGTCTACTCCAGTTAGTTTAGATGCCTTATCTAGACAGCTTAAAATTTTCTTAGCAAAAGAAACCGATAAGCCATCTGTGGTGATCAATGGAGATAGTGTTGCAAATTTAGGCGTCACAATACAAGTGATGCAAATCATCAAAGCGCTTGGCGCCACTCCAGTGGTTGCAGTGGATCCTGCTCAATAAAATCTTTGTAATTAAATAGCATTTCTAATAGCTAAGCCTACCTTGGCTTTAAACTTGCGCGAATCATTCTGTCTTTGCCAAATAAATCCGTCCTTAGCTCAGCATGAAAATGCATTTCGTCTAAGAGTGCAATCAGGGCTTCTCCCTGATCATAATGAATTTCAAAAAACAACTGACCATTTGAACTTAAGTGTAGTTTAGCAAGTCTTGCGATTGCTTTATAAAATACCAATGGATCTTCGTCAGGAACAAATAAAGCAATATTAGGTTCGTGATCGGTTACTTGCAAGTCCATATTTTTCATTTCTTGCATTGGTATATAGGGTGGGTTGCTTACAATCACATCGTATTGTCCTGGCAAAAAAGCAGTGTTTAAAATATCCAATGCAATCAATTCAATATCGGCTTTCAATGCAGCTGCGTTGACCTCCGCTATTTTGATGGCACTAGTACTAATGTCTATTGCAGCCACAGTCGTCTCGGGCATTGCTTTTTTTAATGCAATAGCAATACAACCAGAACCTGTTCCTATATCCAGTATGCGTAATGCTTTTCCTTTGATTTCGGCATATTCTATTACCCAGTCCACTAGTTCTTCTGTCTCTGGTCGGGGAATTAATACATGCTCGTTGACGGTATAAGTTGCGCCCATAAACCAAGCTTTGCCAGTGATGTATTGAATGGGTCTTCCTGCTACTAATTCTGCAGCAGCAGTTTCAAAAGCCAATACCTGTGACTCGGAAATTGAATTGTCTTTATTTACTACTTGATCCATTTGGTCCCAACCTGTAATATGTTCTATTAAAATAGAAAGGATTGGACCTAGTTCAACAGTTTCGAATTGACCTGCCAATTGTTTTTTCAAGGCTTGCTTGATCTCGTTTAAATGCATATGCAATGTTACAAATGATTCATCATTATAAACTAGCTTTGTATCAATTAGCCCTATTATTTTTAAATGGATCCATTTTATTATTATACGATCGAACAGCCTTCCATGGCGGAATTTAAAGATAGAGGCAGTAAATTTTTTGCTTTTGCCTATCCAGCTAAAGACACTGATTCCTGCAAAAAGATTTTAGCGCAACTTAAAAAAGAACATGGCAAAGCAGTACATCATTGCCTGGCGTATCGACTAGGTGTGGATGGATCCACTTTCAGGGTGAGTGACGACGGAGAGCCTGCTGGATCTGCAGGCAGGCCCATACTAGGACAAATTGATAGTAAAGGACTCACCAATGTGCTTGTTGTAGTGGTTCGTTATTTTGGAGGTACTTTATTAGGTATACCAGGCTTAATCAATGCCTATAAAACTGCAACAGCCTTAGCATTGCAGCTTTCGCCAATCATTAAAAAGCCAATTGAGATTGCTTACGAACTTAATTTTGATTACCATCAAATGAACGAAGTGATGATGTTAGTGAAACAGTACAATTGTTCTGTAGTGGAACAAACTGCACAGTTATTTATCCAACTACAAATAGGGATACCTAAAAATAGATTGGACGAAGTGCTTGAAAAGTTGGGCGCTTTAAGAGAAGTAAGTTTTAAGACAACTTTAAAGTTGGACTAGTTTATTTCTGGTAGGTATAAAATCCTTCTCCAGTTTTGATGCCTAATTTACCTGCTTCCACCATTTTAGTTAATAACGCAGCAGGTTTATATTTACTATTTTGAAAACCATCCTCCATAATTTCTAAAATATTCTTACAAACATCTAGGCCAATATAGTCTGCCAATTGCAAAGGCCCCATTGGATGTGCCATCCCTAATTTCATAATTTGATCTATCGTCGCTGCATCACTAATACCTTCTTCGAAAGCCAATATAGCTTCGTTGATCATGGGCATTAAGATTCTATTGGCAATGAATCCTGGAGCATCTTTTACAACACAAGGTATTTTTCCAATGGTGGTGGTTAAGGATACAATGGCATCCGTCACTTCCGCACTAGTTGCTTTGCCATTGATGATTTCTACTAGTTTCATCACTGGTACAGGATTCATAAAATGCATACCAATGACATTGGCTGGCTTTTGAGTGGCTTCGGCTAATTGCGTAATAGAAATAGAAGAGGTATTGGTTGCTAAAATACAAGAAGGATTGGTGTATTGGTCCATCTCTGAAAAAATAGCCATTTTGATCTTGCTATTTTCTGTCGCGGCTTCAATCACTAGGTCGCGATCTTGCACACCTTCTTTAAGATTAGTAAAGCAAATTATTTTTGTAAGTGTTGCTTGCTTCGCTTCTTCGTTGATGATTGACTTTGCTACTTGACGGTCTAAATTTTTTGCAATTGTTTGCATTGCTTTATCTAATGCAGCTGACTGCGTATCAATTAAATTAACTTCAAATCCATTTTGTGCAAATACATGCGCAATCCCATTTCCCATTGTCCCAGCTCCAATTACTGCAATCTTTTTCATCTATTTACTTTTTGATTTATAGTCACCTCGTTTCCATGAATTAATAAAACTCCTCCAAGCACTTGGGTTTAGAATATTCATAGGAGGTAATTGTCCTGAATAATAATACCTTGAAGCTTGGTTTTGTAATGCTGCGCCCACTGCTTCCTTGCCATCTCTTGGTAAGCTGGATAAAATAATTCTTTTTTGTGCAGGGCTTGTATTTTTTCTTGCAGTTTCATACAGGTCGTCGTCTACTTTAGAGTTGACAAAGTCTCTTTCAAACTGTGCACGTGTAGGTCTTGGTTTTAAGATTGTTGCTGGTAAGAAATTGGTATCATTGACCATTAATTGAATGACACTGTATTGATTGCCTACTAAATTTTGTGGAATGGAGATGGTTCTATTTTTAAAACCAACGCAACTGAAGGTGATGGTCTCTCCTTTATTCACTGCAATGGAAAAAACACCATCGTTATTGGTGATGGTACCTCTTCCTTTTTTATTCACAACGATACTTGCTAAAGGAATTGCTTTTAAACTATCTGCTGTCATGACAACGCCATATAATTGAACAACAGAGTCTCTGTAAAGATCCACAGTCTGTGCATTTAACTGCGATGGCAGTAGTGCAATTAAAAACAATAATGGCAGAACCAGTTTCTTTTTCATGTAGCTGCAAATTTAAGCCTGAATGTTCAGAAATTGTATACTTTTTTTGTTTCGAAATGAGTAGTTTTTTTGATATATAGGCTATTTTAAGCCTTTTAAAAGGGCAAAATAAGCGCTATGAACGTTAACTTTGCCGGGATTAAATATTTTAACAAAAACTTTCATAATGACAACGGAGGAAATACTAAAAGCATTGAGTAATGTGCAAGAGCCGGACCTAGGAAAAGACTTAGTGACTTTGAATATGATACAGGATGTAAAAATTGATGGTGATGCGGTGAGCTTCACTATCGTATTGACTACGCCAGCATGTCCAATGAAAGATTTGATGAAGAATGCTTCTGAAAATGCCATTAAATTATTGGTAAATCCAAAAGCACAAGTACAAGTCAATTTTACATCCAATACTACTTCGATGAGAAAAGACGAAAAGTCTGTTTTATCTAAAGTAAAAAATATCATCGCAGTGGTGAGTGGAAAGGGCGGTGTAGGTAAAAGTACTGTTTCAGCTAACCTAGCATTGGCTTTGGCTGAGGGGGGCGCTAAAGTGGGGCTGATGGATGCAGATATTTATGGACCAAGTGTGCCTATCATGTTTGGTGTAAGAGGCCAAAGACCTTTGATGAAAGACGAAGGAGGGAAAGGGGTGATCATACCTTTGGATCAATACGGTATTAAAATAATGAGCATTGGATTACTAGTGGATGAAAAAGATGCCGTGGTTTGGAGAGGTCCAATGGCAAGTAGTGCCATTCGTCAATTTATTACCGATGTAGACTGGGGAGAGTTAGACTACCTTGTAATTGATATGCCACCTGGCACAGGGGATATTCATTTGACCATCATGCAAACTGTGCCTGTGACGGGTGTTGTGATTGTGACCACGCCGCAACAAGTGGCTTTGGCAGATGCCAAGAAAGCCATTGCGATGTTTGGACAAGCGAATGTGAATGTGCCAATTATAGGTTTAGTAGAAAACATGGCCTATTTCACACCTGCAGAATTACCAGAAAATAAATATTATTTATTTGGAAAAGAAGGGGGACTGAAATTAGCTTCTGAATATGACTTACCCTTTTTGGGACAAATTCCTTTAGTGCAAAGCATTAGAGAAGGAGGAGACGAGGGCGTTCCAGCAATGGTTGGATCAGATGCGGTTTCAAAAGATGCGTTCAGAACTTTTGTAGGTAACGCAGTTAGACAGATTGCAATCCGAAATGCAAATTTACCAAAAACAGCAACCATCTCAGTGGCGCCATAATGGAAAAGAAAATCATCATCGCAATAGACGGCTTTTCATCTTGTGGCAAAAGCACCCTTGCTAAGGCAATGGCAAAGGCATTGGAATATGTTTTTGTAGATACAGGTGCGATGTATCGAGCTATTGCATTATACTTTTTAAGAAATAATATACCATTCAATGATATCGCCGCTCAGGAAGCATTACAAGCGATTGAATTGAGATTTAAATACAATAGTTCAAGTCAAAAAAGTGATATGTATTTGAATGGTGAAAATGTAGAACAAGAAATTCGTACTATGCAAGTGAGTCAAAAAGTGAGTGAAGTGGCAACGATTCCTGCTGTTAGGGCATTTGCAGTAGCACAACAAAAGGCAATGGGGATAGACAAGGGAATAGTGATGGATGGCAGAGATATTGGAACAGTCGTTTTTCCAAATGCAGAACTTAAGTTATTTGTAACCGCAGATCCTGCAATTAGGTTGGAGCGTAGATACCAAGAACTAGTACAAACCAATCCTACAATACTTAAAGAAGAAGTGGCTGCAAATTTGCAACAAAGAGATTTAATGGATAGCACAAGGGAACACAGTCCTCTTAAACAAGCGGAGGATGCGATGGTCTTAGACAATACAAATTTAGATAGAGCGCAGCAATTTGAGCTGGCCATGCAATGGGCCATGGAGAAGATACAGTCGAGTTAAATGAGTTTAATAAGCTTGAGCTGGCCTTAATCAATCCAATCTTCCTTTACTTTTTCAAACGCTTCTTCTAATTGATAAAAGCTAAGGATCTTTTTTATAACAGACTCTACAACAATGTCTGGACAGCTTGCACCACTTGTCATTAAAATGCGAATAGGATTTGCGTCTGGCAAGAAATCATGCACCACTTCTGATTGTTTATTTTTCCAATTGGTTTTTTCAATTTGATTGGCATCTATAATTTTACTTACGTCATCTATAAAATAAGTAGGTAATTTTCGCTCACACAATTCTACTAAGTGCGAACTATTACTGCTATTTTTCCCACCCATCACAATGGCTAAATCTGCTTCAGTCTCAAGTAGGCCAATCACTGCAGATTGATTGTCGTTGGTAGCATAACATAGCGTGTCTCTTGTATCTGCAAAATGAGCAGCTAGATTTTCGGGACCAAATTTTGTTAAGATGACTTGCTTTAGATAATCCGAAATCGCTTGTGTATCGGTGGCTAATTGTGTAGTTTGGTTCACAACACCAATTTTATCTAAATGAATTTTGGGATCAAAATTAGCAGAGAAACGATTGATAAAAAAATCATAAAAATAAGTTAGAGGCAATTCTCCAGTGATGATTTTTGCCAACACTTTTGTTTCTTCAATATCGTTTACGATTAAAGTAGGTGTATGTGCCGAAGTATGAGAAAAAGTAGCCCTTGTTTCTTCATGCTTTGGTTTTCCATGTATGATAATCGAGTAGCCTTTTTGTGCAATCTGTTCGCTGCGGTTCCAAACTTTTTCTACAAAGGGACAAGTGGTATCATAGGACTCAATAGCAATCCCCTTTGCTTTTAATTTCTCCTCTAGTTCAAGTGTGGTTCCAAATGCTGGAATAATAACAATATCATCCTTCGTCAACTCAGATAATGGAATCAATTCTTTGCCCAGGGTATCTTGTAAAAATTGTACGCCTTTACTTGTTAAATCATTGTTCACTTGAGGGTTGTGGATCATTTCACTTAATAAAAAAATCCTTTTTCCCTTATTTTCTTCAATTGTTCTGTAGGCAATATCAATCGCATTTTCTACACCATAACAAAATCCAAAATGCCTTGCCAAATAGATTTTGACCTTACCAAAGTCGAGTTCGGTAGGGGTGAAATCTTTCTTGAGCTTATCCTCTGTTTTGCGCTTTTGTTTGATAGCGACGATTAATGGGCTTCTATAGCCTGTAGGCACTTCAAAATTTTTCATCTATTTCAATATTAACAGCTACAAAAGTACAATCTTCGTTGCTTTTTCCCCTATTTTAATTTAGTGCTTGTATCTTTGCGCAATGAATTATGTATCTGTAGAAAATCTGACTAAAAGTTATGGTATTATGCCCTTATTTAAGGGGATCAGCTTTAATATCAATGAGGGCGATAGAATTGCCTTAGTGGCCAGAAATGGGATTGGTAAAACGACGCTTTTAAGAATATTGTCAGGTAAAGAAGTGCCAGATTCAGGTACTGCCAAAGTGCATAAAGATGTGCATTTAGTTTTATTTGAACAAGACCCTCAATTTATTGAAACGGCTTCGGTGACACAGAACTTATTCAATCAAGCACATCCAATCATGAAGGCCATTAGCAATTATGAAATGGCGATGGAGACAGAAGATGAAAATTTGATTACAGATGCCATTATGGAAATGGAGGAAAATAATGCTTGGGACTTTGAATCAAAAGTGAAAACTATATTAACACAACTTAATATCCATCATTTAGAGCAGCCGGTTTCAAAATTAAGTGGTGGACAAAGAAAACGTGTATCCCTAGCAAAAACATTGATCCAAATTGGTTTTGAGCCAAAGCACGTCTTGTTATTGATGGATGAGCCAACCAACCACTTGGATTTAAATATGATTGAATGGTTAGAAAATTACTTGGAACAAGAGAAAGTGACCTTATTACTTGTGTCGCATGATCGTTATTTCTTAGAAGCAGTCACAGATGAAATATGGGAATTATAAAGAGAAAAATTATATAGTTATAAAGGGGATTATGAAAATTATTTAGAAAAGAAAGCTGCAAGGATAGAATCTGAGTTAGCGAGTATTGATAAAGCAAAAAATACTTTTAGAAAAGAATTAGAGTGGATGCGTAAGCAACCAAAAGCAAGGACAACTAAGAGTAAAAGTAGGCAGGATAATTTTTATGATGTTGAAGCGAAGGCAAAACAAAAGATAGAAGACACCAATTTGCAGCTAGACATGAAGATGACCCGTTTGGGCGGTAAAATCATCGAAGCAATTAAAGTCTATAAGTCTTATGGCGATCTGGTTGTGTTGAAAGGCTTTGATTATACCTTTAGTAAAGGGGAACGCATTGGTATTGTGGGCAAAAATGGGGTTGGTAAGTCTACCTTCTTGCAAATATTACAAGGATTGACAGCGCCAGATAGTGGCAAAATCAATGTGGGAGATACCATCGTTTTCGGTCATTTTTCTCAAGAGGGACTTACTTATAAAAAGGACATGCGTGTCATAGAATACTTAAAGACATTCGCAGAACAGTTTCCTTTAGCAAGCGGAGGCACATTGAGTGCAGCCCAATTCTTAGAATTGTTTTTATTTACTCCTGACAAACAATATACTTATTTAAGTGCCTTAAGTGGAGGTGAGAAAAAGAGATTACAATTACTGACCATCTTATTTAAGAACCCTAATTTTTTAATTTTAGATGAACCTACCAATGATTTAGATCTTCCAACACTGGCTGTATTAGAACAATTTTTAATTGATTTTGCAGGTTGTGTGTTATTGGTATCGCATGATCGTTATTTCATGGATAAATTGGTAGACCACTTATTTATATTTGAAGGAGATGGGGTGATTCGTGATTATCCTGGTAATTATACGCAATTTAGAATTTTAGAAAAAAGTAAACAGAACTACGCTTCCTTAAGCTCTGATATCACCACTAAGGTAGAGCATGAACTTAAGCCAATGGCTCCCGCAGCTGCAACAAGTCCAGTAAAAGATCTTGTAATAGACAACGCGCCAAAAAAAGTTGCTGAGAAAATGCCTTACAAAGAAAAATTAGAACTAGAACAATTGAACAAGTCCATGCCGGCATTAGAAATTAAAAAAGCGACACTCACCGACGAACTTAACAATACAACTGGAGATTATAATGCAATTACTGCACTGAGTGCCCAGCTGGCTTCAGTTACAGCCGAATTAGAAGCAGCAGAATTAAGATGGTTGGAACTGAGCGAAAAACTATAGTTTGTTCGTTTTTTCAAAAAATGAGGCCTAGCGCACAAAAAATGAGGCCTAAATTTTGCATATGATTTTATTGATAAAGCTAATTTAGTAAAACGATACAGATAGAAACACTGTATCCAATTTATATCTAAATCTAATTATCATGAAACCAATTGAACGAATCGCGATCTACATTCATTTCAAAAAAATCTCACCCCATGCTTTTGAAAAAAAGATTGAGTTGTCAAATGGGTATTTTTCAAAACAGTTAAAACATCTGGGATCTGTTGGATCAGATATCTTAATTAGAATCCATCATGCCTATTCTGATTTAGACATCTTATGGGTTTTACTAGGAGAAGGACAAATGCTAAAAGAGGAAATATTGAATCATCAACAGATAGATAATTCAATACTGGAAGATTTCACGAATAAATACACGAATGAAAATAAAAAATTGAAGAAGCTCGAAAACGACTTTTATAAATTACAGACTTCATTATCTGACAAGGAAAAAATCATTGGCTTGTATGAATTCATGTTAAATGGGAACCCTCCAATAACCAGTAGCAGCAGCAGTAGTATTGTAAAGAGGATGGATGCGTAGGTCGCTCTAATTTGGAATCATAAAAAGAGGCGCTTCAATTGAAGCGCCTCTTTTTATAGTAATTATTTTATAGTTCCTATTTTGCAATTACTACTTTTAACTTACTATTATAATTATGCATAAGATGCGACTGGCTCACAAGTACAAACAAGGTTTCTATCTCCATGTGTATTGTTCACACGTGCTACAGTTGGCCAAAATTTATTCAACGCAACATAAGGTAGAGGGAATGCAGCTTCTTGTCTTGTATAACTATGAGACCATTCATTAGCACAAATCACATGTTGTGTATGTGGTGCATTTTTTAAAGGGTTATCTATCTTGTCAAAACGGCCAGATTCAATAGCAACAATTTCTGAATGGATGGCTAATAATGCATCACAGAATCGATCTAATTCTGCCATGTCCTCACTTTCTGTAGGCTCAATCATGATGGTACCAGCTACAGGGAAACTCATGGTAGGTGCGTGGAATCCATAATCAATTAAACGTTTTGCCACATCTTCTGCTTCAATACCTGCAGTTTGTTTAAATGGTCTTAGGTCAATAATGAATTCGTGTGCACATGTGCCATTCTTGCTAGTGTATAAAATAGTGTATGCTTTTTCTAATCTTGATTTCATATAGTTTGCATTCAGAATGGCATAGCTTGTTGCTAATTCCAATCCTTTTGCACCTAACATTTTAATGTAGGCATAACTAATTAATAAAATACTTGCAGATCCTAAAGGCGCACCACTTACTGCGTTGGTTGCATCTCCATTCTTAATATGACCTGGTAAGAAAGAGGCTAATTTATCATTCACACAAATTGGTCCAACACCTGGTCCACCTCCACCATGTGGAATCGCAAATGTTTTATGCAAATTCAAGTGACAAACATCTGCACCAATTTTTCCAGGGCTTGTTAATCCAACCTGTGCATTCATATTGGCACCATCCATATACACCATACCACCATAATGGTGAATTGTGTTACAAATATCCATAATGGTTTCTTCAAACACACCATGTGTAGATGGGTAAGTAATCATCAAACCACCTAAGTGATCCTTATGTTGAATTGCTTTTTCAGTTAGGTCTGCCACATCAATATTACCAGCTGCATCACATCCCACTACCACCACTTTAAATCCAGCCATGACAGCACTTGCAGGGTTGGTACCGTGTGCACTAATTGGAATCAATACAATATTTCTGTGTGCTTCGTTTCTTGCAGCATGGTAAGAACGGATGGTTAATAATCCTGCATACTCACCCTGTGCACCACTATTTGGCTGCAAGCTACAAGCAGTGAATCCAGTCGTTTGACATAAATAAGCACTTAACTCTTTTACAATTTCTTGATACCCGATTGTTTGACTTGCTGGCGCAAAAGGATGTAATCCGCCAAAACAAGGCCAGCTTACTGGAATCATTTCTGTTGCCGCATTTAGTTTCATGGTACAACTACCAAGACTAATCATGCTTGTATTTAAAGAAAGGTCTTTATTTTCTAACTGCTTAATATAACGCATCATTTGTGTTTCACTATGATGTGTATTGAAAACAGGATGTGTTAAATAATCACTTGTTCGAACTAATTGTGCAGGGATGGCTGCATTTTTGATATTTGCATTGAATGCATTAGCAGTTTTGCCAGTCAATGTTTCAAATAACTGTACAATCAATTGAATGTCTTTTGCAGAAGTGGTTTCGTCAATACTGATTGACACTGTTCCATTTGCAAAATAATTAAAATTGATCGCTTGCTTAGACGCAATCTCATTCAATTTAGCTGCATCAAAACCTGTAAGGTGTAAGGTGTCAAAATAATATTCATTCACTTGTTGAATACCTAAGCTTTCTAATTGTTGGGCCAATCCTTGTGCCAATGCATGCACTCTTGAAGCAATGGACTTTAATCCAATAGGTCCATGATACACAGTATACATCACAGCCATGTTGGCAAGCAATGCTTGTGCAGTACAGATATTAGAAGTTGCCTTTTCGCGTTTAATATGTTGTTCTCTTGTTTGCAGCGCCATTCTTAATGCACGATTGCCTTGTGCATCAATACTAGCACCAATCAATCTACCTGGCATACCTCTTTTGAATGCATCTTTTGTTGCAAAATAGGCAGCGTGTGGTCCACCAAATCCCATTGGCACACCAAATCTTTGTGTGTTACCAACAGCCACGTCTGCGTTCAATTCGCCTGGACTTTTTAATACAGTCAATGCAAGTAAGTCGGCTACTAAAATCACCATACCCCCTAATTGGTGCATTTGGTCAATGAAGCTGCTATAGTCTTGAATGGCACCATTGGCATTTGGATATTGAAGGATCGCACCAAAGAAAGTATTGTCTATTGCTGCAGTTTTAAAATCTCCAGTCACTAATTCCACACCAATTGGGGTAGCTCTAGTTTGTAAGACAGATTTTGTTTGTGCAAAGATCGCTTCGTCTACAAATAATTTTGGTTGGCTAATTACATCTGATTTATTGATATGATTAAAGATCATTGCCATGGCTTCTGCAGCTGCAGTAGACTCATCTAATAAGGATGCGTTTGCAATATCCATTCCAGTCAAATCGGTCACCATGGTTTGAAAGTTCAATAAACTTTCTAAACGTCCTTGAGCAATCTCTGCTTGATAAGGCGTGTATTGTGTATACCAACCTGGATTTTCAAATATATTTCTTAGGATCACAGAAGGTGTAATGGTTCCGTAATAACCTTGCCCAATAAAATTTTTCGCAACAATATTTTTTTCACCTATTGCTTTAAGGGATTGTAGCATTTCAAATTCCGTCAATCCTTCTGGAATCTCCATTGGTTTTGTTAAACGAATATTTGCTGGTACAATTTTGTCAATTAATGCTGCTAAATTATCAACACCAACTGCCTTCAACATTTTTGCACTATCTACTGGATTTGGACCAATATGTCTTTGGATAAATTCTGCGCCACTTTGATTCATTTCGACGGAATTGAAAAGGTTAAAAATTGGCACAAAGATAGGCTTTTAGCGTCGCCTTAAAAAAAGATCGGTCGTTAAATTGGCACGAATGGGGAAAGCTTGTGGATGAGACCTAAATAGTTTACTTTTGTTATCAATTATGCAAGCAAATACTGAACACTTATTTGATACGCCCGCCCCAGAGCAGCTTAAAAAATTCCAGAACTTTCTTAAAAGGGTGGACAAGCGCGTTATTTTAAAGCAATTGCCAGACTTGCACGAAGCTGCATTTGAGAAAATCGATTGCTTAGATTGTGCAAGATGTTGCAAAAATTATTCTCCAAGATTCAAGATGCCCGACATTAAAAGAATCAGTAAATACATGGGTATGAAAGAGACTGCTTTTATAGATCAGTATTTGAGTATGGATGAAGAAGGTGACTATGTTACTAAAACAAGGCCTTGTCCTTTTTTAGGCAGTGACAATGCTTGTGGCATTTATGATCATCGCCCAACAGATTGTCAAAGGTTTCCTTACACCGACGAAGATGTTTTTTTTAAACGCATTCCAATTACAATGAAAAATGCAGAATTCTGTCCTATCGTGCATGATGTCATGAATGCACTTATTGCGAAATAATTAATATTCCATTTCTTTTAATTTTGGTGCTTTGAACCAAGTGGTGAACACCACTAAAATGGTCATGACACCACCAAATATGACCGAAGGAATTACACCCATTGCTCTTGCTGCCAATCCGCTTTCAAATTGACCTAATTCGTTACTGCTATTAATGAACATTGAATTCACGGACATCACCCTGCCACGCATATGGCTCGGTGTTTTGAGTTGAACAATGGTGCCACGAACAATCATACTAAATCCATCTAAAATACCACTAATCAACAACGCTGCAAATGAGATCCAGAATATTTTTGAAACTGCAAAAACAATGATGCAGACTCCAAAGCCAGCGACTGCAAGTAATAATTTTTTACCTTGTTTTTTCTCAACTGGGAAAATAGTTATGAGCACTATAATGAGCATAGCACCAATATCAGTTGCTGCATTGAGCCAGCCGAAACCGATAGGTCCTACTTTTAAAATATCTCTTGCAAAAACAGGCACCATCGCGACAGCGCCACCAAAAAGCACAGCAAATAAATCAAGTGATAGTGCACCTAATAACTCTTTACTATTTAATACAAATCGCAATCCTTCTTTCACACTTTCTAAAGGTTTTTGTTCTACTACAGTGGGGTGTGGAGGTCTGGCACTAATTTTTTGAATAAAGAAGAAGCCTACTGCAACCAAGGCTACCACAAGGATTAAAGAACCATGAATACCAAAACCTGCAATCATAAAACCTACACTTGCATGCCCAACCACCGAGGCGCTCAACCACATGCCTTGACTCCAAGTAGTGGCATTTTGTAATAAATTTTTAGGTACAATTTCACCCACCAAAGTACCAAAACCCGGGCCAGTAAATGAACGGATGATGCCTGTACAAAAAATAACAAAATAAATACCAATGGCGATTTCTAGGTTGCCAAATTGTGCTTTACCGTAAGAGGAAGACAAAAGCAATAAACTAATGGCGCAAATAAAGTAAAGCGAAACGCCTCCTAAAATAATTTTTCTTTTCTCACTTTTATCAATCACATGACCAGCATATAAAGCCAGGGATACTGCAGGAATGACTTCTGCTAAACCAATCAATCCTATTGCAAAAGGTTCATTGGTTAACTCATAGATCCACCAACCAACCAATGTGCCCATCATCCTCAATCCCATGATAAACAAAAAACGCCCAATCATTAAATTCCTAAACTCATTGATCCTTAAGGCGGCAAATGGGTCTTTGGTGAGTTGTGTTGCATTTTGTTCCATAACTATTTTGAAAGGGTGTTGCTAGGGAAGTGTAAAATAATGTTGGCCTTCTTCTAGGTCTTTGTCAAGGGCGTCAGTGATGACTTTAAAATGCTTTTCGTTGTATAAGAAATCTGCATTACTAGCGTCCACAAAAATAGTTTTGATATTATGTTGTTTGATATAGCTAGTATAGGTCTCCTGTAATTTAAATAAGTATTCGTCGGGGATGGATTGTTCGAATTTTCGGTTCCTTTTTTTAATATTCCCTTGTAATTTATTCACTGGGGCATGTAAAAAAATAAGAATATCCGGCTGGGTCAATTGTTGTACAAAAACGTCAAACATTTTTTGATACAATCTAAATTCTTCCTCGGGTAAATTCACCTTAGCAAAGAGCAAGCATTTCGTAAAAATATAATCCGAAACAGTGATGTTTTGAAACAGGTCATTGGACTTCACCATCTCTTGTTGTTGCTTGAATCGTTCTGCTAAAAAGAATAGCTCCAATGGGAAGGCGTATTGTTTTGGGTTCTCGTAAAATTTACTCAAAAATGGGTTGTCAGCAAATTCCTCTAAAACCAGTTTTGCATTGTAATGTTGTGCGAGTAGTTGTGACAGCGTGGTCTTTCCAGCACCAATATTTCCCTCAATTGCTATAAAATGATGCTTCATAATGCTTCTAATGCTTGCGGTCAAAGATAAGTTTTGGATCCTTTACAGGTCGGTTTTTTTATGCACAACAGAGGCATCTTTGGAGGCTTTGTAGAGTGCTGAATTCGTTTTATGGAGGATCGGATGCACAAAATCAGGGGCTATCTCCACCAAGGGCGCCAATACAAAATTGCGTTCTGCTAGTCTTGGATGGGGAATCGTTAATCCAGGTACTTCCATGATTATTTGGTCGTAATAAATGATATCCAAATCGATGGTCCTGGGACCAAGGGGCATTAATCTTTCCCTGCCCATGGCTAGCTCGATCTCCAAAAGCATGGCCATCAAGTCTTGAGGGCTCAACCCAGTTTCGATGCATAATGCTTGGTTGTAAAATGCGGGTTGATCTTTAAATCCCCAAGCCTCGGTTTCAAAGATGGAGGACTGCTTTTGAATGGGGCCACATCTTTGTTCAATGCTATTTCGAGCATTTTCTAAGTTGACCAAACGGTTCCCTATATTGCCGCCTATCATGAGGTAGATATGGTTCATAGAAGTATGCTGAAAATGAACGCAAATATCCATAATTTTACAAGGCAAACTTTATTTTTTTGCTGCTATTTTAGATTTCTTTTAAATCAATCTTTTTATGAAAAGCTTCTTTACCTCATTCTTTGCTGCAATCCTTGCTTTATTTGTTTTTTCAATTGTAGGTGTAATGCTATTAATAGGATTGGGCTCGGCTTTTTCTTCCGATGAACCAGAGGCTGTTGCATCCAATGCGGTATTAGTGATTGACCTTGCAGATAATTTCACAGAAAAAGAAGTGTCAGATCCATTTTCAGAATTATTGAATCAAGGATCTGGAAAAGTACCAAGCTTGACAACTGTGATTGGATTGATTCAGCATGCAAAAAAAGATTCAAATATCAAAGGCATCTACATTAAATGCCAACAAAATTCAAATGGCTATGCTAGCTCAGAAGAACTTAGAAAAGCCTTGGTAGAATTCAAAAAAAGTAACAAATTTATTTTTGCATACGGCGAAACGATTTCTCAAAAAGGATATTGGGTAGGTAACGTGGCAAACGGAATTTATACGCATCCTCAAGGTGGATTAGAGTTTAGTGGTTTTTCTTTGGAGACGGTTTTCTTAAAAGGCATGCTGGATAAATTGGATGTGGAGATGCAAGTATTTTATGCAGGTAAATTTAAAAGTGCAACAGAGCCATTTAGATATGAGAAAATGTCTGACGCCAATAAGCTACAAACAGGCATATGGTTGAATGGATTATATGATCATTTTATCAATACAGTTGCTAGTGCAAGACAAATTGCTCCTGAGAAGTTAAAATCAATGGCCAACGAAGCAAAAATTCAATCAGCACAAGATGCATTATCGAATGGATTGGTGGATGGATTGATCTATGACGACCAATTGAAGAAAATGATGTCTAAAAAATTAAATGGGGTAAGAGAAAATGACATCCCATTTGTTTCAATAAAAGATTATGCCAAGTCGGTGCCATTAAGAGGGACTGGTGCTGGTAAAATTGCAGTGGTCTATGCAGATGGAGATATTGTCATGGGTAAAGGTGTGAAAGGGTCTATTGCAAGTGATGATTTTAGAATGATACTCCAAAAAATTAGAGCAGACGCATCTATTGATGCATTGGTATTAAGAGTGAATTCACCAGGAGGAAGCGCTCTAGCAAGTGATATTATCTGGAGAGAAATTGAATTGATTAAAGGCAAGATTCCTGTGATTGTAAGTATGGGAGATGTGGCTGCATCTGGAGGATATTATATTGCATGTGGTGCTGATTCTATTTATGCAGATGCCAATACCATTACTGGTTCAATTGGTGTATTTTCTGTCGTTCCAAATATTTCGGGCTTCATGAAAAATAAAATAGGTGTGACTTTTGATGGGGTAAAAACTGCGAACTATGCAGATGCACCAACATCCACAAGGCCATTGAATGCTATGGAGCAAAAAATGATGCAATCTGGCGTGGATAGTATTTACAATACTTTTAAATCTAGGGTGGCAAAGGGCAGGAAAAAATCAATGGACTTTGTTGATTCAATTGCACAAGGTCGAGTTTGGTTAGGTTCGGATGCAATTAAGGTAGGATTGGTGGATAGGATTGGTACTTTAAATGATGCGCTTGCATCTGCTGCTAAAATGGCGAAATTAAAAGGTTATAGCGTTAAGCAATACCCAGAATCAAAATCATTTATCGAAGATTTTATTGAAGACTACAAAGATTATGTGAAAGTAAAATCAATTGAATCTGAAATAGGTGCAAGCCAATGGCAGATTTTTCAACATTTGAAGACAGTGCAGCAAATGGTTGGTGCCCCTCAAGCACGAATGCCTATCTTTGTGGTTAAACAGCCTTAGGTATCATGCGTTCATACAGTCAAATCAAAGCGATGCTTGCTATTACAAGAGCAAGCCTGCGCTCTATCCTGAGAAGCCCGTCTGCAGTTATTTTTAGTATTGCATTCCCGCTGATATTCATTTTAGTATTTGGTTTCTTAAGTAGCGGTGGAAATTTCAATGTAAAAGTAGCTTTAGCACCCAATGCGGATACGACAAATTTGGTTTATACAAAAATAAAGTCACTGGCAGAATTGAAATTTGTGGAAGCCGATCAGGTAACGGTGAATGCAGAATTAGCTAAGGGAAGAATTATAGCGTTAATTGATATTCAGCCAACACAAAATCCTAGCCAGCCTTATCAAATTCAATTAACAAGTTCGGCTGCTGCGAATCCACAAAATATTCAAGTAATTAAATCTATCTTAAATGCAGTGATTGCAAATATCAATACCTCTGAATTTAAAGATGCTCCAACTATTGCGGTGGTGAAGAACGAAGTGATTGAAGTGCCTGGCAGAACCTACCGCACCATAGATTTCATCTTACCTGGGCAACTTGGTTTTTCCTTATTAAGTGCAGGGGTTTTTGGTGTGGCTTTTTTGTTTTTTAATTTAAGACAACAGCTGGTTTTAAAAAGATTTTATGCCACACCTATTAGACGTTTGTATATCATTTTAGGCGAAGCTTTAAGTAGGGTTATTTTTCAATTAATGACTGCGGTGATCATTATTGGGATTGGCCATTTTGTATTCAATTTTACACTCGTGCATGGATTCATCACTTTCTTGAATATCATGGCACTTAGTTTCATTGCCCTGATCTTATTTATGGGCTTTGGTTTTATTGTGAGTGGCGTGGCAAAAAATGAGAGTACCATCCCGCCATTTGCCAATTTAATTACCTTACCTCAATTTTTACTAGCTGGTACATTTTTCCCAGTTGACTCCTTCCCTAAATGGCTTCAACCCTTTTGTAATATTTTACCATTAACGCATTTTAACAATGCCATGCGTGAAATTGCGTTTGAGGGCGCTAATTTATTTTCGGTAGGTAATGAAATTGCCATACTGCTAATTTGGATTGTCATTGTGTATGCTGCTGCATATAAAATATTTAAATGGGAATAAAATGAAATTGATTCGTTTTGCATTGATAAGTGTATTGGTCATTGGTATCTTAATCACTGCTATCGCTAGCTTATTTCCTTCTATGGTGATTACATCAAGGGCGGTAGAAGTCAATGCCACCAATGAGCAAATACAATATTGTGTGAAAGACTTATCTGCATGGAAAGGTTGGATGAGTGATTGGAAAGATCAATCAGTGCTAGTAAAAGATAGCATTGCACGAGTAGGCACGCAGACCATTCAAATGTTGTCAAGCACCGATAGTACTATTCTTTTAAAATGGGAAGCAACAGGCCAAGCACCTTATCAGGTTCAAATAGAATGGTTGCCGTTAAAAGAGGGCACTTATGTCATTCACTGGTCTTTTGAACAACATGTCAATTGGTATCCTTGGGAAAAATTTCAGACCTTGCTCAATGAAAAGGTCTTAGGTGCAAAGATGGAAGAAGAGTTACAACATTTAACAGCTTGCATTGTATCAAACAATACAGCAATAAAATAAATCAACTATTTTATTGCTCTTGATTTTTCAAGTAGTCGATATTTCTTTTAATCCCGTTTAATTTTGATCTAAGTAAAGGAGATTGTTTAAATCTTGCTTTAAAACTAGTTTCTTCCATTTGCAGCCAAGCATCTTTGGACATGGTCAATAAGCCTTCAATCGGTTTGAATTTTGATTCTTGATGCGGATGACTAAATCGATTCCAAGGACACACATCCTGACATATATCACAGCCAAATGCCCAGTCTTGATAAGACCTATCTGTATCAGTTTCGATCTGTTGTTTTTTCAATTCAATGGTATAGTAGCTAATACAATGATTGGCTTCAATTGTTTTATTCGGCAAGATGGCTTGTGTGGGACAGGCATCGATACATTTAGTGCAAGTGCCGCAATAATCTTTTGCAATGGGTTGGTCATAAACACATTCAAGGTCTACAATTAAGCTTGCGATGAAAAAGAAGGAACCTTTTTTAGGTTGGATTAAGTTGCCGTTTTTACCAATCCATCCAGCGCCTGATAGCCAAGCCCAGGAACGCTCTAACACTGGAGCTGAATCTACAAATCCTCTTCCTTCGATTGGTCCAATTTTTTGTCGAAGCTCATCTAACATTTGATTCAGGGAAAGCTTAATGACTTCGTGGTAATCTTGGCCGTAAGCATACTTAGCAATTTTTGGAAAGCCAATAGGCTGTTCCTGTTCTGGGTAATAATTTTTTAAAAAAGTAATGACAGATTTTGCACCTGGTACTAATTTTTTTGGATTAATTCTTAGGTCAAAATGTTTTTCCATGTACTGCATATCCCCATGAAAACCTTTTGCCAACCATTGTTCTAATCTAAATGCATCCTCGGTTAATTCTTTGGCTTCAGCAATACCACAGAAATCAAATCCATGCTGAACTGCTAGCTCTTTGATGAGTTGTGTATGCCTAAATTGATTCACAGAATAGTCATTTTAGTTACCCATAAATTTCTTTTTTGTGCCATATTGCTGCTTTTCGACATCGTATGTAAAATTAGCAGAAAATACAAGCACTGACTGACTTTATTGCTCTTTTTTAACAAGTATAATTTAATATTAGCTTCATGGTGAATCTTTCAAAAGGTTTTGAAGT
>CAMDNL010000013.1 GCA_945902975.1 Chitinophaga pinensis
GTCACAGCCTCATAAAAGGCAGGGAAAATGGTAGAAGAAATGACAAGACTGTATACGCTGTTGGCCCAATCATACATGGTCCAACTATTGATCACTTTTTTAGAAGCAGTTTGCATATTGCAAGGTGTTTACACCCAAAATACGAATAAATGCGAATCTATCTTTAAATCCATTAAGCTTTTTGAAGGAAGAGCCAAGCAAGCATGGATAAGCCTAAGGCAATTCTGTACCAACCAAATATAGAGAAGCCTCTTTTTTGGACAAATTGAATAAAGAATTTAACACTGACTAATGCTACAAAAAATGCGACCAATCCTCCAATCAATAGATTCATTAGATTGTCTGCAACAAATACTTCTGGGTGGTCTTGGTAGACATCTAATGTGCTTTTTGCTGAGGCAGCGAGCATAGTAGGCACCGCAAGAAAAAATGAAAATTCTGCCGCAGCTTTTTTACTTAGTTTTTGGCTTAAACCACCAATGATAGTGGCTGCACTTCGGCTAAGTCCAGGAAAAACAATCGCCAATACCTGAAAGCAGCCTACCCAAAATGCTTGTTTAAATTGAATGGGTTCATGGTCTACAGGGGCTACTTGCTTTTTAAAATAACGGTCTATAAAAATCAAAGCAATACCGCCCAATACCATGACGGTTGCAATCACCCATAAATTATCTAGCACAGCATCAATGTATTTTTTTAGTAGGGCGCCAAAAAGCAATGCTGGCAGCACTGCTAAAAGTAATTTTAAATAAAAATGGTAGTCTTTGAAATTGAAGAATTCCTTACGATAAATGACCACGACCGAAAGGATTGCAGCAAATTGTATCACAATTTCATAGAGGTCTACAAAAGGGCTATCTGCAATCCCCAAAAATGGATTAGCAAATTTCATATGTGCTGTGCTCGAGATTGGTAAAAATTCCGTGATACCCTCAATGATGGCGATGATAATAGTTTGTATCGTATTCATAGTCTGAATTAAAAAAAAGAGCGATGCAGGCATCGCTCTAAATAGGTATAAATAAGTTTAAGCTTTTTTGAACAAAGCATATATTTCTACAATGAAGCCTGCAATAATCAACAATGGCGCAAGCGTGATTCTTCTAAAACTATAGACTTCGTTTTCATTGAATACATTAGGGTCGGCACTTTTACCACCAGCCATCAATAGCATGCCTGCAATAATCAAAACGGCGCCAATGATCATCCAAGTATAATTGGATTTCCCAAATAGGTCTAAAGATCTTTTTGTATTTTTTTCTTTCATAATAAATAGGTTAATATAGTTCGTCTAATTTCATTTTTAAATATTTCACTACACTTCGATAAGTGCTTAAAACAGAGATGCCAATACCAATAAGGATCAGCCCTCCAAATAGTAGTAAGCTATTGCCAATGCCTTGTAAGGTTCGAAGTTGAGGAAATTGTGAACTGGCCCACTGAATCAATCCAAATAACAAAAAGATAGCAATTAATGCGCTGATTAAGCCATTAATTAAGGCACGTATCACAAGTGGTTTTGAAATAAAGTTTCTTGTTGCGCCAACCATTTGCATGGTCTTAATTAGAAAACGGTTGCTAAACATCGCTAAGCGAATGGTATTATCAATACTTATAATTACAATGGCGCATAAAATAACAGACATCACTAAAAAGATGAAGCCAATTTTAGTAGCACGCTCGTTTAAGTTAGTGACTAAACTTTTAGGGTATTGAATATCCGCTACATCTTCTTTAAAATTACTAGCAATGCTTGTACTGATTCTAGCTAAACTATCTGGATTCACATAGTCTGCTTTAGCAAAAAAATCAATGCTTTCAGGCAATGGATTGACAGCTAAAATCTTTGACCAATCCTCGTTATTTTCCTTATTCCAAATTGCTTTTGCTTTTTCTTTGTCAACATACTCTACGTTTTTAGCGTAGGGTGCAGCAGCAATAAAGGCTTGAATTTTACCCACCGTATTTTTGTCGGCAGTTCTCAGGTAAACACTAATTCTGATATCCTCTTTGAAATTGTCCCCAATAGCATGGAGGTTTAAGAAAAACCAACCCATAATCCCCATAATGAACAACACAATGGCTACGCCAACAATGCTGTAGATATAGTTTGGTTTGCTTCTCTTTAAAGATCCATTTCCGGATACTGCCATGGCATTAAAATTTTACTTGTTCGCACTGCAAATGTAGGGTTTTGAACGCTAAACACTTACATTTGCAGAGGTCGAATTATGCCCATTTTTTGTTAAAAATAGGAGGTATAGTGGGCTGGCAGATTCAAAACCGAATAATTACAGATTTTTAAGAAAATTTAGCAGATGGAGTATCAATTTAGGACAATCGAAAAAAAATGGCAAACGAGCTGGAAAAATCAGAAAGCATATCAGGTTTCCAATCAAAGCAATAAGCCAAAATGTTATGTCTTAGATATGTTTCCTTATCCAAGTGGGGCAGGCTTGCATGTGGGCCATCCTTTAGGCTATATCGCTTCTGATATTTATAGTAGGTATAAGAGATTAAAAGGATTCAATGTTTTACATCCAATGGGATACGATGCTTTTGGATTGCCTGCAGAACAATATGCCCTTGAGCATGGGGTACATCCTTCAAAAAGCACCCACAACAATATCGATAATTTTAGAAGTCAATTAGACAATATTGGATTTTGTTATGATTGGGATAGAGAAGTAAGAACCTGCGATGCGACTTACTATAAATGGACGCAATGGATTTTCTTGCAATTGTTTAATAGTTATTTTGATCGCAAGCTAAACAAGGCCAATCCAATCACAGCATTGGTGGCAGCATTTGAAAAGGAAGGCAATCTGCATCATGTTTGTCCTGCGGATCCAAATTTAAATTTTACTGCAGCTACTTGGAATAGTTGGGATGAAAAAGCGCAACAAGATCTGTTGATGCAATATCGATTGGCTTTTTGTGGCATTGGTGAAGTGAATTGGTGCGCTGCATTGGGCACTGTCTTAGCCAATGACGAAGTGATTAATGGATATAGTGAAAGAGGCGGACATCCTGTAGAAAAAAAGAAATTACGTCAATGGTATTTGCGCATCACGGAATATGCAGATCGATTATTGGCCGGATTAGATACCATCCAATTTAGTGATGCAATGAAAGAAATGCAATCCAATTGGATAGGTAAAAGTTATGGTGCAGAGATTGATTTCAAAGTAGCGGATCATACTGCAATGGTCACTGTATATACCACAAGGCCTGATACCGTATTTGGTGTAGACTTTTTAGTGTTGGCACCAGAACACGCATTGATAAAAGAAATTGTGCCTGCATCGCATCAACAAAACGTGAACGACTATATTGCCTATGTAAAAAGTAGAAGCGAACGTGAGCGAATTGCAGAGAAAAAAATTACAGGCTGTTTTACAGGCGCCTATGTAGTGAATCCTTTCAATCAACAACGCATTCCCATTTGGATTTCTGAATATGTACTTGCTGGATACGGAACAGGTGCTATCATGGCGGTGCCTTGCGGGGATGATCGCGATTTTAAATTTGCGCAACATTTTAATATTCCTATTACCAATATCATTGGAGATGCCTATGATGGCACTGCTGCCAACCCAACCAAGGAAGGCATTTTGTCCAATAGTGATTTTTTAAATGGGATGATTCAAAAAGAGGCCATTGCTGTAGTGAACGAAAAATTAGAAGCAATGGGTATTGGAAAAAAGAAAGTCAATTTCCGTATGCGTGATGCTGCATTTAGTAGACAACGTTATTGGGGAGAGCCATTTCCAATACAATGGAAAAATGGGATCGCTTATCCTTTATCGGAAAAGGAGTTGCCCTTGTTATTACCTACAGTCGAAAACTACGGACCTGGTCCAGACGGAGAAGGGCCACTAGCGAATATCGAAGATTGGAAGGCCAATCATTATGAGACCAATACCATGCCTGGATTTGCTGGGAGTAGTTGGTATTTCTTAAGGTATATGGATCCACATAATACTACTGCATTTTGTGATCGAAAAGTGAGTGATTATTGGGGTCAGGTAGACTTATATATTGGTGGAACGGAACATGCGGTAGGGCATTTATTGTACAGTAGAATGTGGACCAAGGCCTTATATGATTTAGGGCATATTGGTTTTGATGAACCCTTTAAAAAATTATTGAATCAAGGAATGATTCAAGGAAGTTCTCGTTTTGTATACCGTAAAAGAGGTACGCAGGTTTTTGTTTCTGCTGGATTGGCAAAGACCATGGAAGTAGATCAACTGCACGTGGATGTGAATATTGTAGATGGAAATATATTGGATACGGAAGCATTCAAATTATGGAAACCAGACTATGCCAATGCCAGTTTTGAATTAGAAGATGGAAAATATATTTGTGGTGTGGAAGTAGAAAAAATGTCTAAGTCCAAATTCAACACGGTGAATCCAGATGTACTTGTTGAAAAATATGGCGCTGATACTTTTAGAATGTATGAAATGTTTTTAGGACCGGTGGAACAAAGTAAACCATGGGATACGAAAGGCATTGAAGGCGTACACCGTTTTTTGAAAAAATTGTGGAGGTTGTTTTATGACGAAATGAAAGGTCAAATGTGGGAAGATGGTAAAGCAACACCAGAAGAATTAAAAGTATTGCATAAAACAATTAAAAAAATTGAAGAAGATACCGAGCGACATAGTTATAATACTGCGGTGAGTAGTTTCATGATTTGTGTGAATGAATTGTTTGACTTGGGTTGTCATAAAAAAGAAGTCTTAGAGCAGGTACTTATTTTATTAGCACCTTATGCACCGCATATTAGCGAGGAGCTTTGGTCCTTAACGGGCCATCAAGGATTGGTGATAGATGCGCCATTCCCCATCTTTGAAGCGCAGTATGTCACCGAGACTTCTAAGGAGTATCCAGTGAGCATCAATGGTAAAGTCAGAGCCAATATTGCGATTGCTTTAGATGCAACAGAAGCGCAGGTGCAGGAAATTGTCCTGAATAATGAATTAATACAAAAATGGATAGAAGAAAAACCAATAAAAAAACTCATATTCGTAAAAGGTAAAATGATCAATGTGGTGATTTAGTAAAAAATTAAATTCTATGAAAAAAACAATCTTATTTGCAGTCGTTTTAAGTTCGCTCTCTTTTTCAGCGATAGCACAAATGTCTCAAAGTGGTTTACCTCGTTTTATACGTTGGGTAGACAACAATCAATTTGTATTGAACACTAAAAGAGGTGAGGATGCAGCTCCTAAAAATTATGTGTACAATCTTGCTACAAAGCAATACAGCATTGCCCCAGCAGAGGTAGTACCTACCGAAAAAACGGTGTTCCTTAAAAAAGGGGATGTCTATTTAAGGGAAAATGGATCAGAAATGCAATTGACTTTTGACGCCACGGAAGAAAAAAATCCAACTTTATCACCCGATGGAAATTATGTTGGCTATACCAAGAACAATAATTTATACACTTTATCATTAGCGACTAAAAAAGAAGTTGCCATTACCAGTGATGGTGCTACTGGCATCTTAAATGGTTATGCAAGCTGGGTATACTTTGAAGAGATCTTTGGTCGTTCAACACAGTACCGTGCTTTCTGGTGGAGTCCTGATAGTAAGTATATTTCATTTATGCGTTTTGACGAGCGCAAAGTGCCTATGTTCCCAATCTATAATAGTGAAGGACAGCATGGCTTTGTAGAAGAAACAAGGTATCCAAAAGCGGGAGATCAAAATCCAACAGTAAAAATTGGATGGACAACACCCGATGGAGGAAGCATTACATGGGCTGACTTTAATGAAATGGAAGATCAATATTTTGGATGGCCTATTTGGAATCCAAATAATAATAGTATGTGGTTGAGTTGGATGGATCGTGGTCAAAACAACCTGAAAATCTATGAATTGAATATGACCACTGGTGCAAAAAAACCGGTGTACACAGAATACCAAAAAACATGGATTGATTTAGAAGATAGAAACGGAGGTAGAATTAATTTTATCCCAAACAACAAAGGATACATTGCGCAAGCGGATGCAAGTGGATGGAATCAATTGTATATGTATGACATGGAAGGCAAATTGCAATATCCAATTACCAATGGCAAATTTACCATATTAGGTATTCGTCAGATTGATGAAAAAAATAAGACCATTTATTTTACTGCAAGAGGAATAGAAAGTAGTGCTAGAATAGACTTATACTCGATTGGATTTGATGGTAAAAATCAAAAAAGATTAACTGTAGGAGATGTGAACAATGCACAAGTATATTTAGCGCCTGATGCAAAAAACTTTGTAACAGTGTATAGCAATATACAAACACCAACGACAATGGCTTTGATCAACGCTCAAAAGAAAACTGTAGAAGTGTTAGGCACGGCAACACCAGCTAATTTTGATGCGACTAAGTTGGCTAAAACAGAATTGATTCGTATTAAGAGTGCCGATGGTTTATTTGAATTACCAGCCTTGGTGACTTGGCCTAAGAATATGGATCCAAATAAAAAGTATCCATTGTTGGTGAGTATTTATGGTGGACCAAATGCAGGTACAGTGATGGACAGCTGGTCTTCTAACGCAACTAAAGAAGCATGGGCAGAAGAAGGTTTAATTCAAGTGGCATTTGATCATAGAGCAAGTGGACATTTTGGAAAAGAGGGTGTGAATTATATGTATCGTGACTTGGGCCATTGGGAATTGGAGGATTATATGACCATGGCAAAATGGTTTATCGCCAATGGTCAGGCAGATCCTACTAAGATTGCGATGATTGGATTTAGTTATGGTGGCTATATGAGTGCTTATGCATTGACATATGGTGCATCTGTATTCACACATGCCATGGCAGGCGGAAGTGTAACGGCTTGGGAATTATATGACTCTCATTATACAGAACGTTTTATGGATACGCCAGCAGAGAATCCTGAAGGATATAAGTCTAGTAATGTCATGACACATCTTAAAAACTTTAAAGGGGTATTACAATTGGTGCATGGCACAATGGATGACAATGTGCATATGCAAAATTCTATTCAATTATTGAGTGCATTGCAAGAGCAAGGCAAACCAGTTGAATTCATGTTGTACCCTGGAGGTCGTCATGGTTGGGGTGGTGCCAAAGGCAAGCATTTTACGGACTTGAAAAATCAATTTATTTACAAACACTTATTGGAAAAGGCGATGCCTGCTTCAAAATAATACAACGAATGTCAAACCCAAACTTGGATAGGCCCTTTCAAAATATACCAGCACAGGACAGAGAATTTGAAAATACAATTCGTCCTGCTGTCATGGATGCTTTTGCGGGTCAGCCACAGTTAATTGAAAATATTAGCATTTTTATTAAGGCTGCAAAGCTAAGGGGAGAAGCATTGGATCATATTTTATTTCATGGCCCTCCTGGTTTAGGTAAAACGACATTGAGCAGGATTGTGGCCAATGAGATGGGTGTGCAGATTAAAGAAACCTCTGGTCCTGTGATTGAAAAGCCCAGTGATTTGGCGGGTTTATTGACCAGCTTAGAACCTAATGATGTTTTATTTATTGACGAGATTCATAGATTGAGCACCGTGGTAGAAGAGTATTTGTATGCTGCCATGGAGGATTATAAGATTGACATATTAATTGATAGTGGACCCAATGCAAGATCTGTTCAGATTAATCTGAATCCATTTACATTGGTTGGTGCCACCACTCGAAGTGGATTGCTAACAGCCCCATTGCTATCGCGTTTTGGAATTAAATCAAGGTTGGAATATTATCCTGCACCTGTTTTGCAAAAAATTATTGAAAGAAGTGCAGGTATTCTAGAAGTGAAAGTAGATTCAAGTGCGGCTGCAGAGATTGCAAGAAGGAGTAGGGGGACACCAAGAATTGCGAATGGTTTATTAAGAAGAGTAAGAGACTTTGCACAAGTCTTAAACGATGGTATTGTTGATTTAGGCATCACCCAACATGCATTGAAAGCATTGAATGTAGATGAGCATGGATTAGATGAAATGGACAATCGTATCTTACTTGCCATTATAGAAAAGTTTAAAGGAGGTCCTGTTGGTATTTCTACTATTGCAACTGCAGTAGGCGAGGAATCGGGTACGATAGAAGAAGTCTATGAGCCATTCTTAATTCAGGAAGGGTTCTTGCAAAGAACACCAAGGGGCAGAGAGGTTACCTTTAAAGCTTATGAACACCTTGGAAAGCATAAGGGACAAGGCTTTGGAGAGAATCCAGAACTATTTAGATAGATAATAAGTATAGAATAAACTTATTGTACCACCAATCTAAATCCATTTCCATGGATATTGACAATTTCAATCGTGCTATCTTCTTTTAAATATTTTCTCAACTTAGCGATATACACATCCATGCTTCTTCCATTGAAATAAGTATCGCTACCCCATATTTTTTTCAATGCTTTTTCTCTGGTCAATAAATCATTCTTATATTCTGCAAGCATTTTCAATAACTCATTTTCTTTCGGAGAAAGTACTTGTGTCGTTTCTTTAATTTTTAATTCTCTCAATTTCGGGTTGAAATGATAAGCACCTAATTCGAATTCAATGTTGTCTGTAATCTTATGGTCTTCCTCGTTACGTTTGATAATGGCTTTAATTTTATGCATTAGCACGTCACTATCAAATGGTTTAGTGATGTAATCATCTGCACCAAGTCTGTAACCTTGAAGAATATCTTCTTTTAATGTTTTAGCACTTAAAAAGAACAAAGGCACATCTGGATCAATATCTCTGATTTCTTCGGCCAATGTAAATCCATCTACATTTGGCATCATCACATCTAATAAACAAAGGTCAAATTTTTCACGTTGAAAAGCGCCAAGCCCTAGTCTTCCGTCTCTTTCGAGTGTGACATCATAATCGTTTAGTTCTAAAAAGTTTTTTAGAACTAAACCTAAGTTGCTATCATCTTCACATAAAAGGATTTTATACTTCTTCTTATCTTCCATAATTAATTGCTTTGTGTAAAGAAACAGATTTTATTTTTTAAACTATAAAATTGGATTCCAATCTTTTGTTAAAAATACGACTAATGGTTATTAGTTGAACAAAGGTCGCATATTCCGCAGTTCTGAGGCGATTTTTCTCCAAAATATTTTGCAAGAAAAACGTTTCTACAAGTGACTAATCGACTACCAATATAATCTCTCATTGCTTGAATACGGTCTTCGAAAGCTAATTTTCGTGCTTGGTATTCGTCTAAATTAAGGGTCATAAATTCGGCAGATGCCCTGTTCCACTTAAATTGTACAACGGGTTGGTTGGCTTTTTGCTCCAATGAAATCATGCCATATTGTTGGAGTTGTTTTAATTGCAAGAGTACGAATTCAATATCACGCTGTAATAATTTTGCAAGCATGCCTTCATTGATATACTGTGGGCTGTCTAAGATACCGCCATAGGTCCTTAATAAGGTTTGCAAAACAAAGCCAGTTTCAGGATATTGTTTTTCAAATAATTGAATGCTAATTCTATTTTCAATGACTTGAACTAATGTTGGCTTGAAAGAACTTGGCGAAAATTTTACATGCCCCTCTTGTTCTATCCACTGTAATGCATTTCTTGCAATGATTTTGTCCCACTTAAATTGTAAACAAAATACCTCAAAGTCAAATAAAAACTGTTGTTGTTCGCCCATGCCTACGGGTAACTGCACAAAATCGGCAAGGTCTTGAAATACATTTTTAATTACAGAGATTGGAGGAATCTTTTTTTCTTGCAACTGATTCCAGTAGTCCAAGTCATTTTGTTGGTAGAGTAAGATTGCTTTTGCAGCCAATCCATCTCTACCTGCTCTTCCTGCCTCTTGATAGTATTGCTCGATGCTGCCGGGAATATCAAAGTGGATGACTGCACGTACATTGGTTTTGTTAATCCCCATCCCAAAGGCACTTGTAGAAACAATCATCTGAAGATGGTCTTGCATCCAGTCCTCTTGTACTTTTTTTCGTTCATACAATTCCATGCCTGCATGATATCCTGCAACAGAAAAACCATAACTAGTTAACATACTTGCAAGTTGAGCCACATTATTTCTTGTATTGCAATAAATGATCACGGAACCAGATATGTCTTTGAGTAAATTCTTAAAGACAAATAATTTAACCGTTTCCTTTTTGACTTGGTAGCTTAGATTAGGCCTTAAAAATTGATCCGTAATCAAATTGGCATCCTCTATTCCCAATTGTTTTAACATATCTTTTTGCACCAATGGAATCGCAGAAGCAGTCATTGCTAAAATGGGAATCTTGGGAAATGTCTTTTTCAAAAAATCCAGCTTACGATAGCTTGGTCTAAAATCATAGCCCCATTGTGAAATACAATGCGCTTCATCAATGGCAAACAATTGAATGGGTAAGCTGCTTAATAAAGTTTGAAAATGTTTTTGTGCTAATTTTTCTGGAGAACAATAAATGAATTGGTATTTCTTTGCTTCAATCTCTTTAAATACAATTGACTCCTCATAAGCACTTAGTTGGCTTCCTAATAAAACTGCTTTTAAATTTTTAGAGACTAAGTCTTTCACTTGATCCTGCATGAGTGCAATCAATGGGCTAATCACAATGCAGATGCCTCTTTGGTAAATGGTGGGTACTTGAAAGCAGATGGACTTACCCGCGCCTGTGGGCAATAAAGCAAGTGTGTCTTTACCAGCTAGGATAGATTCAATGACAGCCAATTGCTGCGGTCTAAAACTATCATAGTTCCAATGCTTTTTTAATATGTCAACTAAGGCTTCCACTCCGTCAATTGTTTCTTTTAATCTAATTTCTTTTTAAATAACCTCAGTGAATTCAACGCCAATACAACATCACTTAGTGCCATAATCATGGCGCCGTAGGTTGGTCCCCAGGTGCCTAAAAATCCGAATGCAGCTACAGGGATGGCAATGATATTATAAGAGAATGCCCAGCCTAGGTTTTCTTTAATGGTTTCGTATGTTTTTCTTCCTAATACTAAGGACATTGGTAGGTTCTTTAATCCACTGTTCATTAAAACCACTTGTGCGCTTTGAATTGCGATATGGGACGCGTTGCTTAAGGAGATACCAATAGTTGCTTTTGCTAGTGCAGGTGCATCATTGATACCATCACCTACCATTGCGGTTGGTGCAATTTGAATTAAAGCATCGAGTGTTGCTAATTTTTCTGAAGGACTTTGTTCTGCAATAATTTTTTGTATTCCCAATGCTTCACCCACTTGTTTACATTTTGCAGCCCTGTCTCCACTCAATAATATAGTAGCAATACCTTGACGATGCAATTGATCCACTACTTCTTTTGCTTCTGGTCTAATTTGATCTGCTACATCTATCCATCCAATGAATTGATTGTTCTTTTGGATATAGATATTATGTCCATCTTCAATCGATTTATCTTCTAATGTTTTAAAGGAGCCTGCCCAATAGGTATTGCCCTCTTTATCTGTAGCTTGAATACCCATCCCTTTTACTTCTTCTATTTTTGCCCATGGAATGGCATCTTTTGTTTTCCAGGTTGCTTTAATACAATTAGCGATGGGGTGATTGGAATATTTTTCTAAAGAGTAGCTCAGGACTTTAAATGTATCCTCTGAAATTGGTAATTGTCCATCTTGTACAATATGAAAACCACTTAACTCAAATTGTCCCGTCGTTAAAGTACCTGTTTTATCAAAAACAACTTGCTTAATATCTTTAAAAGTTTCTAAGCTTTTTGCGTTCTTAAATAAAACACCATTTCTCGCACCTCTTCCAAGTCCAACGGCGATGGCTGCTGGCGTCGCTAATCCCATGGCACATGGACATGAAATCACTAATACTGCGATGGATCTTAACATGCTTTCACCAAATCCAATATTGGTAAAAAAGTAATTCCCAATTAAAGTAAGTAATGCAATCCCCACTACCAAGGGGACAAAGACGGCGCTAATTTTATCTGCTAAAATTTGCACAGGTGGTTTTTCACCTTGTGCGGCTTTAACCATTTTTAAAATATTAGCTAGCACAGTCTCATCACCAACGGCAGTGACATAAGCTTTAATAGAACCATTTTCGATTGTACTACCTCCCAATAAAATATCCTTCATCATACGATGCACTGGGATACTTTCTCCAGTGACAATCGCTTCATTCACTTCTGCTTCCCCAGATAATATTTTACAATCCATAGGAACTGTTTCACCTGAATTGATCAATAAAATATCACCCACTTTCAAGGTATCAGCAGCCACATTAAAAATAATTTCTTTATGATGTTCATCAAAGACAATCATATTGGCCATTACTTTCTGTGCTTTCACTAAATCTTTTAAAGCACGTTGGGTGGATGCAATGGAGGCATCTTCTAAATAATTTCCAAAAAATACAAAAGTTAAAATGGTGGCGGTGGTTTCATAATATGCAAACTGTGCGCCTTGTCCAATAATGGTGCCGTATAAGCTATAACCAAAAGATGCAATGGCACCAATAGAAACCAATACATTCATATTTGGGATGCCATGCAGTAAACTATTGATGGCACTTTTTCCAAAGTAGTTCATGCCTACAATAAATACAGGTAAGGTTAAACCCAATTGCACATAAGGATTCATTAACCAATGAATATGCACACCCGGTATCATATGCAGGATGAGTGGAAGCGTAAAAATTAAAGAGAAAATCGCACGCTCTTTATTATTATCCAACCATTTTTTTGTGACTTCTTCATTGGCTTGACCCCTCACTTTGTATCCCAAACCTTGAATCCCTTTTATTAAAGCGGGTTTTTGGGCGGCATCTGCCAATTCAAATTGCACTTCGCCTTCCATAAAGTTCACTTTGGGTTCATGTATCCCCTTGCTGCTAAGATATTTATGAATGGATAACGCACAATTGGTACAACTCATACCATCTACTTTCCACTGAATATTTTCCATTTTAATACATTTATGGTATAAAGGTACGAAACGATTTTAGGATTGTATTTGAAGCTTTATATTTGCAATATGGACCAAGTCTACACCCTAGAACAAACAGATCAAATTGCCGCTCAACTGGTACAAAATTATGCCGCGCATCCTGTGTGGGTCTTTCAAGCACCTATGGGCGCAGGTAAGACAACCCTGATTGCTGCAATAGGCAGAGCAATGGGTATTCAGCAAGGCATGTCAAGTCCTACATTTTCTATCATGAATGAATATGAAGTAAAGGGCAAACTCATTTACCATATGGATTGGTATCGTTTAGAGAATGCCGCAGAGGCAAGACAGGCAGGGGTAGAGGCGGCGATGGAAGAAGCTGATTTGTCTTTGGTGGAATGGCCTGAAAAAGCGCCTAATCTAGTGCCTGAGCATGCAGTGGTGTTCAATATTGAATTCATTGACCCCGATCAGCGTAGAATCTATACCAATCAGTAAAAGGGGATAATCGAATTGGCTTTTTCCTATTTTAGGATCTCTGGTATTTTTGTATCTTCATGAAAATATTTCTTATGAGTGTCACCAAGCCCCAAATTCATCCTTCATTTTCCTATGAAACACAGGAAGAGGTATTGGATATACCTCATAGTGCAAAGCCATTGTTAATTGGCATCCCAAAGGAGACTGCATTTCAAGAAAATAGGGTTGGCCTCATTCCAGAAGCAGTAGGCGTATTGGTAGCCAATGGGCATCGTGTGATGGTGGAATCAGGCGCAGGAAAAGGCAGCCGTTATACCGATAAAGATTATGCAGAAGCAGGTGCAGAAATTGCTTTTGAAAAAGCAGCAGTGTACCAATGTCCAATTTTAATTAAGACGGCGCCGCCAGTTGAATCTGATTTGCCTTTTTTACAAATGCATCAAACCATTATTTCTCCTTTACATTTATCTGCAATCAATCAAGAAGTGTTGGTGGCCATGATGGCGAAAAAAATTACTGCTTTATCAATCGAAAATATCAAGGACGAAAACCAAAACTATCCCATCTTAAGAAGCATGAATGAGATTGTGGGTAGTGCGGTGATGTTGATTGCCGGACAATACTTAAGTAATTTTAATTCAGGTAAGGGTGTTTTGTTAGGTGGTATTAGTGGTGTTCCTCCAACTAAAGTGGTGGTCATTGGCGCAGATATTACCGGAGAATTTGCAGTACGCAATGCACTTGCATTGGGCGCAAGTGTCAAAGTGTTTGACAACAATGTCTCTAGACTACAGCGACTACAAAATAATTTAGGTCAGCGTGTTTGGACTTCTGTGATTGAGCCAAAAATATTGGCAAAGCAACTTAAAACCTGTGAAGTAGCAATTGGCGCATTGACCAATGAAATTGGGAGAGCACCCATTGTTGTAACAGAAGAAATGGTGATGAATATGCGACCAGGTAGTATCATCATTGATGTAGCGGTGGATAGAGGAGGATGTTTTGAGACCACCGAATTGACCAACCATGAAAATCCAATTGTCATTAAGCATGATGTCATTCACTATGGTGTACCCAATATTCCAAGTGGTTTTGCAAGAACAGCAAGCCAAGCAATTAGCAATGTCTTGATGCATTTAATGGTGGAGATAGGAGACCAAGGCGGCTTAGAAGAAATTATCTGGCACCAATTACATCTTCGTGAGGGGGTTTATTTATACAAAGGCTCATTGACTGATTTTTATATGAGTCAAAAATGCAATTTAAAATACACCGATTTGAATTTGTTGATTGCAAGTAGAAGCTAATAGAGTCACTTATTTTTTAAAATCAGAAAGGGAAACTTGCTGACTGCAAAACTGGTATTCTTGCGGGTCATTGCTTGCTACAATAATTAATTTATGCGTAGCGTGTGCTTGTATTAATTGGTGGTAGGTTTGAATACCTTCTTGATCTAAATTACTACATGGTTCATCCAATAATAAGATAGGGGCTTGATCAAAAATAGCCAAAGCCAATTTCAATCTTTGTTTCATCCCACTACTAAAATTCCTGATCTGTTTATCAGCCGCTTTGCTAAGTCCAATTTTTTTTAAGAGGTCCAATGGCTTTATATCGGATAGAATGGGCTTGAACTGATGATGAAAAGCGATTTGTTCTAATGCAGTAAATTCTTCTACCAGTTCTAAATAAGGTGCAGCAATGCTTATATGTTGGAATATATTTGAGCTATCAATGGATTGACCATTGTTGTCGACCCAATTCACCTGACCTTTTGTAAGCCCAATATAACCTGCAATAATTTGTAAGAGGGTACTTTTACCTGATCCGTTGTTTCCAATCAATGCATAATGTTCTCCGGTGACAAAACTGAAATCTAGATTGGAGAAAATCCATTCTTTATTGAATCTTTTTGATGCAGCTGTAAAGTGAATTTGCATATTAATCTTCTTCTAGTGCACCTTTCACAAAACGTTTGATGATGCCTCTTCCACTATCTCTAATGAATGTAACAATTTCATCGCGCTCATCGGTTGCCGGCAATTCTTCCTCAATAAAAGCAAGTGCCTGTGTGGTGTTCATACCCTTATTAAAAATATAGCGGTAGATATCTAAAATATGGTTGATCTTTTCTAAATCGAATCCTCTTCTTTTTAATCCAACACTGTTCACGCCTCCATAGCTTAATGGATTTCGAACAGCTTTAATATAAGGAGGCACATCCTTACTTACCAAGCTACCTCCAGCGATATAAGAATGTTGTCCAATATGCACAAATTGATGTACCGCACTTACCCCAGCGATCCATGCATAGTCTCCTAATGTAACGTGCCCTGCCACTTGCACACTATTGCTTAAAATACAATGGTTACCAATGATACAGTCATGTGCAATATGACTATAGGCCATAATTAAACAATGACTTCCAACTTTGGTAACCCAACGATCAGAAGTACCTCTGTTGATGGTTACAAATTCTCTGATAGTGGTATGGTCGCCAATTGACACGGTGGTTTTTTCTCCATTGAATTTTAAATCCTGAGGATCTGCACCTATCACCGCACCAGGGAAGATGCGACAATTTTTTCCAATGGTAGTGCCGTTCATAATAGTCACATTACTTCCAATCCATGTACCTTCTCCAATTGTAACATCACTATGAATGACAGTGAATGGATCAATTTTTACATTGGATGCAACTTTTGCATTTGGGTCTATATAGGTGAATGGATGTGTCATAGGTATAAATTTATTCTGCTCTTTTTACAACTTGAGCAACAAGTTCCGACTCTGTAGCCACTTTTCCATTTACATAGACAGTGCCTCGCATTTCGCAAATACCTCTACGAATTGGAGCCATCAATTCTAATTTAAGTAACATGGTATCGCCTGGCTTCACCATTTGTTTAAATTTACAATTGTTGATTTTTAAAAAATAAGTATCATAATTACCTTTAGGCATGGCATTAATACAAAGGATGCCACCAGTTTGCGCCAATGCCTCAATTTGTAATACCCCTGGCATGACTGGGTTGCCTGGAAAATGTCCAGGGAAAAACCATTCATTGAATGTGACATTCTTAACGCCAACAATAGAAGTGTCTGTTAATTCAATAATCTTATCCACTAACAAAAATGGATGACGATGTGGTAAGGTTTTTTCTATTTGCTCTAAAGTATATACAGGAGTTGCGCTTGGATCATATACAGGTACATCTTTAATATTTTTATTTTTTTTGATGTACTGCTTTATTTTTTTAGCAAATTCTACATTGCTACTATGTCCAGGACGATTGGCGATAATTCTTGCTTTAATTGGATACCCTATTAATGCTAAGTCACCAACTACATCTAATAATTTATGACGGGCAGGTTCATTCGGAAATCTTAATTCCAAATTATTTAAGTAGCCTTCACTTTTTACTTCAATTTTATCTCGCTTAAAAACTTTAGCCAATCGAGTCATTTCTTCTTTGGTAACTGTCTTATCAACTACTACAATCGCGTTATTGATGTCTCCGCCTTTAATTAAATCGTGTTCTAAAAGCGTTTCTAATTCATGTAAAAAACAAAAAGTTCTACAAGGGGAGATTTCTGATTTAAAATCTTTGATTGTTTTAAGTGCCGCATGTTGTGTGCCTAAAACTGGGCTATTAAAATCTATCAGGGCAGTGATTTGATAATCCAAAGCTGGCATTGCAACCATCTCTACACGCTTGTCTTCGTCGTAGTGAAAAATATTTTCATCAATGCTGTACCAAGCTTTTGCAGCATCTTGTTCTAATACACCTACTTTTTCAATGGCTTCAATGAATGGGGCAGAGCTACCATCCATGATAGGAATTTCTGGTCCGTTTAATTCAATCAAAAGATTGTCAACACCTAAACCAACTAAAGCGGCAAGAATATGTTCCACCGTACTCACCTTAGCATCACCCACTTGCAAAGTAGTTCCACGACTTGTATCTGTTACTAAATCACAATCCGCCTTGATTAAAGGTTGGTTTGGTAAATCTATTCTTTGAAATTGAATTCCAAAGCCTGGATTAGCAGGTTGCAATGTCATATCAACTAAAATGCCTGTATGTAAGCCGGTTCCGCTAATACTGATACTATTAGAAAGGGTATGTTGCTTATCGGGGTTAAAATGTTGATCCATGTGTAACTAGTTTAGAATAGCTTAGTTAAAAGCTTGATTTAAAGCAAAAATACGCCTGATTTAGGCTTTTTGAGACAGTTGTTGTACTAATATTTCGAGTTCTTGAACTCTTTTTTCCAATTCTGGGAGATTTTTGACGTAAACCTGGCTTCTTAGGCTTTGTTTTTGCTCTGCTGCTGGGTAGCCCGTAAGGGTCATATTTGCGGTTGTAAATGTTTTTGTCACACCAGTTCTTCCAGCAATTTTGATCCCATCTGCAATGGCAATATGACCAGCTAAACCAGTCTGTCCTCCTATCATGACATTTTTGCCAATTTTAGTACTACCACTTACGCCAACTTGAGCAGCGATGACGGTATTACTTCCTATTTCTGCGTTATGTGCTATCTGAATTTGGTTGTCTAATTTAACCCCCTTGCGAATGATCGTCGATCCAATAGTGGCTCGGTCGATAGTGGTGTTGGCGCCAATTTCAACATCGTCTTCGATCACCACGTTTCCAAGTTGTGGTACTTTTTGAAAGCTACCATCTTCTTTAGGTGCAAATCCAAATCCATCACTTCCAATAATGCTTCCACTATGAATAGTGACATGGTTGCCAATGACACAATCTGCATAAATGACCACACCCGGATGGATGGTGACATGGTTGCCAATTTTTACATTTTCTCCTATCACTACATTGCTAAATATTTTTACATGTTCACCTAATACAGCCCCTTCACCTATATAGGCGAAAGCGGCGATAAAATGGTTTGCACCTAATGTAGCAGTGGCTGCAATAAATGAAGGTGTTTGAATGCCTACAAGTTGTTGGGCCTTTAGTTCTTGATATTTTGATAGTAGGGTAGCGAATGCGGCGTAGGCATCTGGCACCCTAATTAAAGTGGCATTTATTTTTTGTTTTAATTGCTGCTGCTCGCTAATGATGATAATCGAAGCGGCTGAAGAATATAAAAATGCCTCATATTTTGGGTTGGCTAAAAAAGAAATTTGACCAGCAGTTGCTTCCTCTATTTTACCAAAATTACTAACAGTGACAGACGCATCACCTTCTACTTGACCTTGAATCATGATCGCGATTTGTTGTGCACTGAATTCTAGCATCTGTTGCATTATTTATTTGAATTGTAGTTATTCACTTAGTGAACAAATGTAAAATTTTTTAACTGGGGTAGAAAGACTTTCGACAATTAATGCGTTTTGCACCTCAGAAATGGTAGAAATTTCACCTTTTTTTAGCAAAATATGGATATTCTCACTATCATTCTTGTATAAAGTATTGCTTGTTTCGCCTTTAAAACATAGGAAAGCTGCAGCTTCGTCATCCACATTGAACCTTGTTTTTGTAGCTGTTAAAGCTTGATTTAAAGCAGCATCCGTGATGGGTTCTGACTGCAACTGACATTTGTAAATTTTTCTATTCAATAAACGATTGCATAATAAAGATAAAATTGGATCTGAATGTGTTTGCCATTTTTTAATTGCATACATAATATCTGTATCATCTAATTGACAATAAGCTGTTAAATCAATTTGTTCAATGGCCGTAAATTCATTGGATAAAAAATAATCTAAAACTCCACCAATAGCAATGTCATTGTCTTTTGCTTTTGTCAATTGTTTTGCTCTTTGAATAATTTTAACCAACATATTCTCTGCAGCAATCACTGTTTTGTGTCGGTATACTTGCCAATACATCAGTCTTCTGGATACTAAAAATTTCTCTACACTATTCACTCCTTTTTCTTCTACTAATAAAATATTATCTTTTACGTTTAGCATTTTTAAAATGCGCTCATAGCCTACCACGCCTTCACTTACGCCAGTGAAGAAACTGTCTCTCGATAAATAATCTAATCTATCCACATCAAGCTGTCCACTAATTAATTGATGTAAAAAGGTTTTAGGATATTGGTTGGTAAAAATTTGAATCGCCATGGTTAATTGACCATTCAATGCAGGGTTAGGATCTGCGTTGAGTTGATTCATAATTAACAAAGAAAGCGCCTCATGGTGCACGCCTTTTAACAATACATTTTCTAATCCATGTGAATAAGGGCCATGACCAATATCATGCATTAAAATGGCTGCTTTTGCTGCTTGAGCTTCTGCTGCACTAATTTCAATGCCCTTGTCTCTAAGTTCATTGATCGCAATACACATTAATTGATAGGCACCCAATGAATGGTGCAACCTTGTATGCACGGCCCCAGGATAGACTAGTTGTGCTAAAGCCATTTGTTGGATCCTTCTTAATCTCTGAAAAAAAGGATGGTTAAAAATGGCAAATATCAACGGGTCATTGATCGTAATAAATCCATGTACTGGATCGTTTATCATTTTTCGAGTCAAAAATTCCATAGGCTAAATGTGTTGACAAAGGTACGAAATGTGAATAACTCCTGCGATTTATTTAAATAGCTACTGTGCCAAAAAACTATCTTTGTAACGCAGCTTAATGAAGGTAAAACCTACTTAAAATAGCCCAATTTTATGAAAATCACACAAAGCACTTTAGATAAATTAGAAGATATTTTAAGCGAATCTGAATATGTAGTTCGTTACGAACGTGGCAATTTCCAGAGCGGCTGGTGTTTACTTGAATTCAAAAAAATCGTTGTTTTAAACAAGTTTTTAAACTTGGAAGCAAGGATCAATACCTTACTTGAATTGATTCCGCAACTAACGATTGAATTTGACAAGTTAACGCGTGATTCTCAAAAGCTATATGAGGAAGTGAAGCGTATTGCATTGACTGAAGCATAATTTTTAATCCACCAATTTTGTTACGTATCACCATTCTAGGATCAGGCACCAGCACCGGGGTTCCCCTCATTGGATGTGTGTGTCCTGTATGTAATTCAGCTGATCCTAAAGACAATCGATTAAGAACAAGTATTAAAGTTGAATCCGATACCACTTGTATTATTATAGATACGACGCCAGATTTTAGGTATCAAATGCTTCGTACAAAAACAACGCATATAGATGCGGTGGTATTCACCCATCCCCATAGAGATCATTATGCAGGATTGGATGATATCAGGCCTTTTAATTTCTTCTCGGGTAAGTCAATGCCGATTTATGCCAATACAATTACGCAGGTAGCTATTCAGCGCGATTTTTATTATGCATTTGAAGCCGATAAAGAGGCAGGTTTGCCAGAGATGCAATTGCGCACCATTGATCATAAAACGCCTTTTAAGATTGGGGATATTGAATTAACACCAATTGAAGTCATGCACCGTGATATGCCTGTACTAGGTTTTAGAATGGGGGACTTTACCTATATCACAGATGCCAATTATATTTCGGTTGAAGCTATGGAGCAAATAAAAGGGTCCAAAGTCCTCATCCTAAATGCACTGCGTCCTAATGCGCATCCCACACATTTCACCTTATCCGAAGCCATTGCATTGACGCAGTCTCTAAATATACCACAAACTTATTTCACCCATTTTAGCCATCAGATTGGCTTACACGCTGAGGTGGATCCAAGTTTGCCAAAGGGCATTGGAATGGCATACGATGGGATGGTGATTGAAGTATAGACAAACCAAGTATTTATACGCAAATTTTGCATCTTGAAAAAAGGTAGGTTTATTGAAAATCTCCATGCAATTTGATTGGAAATCTTATTTCATTTTTACTTCAAAAGAGCAAAAAGGCATTATCGTTCTGGGTTGTATTTTATCTTTAAGTCTTTTATTACATTATCTATTACCAACAACATCTGCTAATCAGGGGAACTTTTCAAATTCCAAAAATAAACCTATAAAGGTTTTTTATTTTGATCCTAATTTGTTGGATAGCATGCAAGGATTCCAACTGGGATTCTCTAGCAAACAAATGCGTACACTGTATCGTTATCGAGAAAAAGGAGGAAGGTTTTATAAAAAAGAAGACCTATTAAAATGGTATGGTGTATCTGAATCTCAAGCAAAGGCCTTACTTCCTTGGGTTCGAATTAAAGCAATGGATTCTAGTCATGACTATCAACAAAATAGGAATCGAAAATGGGAAAAGTATGCGCCTGAGCAAATTGATATCAATCATCCTAAAGCATTAGATTGGATTCGAGTCACTGGTTTGCCTGCATATAAAGTGAAACGAATTTTAACCTATCAAAAATGGACGGGCGGTTTTACGAGTGTGCAAGGGTTAAAGAAAGTATACGGCATCACTGATTTTGATTTTCAAATGATCTACCCTTATTTAAAGTACCAGTCCAATAAGTCTAAAAAAATGGCCTATCAAACGATGCGTTATGAGGATTGGATGTCACTTGGCATATTTGATGAAAGGGCTGTTTATAGGATTTTAAAGCTTCGAAAAGAAAAACAGGGTAGGTTAACTTGGTCGGAAATGGTGATTCAGTTTGACCTCACTGAGGCAGAAGCAATGGTGTTAAAAAAAAGAACCAATCTGAGTGATTGAATCATTATTCAATTTCTCAGATTGGTTTTCTCGGTTTGATTTTTTCAGTTTGATTTTCTCAGATTGGTCTAAATAGCTATGCCAAATAGTGCAGAAAACTTATTTGTGCTTGAAAATCTGATTCACAGCACCACCTAACATTGGGAATTTTTCTTTTACAAATGCAGCAATGGTTTCAATAGATTGCTTTGCTTGCTCTGGTGTAACACCTGCTTCTTTTACTAAACGGTCAATTAATTCTTGCATAAATTTATTTTTAAAGTGATTATTAATTTTACTTAAGCTACTTTTAAAGCGCTTATTTTACTTTTATCAAACATGTCTTTTGCATAAGCTAAAGTCACATTAAATACTTTGGTGTCTGTGCCCGGAAGTTCAAACATAGCTTGAGTAAACAAGCTCTCGCAGATACTTCTTAATCCTCTTGCCCCAAGCTTATATTCCATCGCTTTCGCAGTAATGAAATCAAACACTTCTGGATCAATTGTAAGCTTGATGTCTTCTATCGCAAATAATTGCGTGTATTGCTTGATCAATGCGTTCTTTGGTTCTGTCAAGATACTTCTTAATGTCTCGGCATCCAATGGTTCTAAGTGTGTTACAATTGGAAGTCGTCCTAGCATTTCTGGAATTAGACCAAAAGTTTTTATATCCTGCGCATTCACAAAGCGCAATAAATTTTTACGTTGTAGTTCTTGCTCATCTTTGTTCACACTAAATCCAATCGCATTGGTATTAATTCTTCTTGCAATGATTTTATCAATGCCGTCAAATGCGCCACCACAAATAAATAAAATATTCTTAGTGTCTACTTTTATCATTTTTTGATCAGGGTGCTTTCTTCCACCTTGAGGAGGTACCAATACCTCTGTGCCCTCAAGCATTTTTAATAAACCTTGTTGTACACCTTCTCCACTTACATCTCTTGTGATAGAAGCGTTGTCACTTTTACGTGCGATTTTGTCAATTTCATCGATATAAACAATCCCTCTTTGTGCTGCTTCCACATCATAGTCGCAGTTTTGCAAAAGACGCGTTAACATGCTCTCCACATCTTCTCCAACATATCCCGCCTCTGTGAATACGGTGGCATCCACAATAGC
>CAMDNL010000014.1 GCA_945902975.1 Chitinophaga pinensis
CAACAAGGCTTTGTCATCTGCGATACTTTGGTACGGGAAAACGTCTAGACGCTTTTCGCAAGCCGTAGCTAGCACGCTTGTAAACAAAATAACAGCTAAGTATTTGTTTATTGTTTTGTTATATATTTTCATAAAATGCTTTATTAACTAATTAGAAATTAATGTTTACGCCAAACAAGATTGTTCTTGGTTGTGGCGGTGTGTAGAAGTCACTACCTTTTGCAATATTAGAATCAAAATCATCGGCGTTAACTTCTGGATCCCAATAAGGATACTTTGTGAAAGTCAATAAGTTTTGACCAGATACATACACTCTTACTTTTTCAAGCTTAAGTTTGTTTAATTTCTTAGAATCAAAAGTATAACCAAGTGAAGCTGTTCTTAAACGGAGATAAGAACCATCCACAATGTAACGGCTACTGATTTGAGCACCATTGTTATAATACAATCTAGCTTGTGGAACATTGGTGATATCACCAGGCTTCTGCCAACGAGCCATTTGATCATAAGTTTGGTTATCCTCATAACGCATGTTTGCAGAAGAATAACGACCCATACCGTAGATATTGTTTTGGTTACCTGCAACACCATTAAAGAAGATAGTTGCATCAAAGCCTTTGTAAGAGAAGTTATTCGTTAAACCAAAAATTACATCTGGATTTGGATCACCAGTTACAATTCTTGTCGCTTGACTAAATACACTAGTAGTAGAACGATCAATTGTTCCGTCTGCTAATTTTGTATTCTTATACCATAATGCATTACCATTTGCAGGATCTACACCAGCCCACTCTGCAGTAAAGAATACACCAATTGCACTTCCTTCTTGAACACGGTTCATGCTACCAACTCCACCTTCAATTACTTGACCTTGGATATTGGTTACTTTACCTTGGTTCAAAGCAATATTGAAGCTAGTATTCCATTTGAATGCACCAACAAAGTTTTGCGTATTCAATACAAATTCATAACCTCTATTTTCTAATTCACCAATATTTCTCACCATGCTAGAGAAACCAGTTGTAGCAGGGATATTTACGTTTAATAATAATCCAGTAGTACTCTTAATGTAGTAATCGATTTCTCCAGAAACTCTATTATTGAATAATCCGAAATCAATACCCGCATCTACTTGAGCAGTTGTTTCCCACTGTAAGTTATCATTTCTTAATTGAGAAGGTCTTTGTCCTGCAGCACCTGCATAACCTGCATCACCAGTAAACAAGCCCAATTGAGGGAAGTTACCAATTTCAGAGTTACCCACGATACCATAAGAAGCTCTTGCCTTTAAGAAACTAATTACTTTGTTATCCATTAAGAAATCTTCGTTAGACAAGATCCAACCAGCAGAAACCGCTGGGAAGAAACCTGTTCTTGAATTTTTACCGAATCTAGAAGAGGCATCTATACGTCCACTTGCAGAAACGATATACTTTTCATTGAACGTATAATTAGATCTTAAGAAATAAGATAAGAATCTGAAATCTGTTTGAGAAGAACTACCACCAGACTTAGTCGCCGCACTTGCAATCTTTTGATAAGAATCAGAAGGGAAACCAATACCAGTTGTACTGTTATATTTCGCTTGAGATTGTTGATATTGCATACCTAAAGTAGCAGCAAAATTATGCTTACCAGCTACTTTATTGTAGTTGAAATAACTGTTGGTGTTATAGTTCGTGATAAAAGCACCAGTGTTGGTACCTTCACCAGTTGGAGAACTTGTATTTCTAACAGCTTGTGTTTGATAATAACGCTCTTCGTTTTGACTTAAGAAGTCTAAACCAAATTCAGATTGGAAAGTCAAACCTGGTAATAATTTTACTTTGAAGTAAGTGTTACCAAAAGTTCTGTATACATCTTGAACGTATCTAGCGTAGTCAATTTGAATTCTTGGGTTAAAATAGATACCTACGTTCACATCACCTGGAGGTGTACCTGTTGGTAAACCAGTTGAAGGATCCAAGAATGGAGACATTGGTAATAAAGCCGCAGATTGTAATGGGTTAGAAAACGCATTATCACCTGGCAAACGACGGTTAAAAGTTCTTGATAAACTTAAAGAAACACCTAAATCTAACCAGCTATTCGCTTGTTGATCCACATTCAAACGACCTGTTGTTCTGCTTAAATTGTTACCCACTATTGTACCACCTTGGTCTAAATGTTGGAAAGAAGAGAAAAACTTCGTTTTATCATTACCACCTCTAATTTGTAAATCAGCTTGACGGTATTCACCTGTTTGGAAGGCTTGATCCTGCCAGTCATATGTCGTGCTTTTGTCTTTATCCCACAAACCAAAGCTATTATAGCTCATGACGTCTTTCATGTATTGTGTATAGCTATATGGATCGTCGTATGCTGTACCATCTTGGTCATCAGAATATTTTGCAGCTTCTAAAGCTAACTCGTTGTACTCAGTTGAGTTCAACATTCTTACTCTTTTAGTTGCTTCTGATTGACCAGTTTGTAAGTTGAAAGTGATTTGAGTTCTTCCAGCCTTACCTCTTTTAGTTGTAATTAAAACCACACCATTTGCAGCACGAGATCCGTAGATCGCACCTGCAGAGGCATCTTTTAATACTTCGATTGATTCGATATCATTCGGGTTCAAATCTGTTAAAGGGTTCATGTCACCACCATAAGTAGATTGGTCTTGAGAAGTCACTGGGATACCATCTAATACATATAAAGGTTGGCTAGATGCAGAGATAGAAGAGTTACCTCTTACACGCACTGTTACTGCCTGACCTAATTTACCAGATTGGCTATTTACGAATACACCCGCAGCTTTACCTTGTAATGCCGCATCCACACTTGGTGTTGGCATGTACTCGATATCTTTACCTTTAACGCGGGCAATATTACCAGTTAATTCTTTTTTAATCAATGATCCACCGAAACCAGTTACAACCACTTCTGAAAGTGATCTTACATCCTGTTTCAGTACAATTAAAAAAGACTTCGCATTGGTAGAAACCTGACGGGTTTCGTAACCAACTGCTACTACTTCTAATACTTTGTTTGCTTGAACTGCAATAGTGAAATTACCTTGTGCATCAGAGTTAACCCCTGTTTTAGACCCTTTTACAAGTACACTCGCACCTGCAATTGGAGCACCAGATTCGTCGGTAACCTTACCACTGACTGTTGTGTTTTGAGCTATTGCTACTCCAATCATAAGAAAGGACGCAAGAAAACTCAATAGAAAAAATTTTTTCATCATAGAATTTATTTTTTTGAAAAAACCATATTGGATTGAAAGGCAATTTAACAAAAATTTAATACTATTAGGGAATTATTACCTGTTTTTTTGAAATTTTGTTTTATATGTTTAAAATATATTTATGAACTACATAATAGAAAAGTATATCAGTATACAACTTGGAATTCATTTTTGACAAGAAAACCCTCGTTTTTCGGCAAATACTTAGTAAAAAAATGAGAATCCCGGTATCTTTACCCCATGAGTAAGTCAAAATCTGCCTTTTTTTGTACCAATTGCGGCTATGAAGCTGCAAAATGGGCTGGCAAATGCCCAGCCTGTAACGAATGGAACAGTTTTACCGAAGAAGTCATTGACAAGGGCAAGGGCAACACGGCTACTTGGGAGGATTATGCCGTAACTCAAAAAGGGACCGAAGTTATTGGCATTAATGAAGTTCAAATTCAATCAGAAAAAAGAATGGATAGCTCAGATCCAGAACTGAACCGAGTTTTAGGAGGAGGCATCGTTCCAGGTTCTATTGTGCTTGTTGCTGGTGAACCAGGTATTGGAAAAAGTACTTTGTTTTTACAACAGGGTTTAATGATGAAGGATCAAACTGTTTTATATATCAGTGGAGAGGAAAGTATTCAGCAAATCAAAATGCGCGCTGACAGATTAAGTTTAGAAAATGATCATTTTTATTTACTGACCGAAACGCATACACAAGCTATTTTTAAAGCCATCAAAAAATTAAAACCAACGGTGGTGATTGTAGATTCAATTCAAACACTTGAATCTAATTTAATTGACGCTGCTGCTGGAAGTATTTCACAAATCAAACAAACTGCAGCAGAATTTCAAAGATTTGCAAAAGAAACTGGCACACCAGTTTTTTTAATTGGTCATATCACTAAGGAAGGTTCCATTGCTGGACCAAAAATTTTAGAACATATGGTGGACACTGTATTGCAATTTGAAGGAGATCGTCATTATGCCTATAGAATGTTGCGTACTTTAAAAAATAGATTTGGAAGCACCAGCGAATTAGGAATTTATGAGATGACTGGAACAGGGATGAAAGTAGTAACAAATCCGTCTGCATTTTTAATTGCACAAAGAAACGATTCATTAAGTGGAAGTACGATTGCAGCTGCGATGGAAGGGATGCGTCCGTTGTTGATAGAAGTGCAAGCTTTAGTGACTCAAAGTGTGTATGGTACCCCACAAAGAACGGTGACAGGATTTGATTTAAGAAGATTACAATTATTATTAGCGGTGCTTGAAAAGCGCGGCGGGTTTGCGTTTGGGATGAAAGATGTTTTTGTAAATATTGCAGGTGGACTTAAAATAGAAGACCCTTCCTTAGACCTAGCCGTGATACTTTCTTTGCTATCTTCTTACGAAGACATCCCATTACCTCAAGGCATTTGTTTTGCTGGAGAAGTAGGATTGAACGGAGAAATTCGTGCGGTGAATAGAATTCAACAACGTATTGCTGAAGCAGAAAAATTAGGTTTTGAAAAAATTATTATTTCTGGATTCAACACTAAAGGCATTGATACAAAAAAACATAGCATCGAAATTATCCCTGTAGAAAGAGTCGACGAAGCGTATCGCTTATTTTTCTAATCTTGAAAATTTTTCAAGGTATACGAAACTACCTAAATGCTTTTTTGCATTTGTTGTATCCACAAATATGTTTTGGTTGCGGCACAGATCAAGTTGAAAAAAATAAGCCCTTATGCAATCCATGCATACATGACTTACCCTTCACTGATTTTTTTAAGATCAACGAAAATCCGGTTGAAAAAATATTTTGGGGCAGGGTGCCTTTTCTACATGCTGGTGCTTTATTATTTTTCACAAAAGACAGTTTAGTGCAAACACTGATGACACAATTAAAATACCACCACAATAAAAAAGTGGGTATTTTATTTGGACAGTTGATGGGCCAAGCCATTGCATCAGCAGAAAAATTTGAGCAAATTGATCTACTCATTCCCATACCAATTCTACCTTCCAAAATCAATAGTAGAGGTTACAATCAAAGTCAAGTCATTGCAATGGGCATCCAGCAGGTTTGGAATAGGCCCATCTTTGGCGATGTGCTAACCAAAAAAAACTGGTCTAATTCACAAACCAAGAAAGATAGAAAGGCAAGGCTAGAGCAAGTTCCAGACCTATTTATTTTAAACCACCCTAACAGCATTGAAGGAAAAAATATACTGCTTGTAGACGATGTGCTTACCACAGGAGCCACTTTAGAAGCGGCCATAGCAACCCTGATGGCTGGATCGCCTGCTTCCATTTCGATTGCTGTGGCGGCTTATACACTATAGGGAAATGATTCTTAACAATTCATTCAACGAATTTACCAACGAACCATTCAAGTATTTCATCTAATATAGAGTCAACTTTTTGATTGATTTCTTGTTATATTTATTACTTAAAACATTCAAAAGTCTATTATGAAAACGATACTAAGTTTATTATTAGTTGCATGCAGCTTTTTTACGAACGCACAAAGCATCCATAGCTTTAAAGTTAAAAGCATTGACGGCAGTCAGATTGATTTGTCAAAATACAAAGGCAAAAAAATCATGGTAGTCAACACCGCAAGTCAGTGTGGTTACACGCCTCAATATGCCTCATTGCAAAAAGTGTATAGTCAATACAAAGACAAACTAGTGATCATTGGTTTTCCATGCAATCAATTTGGTGGGCAAGAGCCTGGCTCAAATGCCGAAATCGTTGAATTTTGTGAAAAAAATTATGGTGTTACTTTTCCGCTAGCTGATAAAGTAGATGTGAAAGGCGGTACACAATCTCCAATCTACCAATGGTTGACTCAAAAATCAAAGAATGGCGTTTTAGATGCCACTATCGGTTGGAATTTCAATAAATTTTTATTGGATGAAAATGGAAAAATGTTGGCTTATTTTCCAAGCAATGTAAAACCAGATAGCGACGCAATTTTGACTTACTTAAATAAGTAGCTTACCCTAGGAAATACTATCTTCGCTGCATGTTATTGCGCGATATTATTGGCCAAGAAAAATTAAAGCAACAATTAGTAGAGATGGTTCAACACCAAAGATTGAGCCATGCCCTATTGTTTGTGGGACCAGAAGGATCTGGCGCATTGCCTTTGGCCATTGCATTTGCACAATATTTAGTCAGCTCTCCTGCTACAACCAACCAAGTCTTGGACATGTTTGCAGATCCTGATGCACTTGCAAAACAAGTCCACACTTTCAACGAGCCGGATGCCATTGCAGATTTACCTGCTTATCAGCGCGCGAATCAGTTGATGCATCCCGATCTACATTTTTCTTTTCCAACTATTACAGAAAAACCTGGTCAAAAAAATATCAGTGCTAATTTTATAGAACAGTGGAGGGAATTTGTTCAGGGCTATCCATATGGTAATGTATTTGACTGGTTGCAATTCATCAAAGCAGAAAATAAGCAAGGCAATATTAGCGCAGACGAGTGTACAGAAATTATTAAAAAATTAAGTTTCAAAAGTTTTGAAAGTCCCTTCAAAGTCCTTGTGATGTGGATGCCAGAATACTTAGGTAAGGAAGGGAATAAATTATTAAAGCTGATTGAAGAGCCACCAGTAGATACCATTTTTTTATTGGTGGCAAATTCCGAGGAGCAAATTCTACCAACCATCATTAGTCGATGCCAGTTTATTAGAGTTCCAAGATTAACCAATACAGATATTGCAGTTGCTTTAGAGCAAAGAGCGAAACTAAGTCCTGAAAAAGCACAGCTTATTGCAGCCATGTCGGATGGTAATTATAGAGAAGCACTTCATTTAGTACAACATAGTGATAGCGATTTTTTAGATCAAATTAGGGACTGGCTCAATGCCATTCTTAAAAATGGACCATTGTCCCAAATGAAATGGGTGGACGAAGTGAGTAAATTGGGTAGGGAGCAGCAAAAACAGTTCCTAAAATACTTTAACCACCTGCTTGAGCAAAGCATCCGCATTAAAGTATTGGGTGCAGACCTGCCTTTAGACCCAGATTTAAAGGATTTTGCCCTCAGAATCAATAAAATTGCCGGAGTCGGTCAATTAGAGGCCATCATACAAGAATTAGACAAAGCAGTCTATTATATAGAGCGAAATGCCAATGCCAAGATGTTATTTATGGCAATGGGCATCAAGTTCTATCATATCATTCGGAACAAAACCTTAATTTTGACATAGACGCCAATCTATGGAACAGGAATTTGAAGGGAATGGGTGTCGGGTATTTCAATTAATAACAGTTAGAATTTGAATATATGGGATGTGGATCATGTGGCACGGGTACGCCCAATGGCTGCAAAAGTAACGGAGGCTGTAGTACAGGTGGATGTAATAGACTAAATGTACATGACTGGTTAAGAGACTTGCCTGTGGATGACACAGCGAGTCAATGTAGGGTAGTAGAAGTAAGCTTCAAACAAGGAAGCCGAAAAGATTTTTTTAGAAACCCTACTTTTCAAATTTTTGAAAAAGGAGATTATGTGACAGTTGAAGGCGTAAATGGTTTTGACGTTGGAGAAATTTCTTTGACTGGAGAACTAGTTCGTATGCAATTGAAAAAAAGCGGTACGGATGAATTTCATCCTGAGATCAAAAAAATCCTTAGGGCAAGTACAGATAAAGATATTGATACCTTTAAAATAAGTAAGGGTAGAGAATCAGATATGTTGGCTAAAAGTAGGGCATATGCAAGAGATTTGAAATTACAGATGAAATTAAGTGAGATCGAATTGCAGGCGGATGGCAAAAAAGGTACTTTTTTCTACACAGCAGATGATCGTATTGACTTTAGAGAACTCATCCGTATGTTCGCAAATGAGTTTAAAGTAAAAGTGGAAATGCGCCAAATAGGTATTCGTCAAGAAGCAGCAAAAGTGGGTGGTATTGGAAGTTGTGGTCGTGAGCTTTGTTGTAGTACTTGGTTACACGATTTCAAAAGTGTCAACACCACTGCAGCACGTTATCAAAATTTATCCATCAATCAAACTAAGTTAAGTGGCCAATGCGGTCGTTTAAAATGTTGCTTGAATTTTGAATTAGATACTTATTTAGATGCTTTGCAAGCATTTCCTGATTACGCAGATAATTTACAAACTCAAATGGGGACTGCATTTTTAATCAAGAAAGATATTTTCAAGAATTTAATGTGGTATACCCTTCCTAACAATACCAAGCATTTTCCATTAACGATTGAACGCGTTAAGGAAATCAAAAAACTGAACCAACAAGGTATTGCTGTAGAAGAATTAGAAGCGGTAGAAATCACCAGTAAGAATAAAGAAGTAGAACCAGAATTTGTAGAGTTGGTAGGTCAGATAAGTTTACGCTCATTAGAAAAGAACGATCGACGCAGAAGAGATCAACAAAGAAATTATAGAGAACCACAAGGACCAAACCAAAACGGTCCACGTCCACAAGGGCAAAATCAAAATGGACCTCGACCTCAAGGACCAAACGGGCCACGTCCACAAGGGCAAAATCCAAATGGGCCTCGTCCAAATGGACCAAACCAGAATGGTCCGCGTCCAAATAATGGTCCGCGCCCTCAGGGGCCAAATAATGGACCGCGTCCAAATAATGGTCCGCGCCCTCAGGGGAATAGACCACAAGGGCCAAATCCAAACGGGCCTCGTCCAAATAATGATGCTCGACCAGAAGATGGAAACAACGCATAAAAAAAAGACCTCGAAACTTCGAGGTCTTTTTTTTATCAAACTGCCATCTACTTTAGCAATTATTTTTTAGTTGACTTTTTTAATTTCACCAAGACAACACCATGTTTATACTTTGCGCCAAACTTCGCAATCGCATCAGGGCCTTTGTATACATCCATAGATGCAATCAATGCGGTATTCATTTTAACGACTTTGGCATAGGGTGTTTCTACCCCATCCACTAAATAAACTGGCATTACTGGATCTGATTTTCCAGTGGGTGCCGTACTAGGTTTTTGTGCTGCTAGAATGAAAGTGAGCATACTCATTAAAATTACACTGCCTATTTTTTTCATTTTATTCAATTTTTAATTTAATGATATAATTTTTCAAGTTCTTGATTGGTGAATTCCATCAAATTTTTTACATACTCAGGAGAGAAATTGAATTCCAATCCTGCAGTTTGATACAATTCTGGCAAGGTCTTAGTCCCACCCAAAGCTAAAGCATTCATATAATTTTCTAATGCTTGTGTAGGATTTTTTTGATACTGCATCCACATGCCTATTGCCCCCAACTGCGCAATACCGTATTCGATATAATAAAATGGCACTTCAAATAAATGCAATTGTCTTTGCCATCCTATCCCTCTAAATTCTTTTAAGCCAGATTGATTCAAAGTCTTACATGAAAATTCTTTCATAATATTTTGCCACTCATTGGTTCTTTGTTCAATCGTATGAGCAGGATTTGTATACACCCAATGTTGAAATTTATCAATGATGGCAATCCAAGGGAAAATAGTAATCGTTCTTTCTAGTTGATGCTCAATCGCTCTTTTTAAATCTGCTTCTTTTTCAAAAAACGGCTGCCAATGCTGCATACTAAACAATTCCATGGACATGCTTGCCACTTCGGCAATTTCCATTGGATACTCTTTGAATGCACTCAATGATAAGGAATGTGATAAGAAAGAATGCACTGCATGTCCACCTTCATGGACCATCGTAGTAACATCGCTCATCTGTCCAGCTGCATTCATAAAAATAAATGGCGCACCTGATTCTGCTAAAGGACAATTGTATCCACCCGGCGCTTTGCCTTTTCTGCTTTCAAGATCAAAATGTTTAAGCTCATTCATTTTTCTTAAACAATCTGCAAAGAAAGGATCCACTTGTTCAAAGCAGGCCACGGATTTTTCGTACAAATCTTTCCCGTCAGTAAACGGGCGTAAAGGTTTGGTGCCAGCAGGTTCTGCTTCTAAGTCCCAAGGCTTAAGCATATCCACTCCTAGCTTTTCTTTTTTACGCGTATAAATTTTTTCGATTAGAGGCATTACATGGAGCTTCACTGCATCATGAAACTGAAAACAATCTTCTTTCGTATAATCAAAACGACCTAGTTCTGCAAACTTATAATCACGATAATTTTCAAAGCCTGCGTTCAAAGCCACTTGGTGTCTTTTTTGTACTAAGCTTGTAAATAAATCATGCATTGCTTCTTGATCTTGTAATCTTCTAGTTTGAATTTTTCGATACACTTCTTCTCTAAATGCGCGGTCTTCGTTTTCTAAAAATTGTGCAGCTTGTTGTAAAGTGTATTCTTTACCGCCTACTTCGATGGTCATTTTACCTGCAATTACACCATATTGTTGTTGTAAAACACTTAACTCTGCTTGAATAGGAATATTTTCGGTTCTAAACAATTCAATACTTTTTTGAACTGACCTTAAATAAGTATGGTATTTAGCTTGATCTAACGCTGCAGTAAAAGGGGATTGAATCAATTTTTTATTCAATGCATCTGCATAGGGTTGCATTTTAGGTTGAATCTCCATACAGAAAAAAGTAAATGCATCTTCTAAACTTTTATCTGTGGTATCACATGTCATTTTAATTTGCCTCCAACAAGCATCTTCACTGATACAAGCTTCCAATTCGCTCAAATCTGTCAACCATGCCTCTAAGTCTTGTAAAGAAAGGATAGGTCGCTCTTTCAATTCCTTGAAAAAAGGCTCCAAACTTGCCCAATCTGTCACTATGAAGTCGGCTGGAAGGTATTTATGGCTTAATTTTTGGATGTCTGCTGTTCTCTGCATAAGGTTCGTTATTAAGACGCAAATTTACTACTTTTACACACTTTAAAATAGTTAAATAAGTGGCCGAGACAATTCATTTACTACCAGATCATATTGCCAATCAAATTGCGGCAGGCGAAGTCATACAAAGACCAGCCAGTGCTGTCAAAGAATTATTGGAAAATGCGGTAGATGCAGAAGCCACTGAAATTCGACTCATCATTAACGAGGCTGGTAAGTCACTGATTCAGGTGATTGACAATGGCAAGGGTATGTCCGAAAAAGACGCTCAAAATGCTTTTGCGAGGCATGCTACTAGTAAGATTAGTGTGATTGAAGACTTATTTGAAATACGCACCATGGGATTCAGAGGGGAGGCATTGGCATCCATTGCCGCAGTGGCGCAAGTGCAATTAAAAACTAAAAGACCAGAAGACGAAGTGGGCACAGAGGTCTCTATTGAAAATAGTAAAGTGATTTCAACGGCTCCTGTTGCAACACAGGTTGGCACAAGTATTAGTATGAAAAATTTATTTTTCAATGTGCCTGCCAGAAGAAATTTTTTGAAAAGTAATTCTGCGGAGCTTAAACATATACTAGAAGAATTTACAAGGGTGGCATTGGCTTTTCCTGAAATTTATTTTAATTTAAATAACAATGGTCAAGAAGTCTACCACTGGGATGGAGGGAGTTTTAAACAAAGGGCCATTCAAGTTCTAGGAAATAACTATCAAAGTAAATTAGTAACAGTAGGAGAACATACAGACTACTTAACTATTTCTGGTTTTGTAGGTAAACCAGAGACTGCTAAAAAAACAAGAAGCGATCAATACTTTTTTGTAAATAGAAGATTTATTAAGAGCGCCTACTTGCATCATGCTATCGCGAACGCCTTTGATGGTTTAATCGCAAAAGATAGTTTCCCAAGTTATATTTTATACATTGATGTAGACCCTTCTAAAGTAGATATCAATGTGCATCCTACCAAACAAGAAATTAAATTCGAAGACGATAAAATCATCTATGCATTTGTTCAAGCAGCTGTAAAACATGCTTTGGCGCAGTTTAGCATTGCCCCTTCTTTGGACTTTTCTTTAGACGCCAACATTCAACAATTGGATGCCATTCAAAAACCATTTTCAGAAAGTCAAGTTCAGGAAACTTCAAGAAAGTCATTGTATGAAGGTTTTACACAAAAAAACCAAGCGCATTTAATCCCAAAAACAGGCCAATCAGGACAACAGGATTGGAAAAACTTTTTTACAGAAATGCCCGCTGCAAATCAGGAATTCATTGTGAAGCCTTCTTCGATGGGTTTATACAAAGAAGATGCCTCCTTATCTGTTCCCGAAGATGCATTTTTAATGCAGCTGCATCAAACCTATATCATTGCACCTACCAAGAGTGGCTTAATTATCATCCACCAGCAATTAGCACATGAAAGGGTCTTATATGAAAAGTACCAAAAAGCAAGTTCACAACCCCATGCCACACAAAAAAGTTTGTTCCCAGTTGTGTTGGAATTAAGTGCGAGTGACACGGTATTGCTCGAAGAGATGATAGAAGATCTAGCCAATATTGGATATGAAATAGAAGCCTTTGGCCAAAATAGTTTTATCATTCAAGGCATACCAGCAGATGTACTTGCAGGGAATGAAAAAAACGCGATCGAACTTTTATTAGAACAGTTCAAGCATTTTAGTGCAGATTTAAAATTTAGTAAAAGAGAAAAATTAATTCGATGCATGGCACGTCAAATGGCGATCAAAGCAGGTCAAAATTTAGGACAAAAGGAAATGCATGGGTTAATTGAATCACTAAGTGAATGCGATATCCCAAATACCACTGCGTCTGGAGCACCTACCTTCATTGAGTTCAATGAGGCATATTTGGATCGATTGTTTAGCAAGTAAAGAAAGTGCTATTTTCTAGTAAAACTACCTATAAGAGATTGAAATAAATTTAATTTCGCCCACTACAATCCTTTTGTAACGCTCGTTAAATAAGTCTCAACCGCCCTTCTAACCTGAGTGCTTGTTGGACTCATATGGTTCGCTACCAATACAGAAAAATATAATTTTTGCAGCTTCGGTGTATAGATGAATCCACTTAATGCCACTTGCCCTCCCAAAGTGCCTGTCTTAGCATACATAGTTCCTGGGAAATTTTTATAGTAGGCCGAGATGGTACCTTCTCCCCCCTTTTCAAAAATATTTTTAACACGCGCTTCTCCGAACTTAGCTTGCATCTGTTGCAAAATAGCAATATAATTTTCTGGCGTGTTTAAATTGTATCGACTTAATCCACTTCCATCTACCCAGCGCATACGCTGAGGTAAATTTGTAAAAAATGTTTTAGAGACGGTGTCTATCAATGCTGCATCATCCATCTTACCCAATAATTGTTCACTTGCCATCAACACAATTTGATCTGCATAAAAATTATCACTGCGGAACATCATAATTTTTAGTAAACTATCTGTTGGCACAGTTTTAATCGTCTTGAAGCTATTTGTTGATCCTGTAATATAATTTTGAAATATAATTTTTTTGCCTAAGGTATCACTCAATAATTCAATTGCTTTTGCCATTGGGGCATTTTCTTGGCTAAAAGGGACTTGAAAATATTTACTTTTATTGCTTTCGCTAGTACTGGAAAATCGATTCCCAGATATCGTTCTTGTCCAATTTTTTTCTACGACTTTATCTAAGTCTACATTGTCTCTAAAAAAATAGAACGGCTTGATAGCGTTCATTTTTTGATTGCTTTGGTAAAAATGCACCACGTTACCATAGATAGGCATCCTGCTTCTTTCTGGCTGATAGTCTTGGTCATAGTCACTCCAGGACCACCCTCTCCCAAATACTCCAAAATGATCTTGCTGTTGGTTGGCAAGTATTACAACCTGCTTTTTAGTATTTTTAATGAACTCCACTACAGGTTGATAACTAAATTCAGGGTGCATAAAACTCGGATCCCCCAATGGCATTAAAAATAAAGTATCGGCATTTTCTGACATTTTCCATCCTGGTAAGGAATCTCCTAAAAATTGTAAGCCTAAATAAGTAGCTAATATTTTTGTATTACTTGCTGGTGTAAAATAATGATCACTCTGGTATTTGGTCAGCCAGGCTCCTTTTGTATCATTGTAAATAGCAATCCCAATATGCGCGCCTTTCACTCCCTCAGCACTTAATAATGTTTTTTGCGCTTGACGCACCGAACATGCACTTAGAATCATTACTGTTGCTACTAAAATAAATAGTAGCCTCAATAAATTTTCAAACTTAAAAGGGTTTACTCTCTTTCTAAAGCTCTTAGCCATCTTTCTGGAATTTCGTTATTAGAAGCTATTAAATAATCCTTGTAGCTACAAGGCATCCATTCTCCATTGTGTAATTTCATCCACCATCTACCTGTGCTTTTACTTTGTAAAAACTGTGTATCAATATCTGAAAAAGCAATTTGAAATTCTTTAAAACGATCTAAGGAAGTCAATGGCGCTTCTTTTTTACCACGATGCACACCATCAATGATATACCAAATCATTTGAGCCATCTGAATCGCTGTTAATCCATGGTGGTCTAGTTCTGCTTGATATCCAAATAAACCAATAGAACTTGTTTTCCAACTCATCCCTGCGTATTGCATCAACACACAGGCTTCTTCTCCATTAAAACCATTGGATGTAATGATATTAGCAGGGGCTTGTGCATGTTGAATAGCACTGATATCAAAACTCATCATATGGCTATCTCTAATGACTGGCTCCATCTCTTCGATACTTTCACGGACCACACCCAATCTAAAACAATCAAACCTTAACTTATCAATTGTTTCAAGCATATGCGGATGCATAAAATAACTTTGAAATCCTATATGAGCATAATGATTTAGATGATTCGGTAGTCCTGTAAATAATTCTTCTAAAAAATGATCCGATGGCAATCTAGCTTCTAAATCTAGATCGATTTTAGCGTCTGCCACCACCGCATTCACTAAAGTAGGAATCGCAGTATAAGCATGGTATTGAGGTAAGGTTAGATCATGAGATCCACCCATGATGATGACTTTTTTATTTTGCAGGATCAATTCTGCAATCACTGTTCTTAATGCAGCATAACTATCTTGAATAGACTGTCCCAATTTTACATTCCCGAGATCTGCAATCGTCACCTGCGCATGCCAATAATATAAATTATACAAAGCAGCTCTAACGGCATTGGCAGCTTCAAAACCATTCAATGCAAATCCAGCGCCCCTACACTCCCCAGCACCAATCAATACGATATCCGCATCCTTGATATCAGGCAGTTGATTTTCATAAGACTTAATATGCTTGCCAAGCTGGGTATCCCGATAACCTTCGTCCTTTGATAAGAAAGACAGATTAATAGGTTCTACAAAGTCTTGGATTGAGGACAATGACATGGGCTAAAATTATCTATAAATAATAACGTAAAATTTGCCCAAACATTGCGTTAAGGGGGATTAATCTTGGAATTTATAGCCTACCCCACGCATAGAAATAAAGTGTTTTGGGTGCTTTGGGTCTATTTCGAAGTACTTTCTAAAATTAAGTATGAAATTATCGATGGTTCTCGTATTTGGAAAGACTTGATAGCCCCAGACCAATTGTAGGATCTTTTCCCTTGTGACTACATTGTGTTTATGCTCAATGAGTAGTTTTAACAGTAACAATTCTCTCTTAGTTAGGGTGATTTTTTGCCCAGAAGCAAGTAACACTTCTGAAGCGTTAAAGTCGATGGTATGTCCTTTAAATTGGTAGCTATCCATCTGCGGAGAAGCATTGGTTTGTTGGGCGTTTTTCTGAATCAGTTTTGCTACCCTTAAAATCAATTCCTCTAAATTAAACGGCTTGGTTAAATAGTCGTCCGCCCCTAGTTTTAATCCTTGAACCCTGTTGGCACTTGTATTTTTTGCACTTAATATCAAAATGGGTGTTTGATTATTATTCAATCGCATACGTTCCGTGATGCTAAACCCATCCAAAGAAGGCAACATTATATCTAAAATCAGAAGGTCATAATGAGCGGATTGAATTTTCTTTAAAGCATCTCCACCATCAAATGCAGAATCCACTTCATAACCCTCCATTTCTAAATTGAGCTTCAGGGCTTCGTGAAGATGTTCTTCGTCTTCTACCAATAAGATGCTATGTTTTTGCATGGTTAATCTGCCTTGAGTTGGACCACAAAAATACTTCCTTTGGGTTGATTTGGCTTAATGAAAATTGCTCCATTATGGAAACTGACAATTTTTTTACATAAATACAACCCTAGTCCAGTACCCTTGGTCGTTCTAGTTTGCTCTGCACCTACTCTATAAAATTTATCAAAAACTTTTGACCTTTCCTCTGGAACAATACCAATACCTTGATCTTTGACTGTTAATTCAATATCTGTTCCAGCTATATGTAAGTCAATAAATATAGGCGTCTCAGGAGCTGCATATTTATTGGCATTATCCAATAAGTTATTGATCATTAACTGCAACAACAATGGTTCACCTTGTAGTTGTATAGCAGGATCAATTGAACCAATGCATTGTCTATTGGAATATCTTTCTTCAAAAGATTGTATACATTGAATAGCAATGACAGAAAGATCCACTACTTGTTTGCTAATTTCATATTGCCCCGTTTCAAATTGGGATGCCAATAAAATATTATTACAAAGCGCGTCTAATCGTCTTGTCTCTTTAAGCGTATTCTCAATTAAATGTTGTTGTTGCGCAGGCTGTAAATCTCTTTTTACAATTGTCTCTAAATTTAATTGAGTAACTGCAATCGGCGTCTTGAGTTCATGCGTGACCGCCATCATAAAATTTTGTTGTAAAGTAGAATATTTTAATTGCTTCAATAATGAGCGGTATACATAAATAGCCCCTAACAGAAATAATAATAAAAATGTCAAGCCCTCCCCAATATATTGTTTCGTTTTCCGAGTTGCAAAGTCCTCAATGCTTGCAATCTGCGCTTGATCGATTACACCTTTGGCAGTAAGTGTTTCGATTTTTGTTGCAGTTAATAAATCATTTTGCTTAACAAGGGCCACATACCACCAAATAAATGCAGCGACCATGTACGTTAGAAATAACCAATAAATAATTCTAACCCATACTAATTTTGATATGGAAAAAGGCATTTTCATTTTATAAAGTCGCTTTTTCTATTCGTATGCCTGTAGATAAAATGTTTTGTAGCGGATCTTCACGCATCGTATGCTTAATCGTAAAGGTATGCATGCCATACTTTAGTTTAATTGGCTTTGAATACAAAGGAATGCGTTGATCATAGATGTCATCCATCCCTGTTCCAAGCCAACCTTTTTGATCATTCGCTAAATTCAAATTGAATGTTTCAGTTTTCGCTGACTCACTTGCGCTACTATGACTTAAATCGATCCAGATATTTTTATAATGATATGCATTATGATGTCTGATAACGAAAATAATTTTATACAATTGATTCGTATCGGTGATATTGAATAAATATTTTTCTGGTTTTGCGCTATTCCATTGATGGTCTGGATGAATTGTATTTTGTTCAGATAAGGGTATTGTTTGACAAGCAGCTATGCTGATTAAAAAACAGATGCCAAAAACTATACGATAATACTTCCCCATTTATAATACGTTTAAGATTTGTTCTTTCGCTTTCTCTAATTCATCCTTCATGACAATCACTGCTTTTTGAATGTCTACATCATTCGCCTTAGACCCAGTTGTATTAATTTCTCTACCCATTTCTTGTAATACAAAAGATAATTTCTTCCCCTTATTTGGATCTTTTTCGGCAAGAATAGATTTAAAATAGGCACAATGGTTTGTTAGACGAACACGCTCTTCTGAGATATCAATTTTTTCGATATAATAAATCAATTCTTGCTCAAGACGATTGTTATCATACTTGTCTGGGCCTACATTTTGTTCTAATAATTTAATTAAGCCGTCTTTTATTTTGGTTCTTCTGTTTGGCTCAAGCACAGCGATTGCTGCTTGTTGTGCTTCAATCCCAGCAACACGTTCTAGCAAATCCAATTCGATAGATTTTCCCTCTTCTTGTCTGTGTAAATTCAATAGTTCAATGGCTTGCTTTAATAAGCCAAAAATGGCAAGCTTTTCTTCTTCAGCTAATACTTCATTGGTAGAGGAAACCACATCTGGCATCTTCAAAAGCGTACTCAAAATATTTTCCTTCCCAATACCTAATTCATCTGCTAGTTCAACAATGGGTTGGTAATAAGATTTTGCCAATGCTTTGTTGATATTAACCGGTTTTGAAGCGCCATTGGATCTAACAAAAATGGAACACTCAACACTACCTCTAAATAAGTGTTCATTTAATGTATTTCTGATTTCAACTTCAATTGGCTTTAATAAGGAAGGAATGTTTAAACGAACGTCAAATTGCTTTCCGTTTAAAGACTTTACTTCCACTAAAAGTGTTTTGTCGTTAAATGTCATTTCTGCCCTTCCGTAACCCGTCATTGAATACAACATAATTATACCATTATTTAGTCCATAAAGGTATTAAATAATGAGCTTGCAAGCGCTAAAGTTTGTACTTTAGCGAAGATTTTCACCCATGTACATTAAAGCACAAATACAAGCATTACAACAAATAACAAAGCAGTTTTTAACAGCTCCTTTAAGCATTGATTTAATGACTTTAAAGAAGGTATTACAGTTTCATGAATACCAATATTATGTAGTCAACGAGCCCTTGATAAGTGACTATGAATATGACCAACTATTTCAAGCCTTATTGTCTATAGAAGCTGCAGACCCAGCTTCTATTACTCCTGACTCGCCTAGTCAAAGAGTGGGCAATAGTTTAAATAGCAATTTTGAAACGGTACCACATTTGGTTCCAATGTTAAGCTTAGAGAATAGCTATAATGCAGAGGACCTCCATGATTTTGACCGTAAAGCAAGAGAAAGTGCCGGCCTCGATGCCATTACGTATTGTGTTGAGCCAAAATTTGACGGTGCTAGTATTTCCTTGATTTATGAAAACGACCTCTTGGTGCGCGCCTGTACCAGAGGAGATGGTGTAGAAGGAGAAGACATTACCAACAACATTAAGCAAATTAGGTCTATCCCTTTGCAAATTCCACTTGCAGAAAATGGCATTCAACAAATTGAAATTCGTGGCGAAGTGATAATGACTAAAAAAGCATTCAACGATTTCAATGACAAATTAAAATCCAAACAACAAACTCCCCTTGCCAATCCAAGAAATGCTGCTTCGGGCAGTTTAAGAATGAAAGATCCAAAGGAAGTGGCAGAAAGAAATTTAGACGCTTTTATTTACCATGTCAGTTATACCTTGCCCATTCCTGGAAAAACGGTGAACCCGCTTTTGAAAACCCATAGTGGTACCCTAGCATTTTTATGGAATATGGGATTTAGGTCGCCTGAAAAAGAAAAACAACTTGTTTCTAAAATACAAGACGTCATTGATTACTGCGCTATTGCAGAATCTGGAAGAGACCAATTACCTTATGAGATTGACGGCTTAGTGGTGAAGGTCAACGACCTAGCATTACAAGAAAAATTAGGCATGACATCGCACCATCCTAGATGGGCCATTGCCTATAAATTTAAAGCGAGACAAGCCACTACAGTTTTGGAACATGTAGAATTTCAAGTGGGCAGAACTGGGGCAGTCACACCCGTAGCTAAATTAAAACCGGTAGCCATTGGAGGTGTAACCGTTTCTAGTATTTCTATTCATAACGAAGAGTATATCATTGAAAAGGATTTGCTTTTAGGCGACACGGTCATTATTGAACGTGCTGGTGATGTGATACCGCAAATTGTCCATTCCATTGCAAGTCTAAGAACAGGCCTTGAAAAAAAGATTCAATTCCCTACCCATTGTCCTGTTTGTGCTACAGCCTTAGTCAAAGAAAGTACAGAAGCAGTTTGGAGGTGTAATAATATCAACTGTAGTGCACAAATTGTAGAACGCATTGCACATTTTGTGAGTAAGGACGCAATGGATATTAAAAATTTAGGCGAGGCCAATATTAAAAAATTCTTTGAGCTTGGATTGCTAAAAGATATCCCTGGTATTTATACTTTAAACTTTGAGCAGATTGGTCAAATGGAAGGATTTGGGGAAAAAAGTGTAGACAACCTAACCACTTCCATCGAAGCCTCTAAACAACAGCCATTGCATAGATTCATTTATGCATTAGGAATACGATTTGTTGGAGAAACAACAGCTAAAACAATTGCAAGCAGAATTAACCATATACTTGATTTGACGCGTATCACCGAGGAACAATTATTAGAGTTCGAAGATATAGGTGTTAAGGTAGCAAGTAGTATTGTTCAATTTTTTCACGACCCAATTCAACTCCATATGATTGAGTCTCTAATCCAATTAGGATTGAATGTGGAACAAACTAGTCATCAAGCAACGGATGGATCACTTACAGGATTGAACTTTTTATTTACAGGCACTTTAACGCAACTCAAACGTTCGGATGCAGAAGCCATGGTAGAAGCAAAAGGCGGACATATCTTGAGTGGTGTAAGTAGTAAATTAAATTATTTAATTGTTGGAGAAGATGCTGGTAGCAAATTAGAGAAAGCTAAAAAAATTGCTTCAATAAAAATAATGACCGAGGCTGAATTCATTGAATTAATAAACAGCGATTCGAAATCCTAGTTGTTCGATCAAAATTGAATTTCTATATTCCTCTTTATTAAAATTGGAAATCCTTTTCTAAATAATTCCTTTGGAAACCAAATGTTCTGCAATCTGAACTGCATTGGTAGCGGCGCCTTTACGTAGATTATCACTTACAATCCACATATTCAAAGATTTTGGCTGCGTTTCATCTCTGCGTAAACGACCCACAAATACATCATCTTTCTCATGTGCCCATAATGGCATTGGATAAAATTGTGCGGTATCATCTTGTTGCACGACCACGCCAGGCGCTTGTGATAATAAAGTGGTCAATTCTTTTAAATCATATTCATTATGAAATTCTACATTCACACTTTCACTATGTCCACCCACTACTGGAATACGAACGGTAGTAGCGGTTACTTTAATCGTATCGTCTTGCATAATTTTGCAAGTCTCATTGACCATTTTCATTTCCTCTTTGGTATATCCATTTTCTAAGAATACATCAATCTGAGGAATCACATTTAAATCGATTGGATACGCATAGGCCATTTGGTCGGCAGGTACAATTTCGCCTTTACGTTCTTTGAACAATTGATCAACGGCTTGTTGGCCTGTTCCAGTCACGCTTTGATAGGTGCTTACAACAACTCTTTTGATTTTGTATTTTTCATGTAATGGTTGCAATGCAACCACCATTTGTATGGTCGAACAGTTAGGATTCGCAATGATAAAATCCTCTTTCGTTAATACGGAAGCGTTCACCTCGGGCACCACTAATTTTTTTGTTGGATCCATTCTCCATGCCGAAGAATTATCAATGACACGAATACCAGCAGCTGCAAATTTTGGTGCCCACTCCAAAGAGGTAGTTCCGCCTGCAGAAAAAATTGCTATAGTTGGTTTTGCTGCAATAGCATCTTCCATAGACACAACTTGGTAGCCCTTACCCTTAAAGATGACTTCCTTCCCTACAGATCGTGGAGATGCTACTGGAATTAGTTCAGTTACAGGAAAATTACGCTCTGCAAGTATTTGTAATATTTTAGTGCCCACTAAACCCGTGGCACCAACTACTGCAACTTTCATATACTTAATTAAAATAAATCTTAGACTAACTCAATATCAAAGTTCACCAACTGAACAAAAGAAGCAACACGTTCTTTAATATCCTCGACACTAATCTCTGTCAAACGCTCCGTACCAAACTTCTCTACACAAAAACTTGCCATAGCGCTACCTAAAATAATTGCAGTCTTCATATTCTCAAACGAAATATCTTTTGTTTTTGCTAAATGCGCTACAAATCCACCTGCAAAGGTATCACCTGCTCCAGTTGGGTCAAATACTTCTTCTAATGGTAATGCAGGCGCAAAAAAGACTTGATTTTCATGGAACAATAAAGCACCGTGTTCACCTTTTTTGATGATCACATATTTTGGACCCATCTCCATGATTTTTTTTGCTGCTTTTACCAAGCTGTATTCTCCACTTAGTTGACGTGCTTCACTATCGTTTACCATTAAAACGTCTACTAAGCTTATGGTATGCTTTAAATCATCCAACATAATTTCCATCCAAAAATTCATCGTATCCATTACGATTAATTTTGGTCTATTTCTCATTTGTTTAATGACACTGCTTTGTACAGCAGGTACTAAATTTCCTAACATTAGAATTTCACAATCCTGATAACTTTCTGGCACAACTGGTTGGAAATTTTCCAATACATTTAATTGTGTTTCCAA
>CAMDNL010000015.1 GCA_945902975.1 Chitinophaga pinensis
ACGGTGAATGATAATATAATATGTGTTGGAGGCTCGGCGACATTAACGGCGAGCGGAGGTGCAAGTTATTTATGGAATACAAGTGAAACAGCAGCATCGATAACGAAAACTCCTGTTACTACTACTAGCTATACGGTAACAGGTACTAACGCTAATGGTTGTGAGAATACAGCCACACGAGCCATAACGGTAAATGCATTACCAGCAGCACCAATTGCAAATTCAGCTTCTTTAAATTATAATGGTTTACTTCAAACTACGCCCGATTTGATTCCTCCTTCTGGTCAAAGTATTTCATGGTTTACTGCTTCTGTTGGTGGTCTTAATTCATCAAAACCCCAAGGCATAAATGTAGGGACTTATAATAGTTATGCAAATGCAATGATAAATGCAACAGGTTGCATAAGTTCATCAAGAACACTTGTTTTTTTAACAATAAATAAAGCACCATTAACAATAACAGCCACGCCGGGTCAAACTAAAGTATACGGTGCTGCGGATCCATCGAGTTATGCATACACATTAAGTGCTCCATTATTTGGTACTGATGCATTAACAGGAGCCTTAACAAGGGTAGTTGGAGAAACAGTAGGTCCATACGCAATCAATCAAGGAACATTAACGAATGCGAACTATGATATTACTTATGTTGGAAATAATTTTACGATTACAAAAAAGCCAATTACAATTACAGTAGATCCAAATCAAACAAAAGTATATGGTACTGCGAATCCTTTAACCTACACATACGGAGTAAGCCCATCACTTACAGGGCTGGCTGCTTTAACTGGGACATTAACAAGAGTATCAGGAGAGAGTGTGGGCTCATATGCGATTGAGCAAAATGACTTGACAACTGCGAATAATCCAAACTATACGATAATTTATGTTGGAAATAATTTTACGATTACAAAAAGAGCATTAACAATAACAGCCACGCCGGGTCAAACCAAAGTATATGGTGCCGCGGATCCATCGAGTTATGCATATACATTAAGCGCTCCATTATTTGGCAGTGATGCATTATCTGGAGTCTTAGCAAGGGCAGTTGGAGAAACAGTAGGTCCATACGCAATCAATCAAGGAACATTAACGAATACGAATTATGATATTACATATGTGGGAAATAATTTTGTTATTACACCCGCATCATTAAGTATTACAGGCATTACTGGAGCAAATAAAATTTATGATGGTACAACCAATGCTTTAATCAATGGAACTGCGTCTTATATTGGATTAGTATTAGCCGATGCAGGATTGTCTGTTGCTGGATCACCTTCGTTTAATTTTAATGATAAAAATGTAGGGACTTCAAAGCCAATCACAGTGACAGGTTTTGCAGCTCCTTCGGCAAATTATATATTAACACAACCCACTGGTTTATCTGGAGATATTACCCCAAAAGCAGCAATTATAAATGTAGTTGCAAGCAATAAACAATATGATGGCACAACCGCAGCAATAGTGAATTTATCAAGCCCTAGCTTTATTGCTTCCGATATTGTAACAATCAATTATGCATCTGCTACATTTGACACAAAAGAAATTGGTACTAATAAAACTGTTACAGTTACTGGTATTAACTTAGGAAGTTTAGATGCGCCGAATTATGTTTTAGCAACAACTATTGCAACAGCACTTGCAGATATTACAGCGCCTCTCGTATTTATTTTTGAAGTTCCTAATGCATTTACTCCTAATGGGGATGGACTAAATGATATCTTAAAAATTATAGGCAATGCAGGCGTTACTGAATTAAAAAGTTTTAAAATTTATAGCAGATCGGGTAATCTAGTGTTTGAGTCTAGAGATATATCTATAGGGTGGGATGGAACATACAAGAATAATTTACTTCCTTCAGATGTTTACTATTGGGCTGCTGTGTATGTGGATAGAAATAATCAAACTAATTCTAAAACCGGAAATGTCCTCTTGTTAAAATAATTTGAAACTAAAAGCGCACATATTATTTCTTTTCCTAATTGTCTTTTTTAAGGCAAATGCGCAAGAAATTGTTTTATCACAACCTTTTACTGCTGCGCAATTTTTGACTCCTGCTTCGGTTGGTAATGGCGTGTTTGATCAACGTATTCAATCAAATTTTAGAAGCCAATCAATTGGTGGTTTTAATTTTGCAAAAACCATTGTGGTTGGCTGGGATAGAAAGTACAACCGCAGTGCGCTAGAACAGTCTAATTATATAGGTATAGGGGGGCAAGTAATTTCCGAACAGCTAATGAATGGGTTATTAAATACGAATCATATTACAGTCAATTCGGCCTATCATTTATTTTTAGATGGAGATGATTATTCTAATTTGGCTCTTGGGTTGGGGATTACTTATTCTCAAACTACTTTAGATCGTTCTAAATTAAGGTTTGGTGACATGTATGACCTATTAGGAAATTTATCTGGTTATCCAACTGCTGAAGTTTTTTTATCGAATCCTTCAAGATTTTCTGCTAATACAGGTTTTTTATTTACGAGACATTCTAATGATACTTATTTGCAATTAAGTGCCAATGGATTCTTTTTTGCAAAGCCTGATGTCACTAATTCTCCCTATAATGAATCGCCTGGAATGCGTTCTACTTTATTTATGAATTTAGAAAAGTATTTTAATGTGGATTATACTTATTTAATTCATGGTGCATTTAGTAATAGAAATAAGGAAAGCAGTTATGTACTGGGAGGGAGTGTTTCCTTGCCTATCAAATATGAATTTGAGCACGATAGGAGATTGTATCTAGGCTGCTTTTATCGTTTTAATAATGCCATTGTTCCATCTGTTAATATCATGATGGACAGTTATATTTTTGGTATAAGTTATGATATATACAACAATGATTTAACTGCTGCTGGTATCAGGTCTAACAGTTTTGAATTGACTTTCTCAAAATCTTTTGGCAAACGCAAGCAGGAATTAATGCGTACTTTATTTGACTAGTATATTAAAACACGATCGAACAGTTCACCCATTCAGGATCAAAATTAGCGTTGTATTTTTTATAGAAATTAATGGCTGGCTCATTCCAATCTAATACCTGCCAGTTCATTCCCTTGAATCCTTTTTCTTTTGCTTCAACTATCAAAGCATCCATTAATTGGCTACCAATTTTTTGACCTCGCATATCTTCGGTAACTAAAATATCTTCTAGGTACATTCTTTGTCCTTTCCAGGTAGAGTAGCGGATATAATATAAAGCCATCCCAATCACTACCCCTTGCGCCTCCGCTACAAAGGCCCACCACACTGGATTAGCACCAAATCCACTTTCCTCAAAATGAGAAAGCGACACAGTGACTTCGTCTGGGGCTTTTTCGTAAGTAGCTAGTTCTTGGATCAATTCCATCATACGAGCACAATCTTTTCGAACTGCTTTGCGAATTATAATTTCCATAATAAAGTACTTATAAAATTTATAATGACGCCTTACCCAAGGCTTGTGCTAAATCTGCTTCTAAGTCTTCGATATTTTCAATACCTACACTCATTCTAATTAAGCCATCTGTAATACCATATTTTATTCTTTCTTCTTTTGGTATGGACATATGCGTCATACTTGCTGGATGAGATACCAAGGTATCCACCGTGCCTAATGACACCGCACGTGTACAAACTTCCACCGCGTTGATGAATTTCTTACCCGCTTCTATACCACCTTTTAGTTCAAAACTAATTAAGGGTGCATGCTGCTTCATTTGTTTTTTAGCAATCTCGTGTTGTGGATGTGTTGCAAGTCCTGTATAATTTACATGTGCAATGGCAGGATGTGCGGCTAAAAAATGAGCCACTTTTGCTGTATTGCTACAATGTCTTTCCATTCTAACTTCTAAAGTCTTCATTCCTTGAATTAATAAGTAGGCGTCAAAGGCATTGCTGTTTCCGCCCATTAATGCATGCCATTTCCAAGCTTTTTTATTCATGAATTCCAAATCCTTTCCTAATAATACACCATGCAATGCAGATCCATGTCCGTTTAAAAACTTAGTCGCGGAATGAAAAACAAAATCTGCTCCTAAAGCAAAGGGTTGCTGTAAATAAGGCGTAGCAACGGTATTATCCACCGATACTTTAATCCCGTGTGCTTTAGCAATGCTGCATATCGCTTGAATATCCACGCATTGTAGTGTAGGATTGGCAGGGGTTTCAAGGTGAATTAGTTTAGTGCTAGGGTTGGCTTTAATAGTTTCAATTAAAAGAGCTTCATCATGAATGTCAATTAAAATAATTTTCACGCCAGCTTCTACCAACACTTTTTGCATCAGTTCTTGAGAGCCTCCGTATAAAGAATAATGTGAAATCAATGTATCACCTGCACTTAAATTACTAAAAAATAAAGTAGTCATAGCAGCTTGTCCACTTGAATGCAATAATGCTTTTAACTCTAATGGTGCACCTTGTTCATTTAATAATCCATGGGATTCTAATGCGGCAATAGTTTGCTCTGCTGCAGTGAAAGTGGGGTTACCCCATCTTGTATACAATCTAGTTTTATCATTTCCCGCAAAACGTTCCATGCCTTCCTCGGCAGAATTAAATGTAAATGTAGAAGTGGCATAGATTGGAGTAGTATGCGAAAAATTATCATTGTCATGTCCCGCAGTATGCAGTGTTACTGTACTAATTCCTTTAAATTTCTTTTGACTCATAATGCGTTTTTTTAAATGATATATATGCGACTATCTAAAGATACAATTAATAGGCCCATTTAATCCATGCTGCACCCCATGTAAATCCTCCTCCAAAAGCCGCTAAGATTAAATTATCTCCTTTTTTCAATTGAGACTCCCAATCCCATAAACACAATGGGATAGTCGCTGCTGTGGTATTGCCATATTTTTGAATATTGATCATCACTTTTTCTTTAGGCAAACCAACACGGTCAGCAGTGGCATCAATGATTCTTAAGTTCGCTTGATGTGGCACTAACCAAGCAATATCTTCTCCCGTTAAATTGTGTTTTTCTAATAGTTCGGCACTTACATCTGCCATCCCTTTTACTGCAAATTTAAAAACTGGTTGTCCGTCTTGAAAAGCATAATGCTCTTTAGCCATCACAGTTTCAATAGATGCTGGTTTTAAACTTCCACCTGCTTTAAGATGTAAATAGGCGCTTCCACTTCCATCACTTTTTAAAATGGCATCCTGATATCCATCCTCATCTGCACTTGGCTCTAATAAAACTGCACCAGCACCATCTCCAAAAATGATACAGGTTGCTCTATCTGTGTAATCAATGATTGAACTCATTTTATCTACCCCAACTACGATCACTTTTTTATACCTGCCTGCTTCTACAAAACTTGCACCAGTGGTTAAGGCAAATAAGAAACCGCTACAGGCTGCGCCTAAGTCAAATCCGAATGCATTTTTAGCACCAATTTTATCACCAATGATATTTGCTGTCGCAGGAAATACCATGTCTGGCGTCACTGTGGCACAAATAATACAATCAATTTCTAAAGGGTCTAAATTCTTTTTTCTCAAAATCTCTTCGATCGCTTTTACAGCCATATCAGAACTTGCTTTACCTGGCTCTCTCAAGATTCTTCGCTCAGAAATACCTGTTCTAGTTCTGATCCACTCATCGTTGGTATCTACTAATTTTTCTAAGTCAAAATTGGTCAATTTGGTCTCTGGGACATATCCTCCAACCGAGGTGATTGCTGCTTTCAGCTTTTGGGCCATAGTTCGTTGCTTTGTTTGGTCACAAATATCTTAAAAAATGCTTAAGAATGACGTAAAATGGCCATATTTCATTGCTTAAGTGTTATTTTTGAAGCCATTATGATTGCATTTTTACAAGGAAATTTTGTCCAATTGACCCCAGCAAAACTGATTGTGGATGTTGGTGGAGTAGGCTATGAAGTCAACATCAGTTTGAATACCTACGAATCTATCTCTGGCAAAGAGAAGGGGTTACTGCATACCTATTTGCACTTAACTGAAAATTCCCAGGTACTTTTTGGATTTTTTGGGCAGGATGAAAAAGAACTTTTTATGCAACTCATAAGTGTATCAGGTGTTGGCGCAAGTACTGCTAGGATGATGTTATCGGGGATGCGACCAGACGAAATTATTCGAGCCATTGTGCAAGGAGATGCACGTTTATTAGAACAAATAAAAGGGATTGGCAAGAAATCAGCAGAGCGCTTAGTCTTGGAGTTGAAAGATAAATTGGCAAAATTGCCAATGCAAATGTCAGGTGGTTCCACCTTTAGTAAGTCCACTCCGCATCAAGATGCTATTCAAGCATTGGTTTCATTAGGGATTCAAAAGGCGGTTGCAGAAAAAGCGATTGATAAGGTGACACAATCAGAGGGTGTAGATATTTCTCTAGAAGTTTTGATCAAACAAGCCCTTAAAAATTGTTAATCACTCACATTTAATGCTTTGTTCTTGAGATTTTTTCACACTGTCATGCTATTGTCTGCGCTCCTTCTATTGAAGCAGACTAGTTATGGGCAAGATACAAGCCAATTAAAACCTCCATTTCAAGATACGATCACTAAAAAAGTTCCAGATACTTTGGTGGGTAAACTAAGGTATCCAATTGCAGATAGACGTGCCGATTTTTTAACTCAGCCAAGTAATAATCCTTTTGATATAAGAGATTCAAGTGTACTTAAACGAAAAGTAGATTATGATCCTGTTACTAAGCAATATTATATTACTGAGAAACTAGGAACGGGGTACAATCGTTTTCCTTCGACATTAAGTTTTGACGAATTCTGGAAATTTAAAACACGTAAGGATGAGCAGGCCTATTTTATGCAGCGTGCCAATTCACTAGGGGTGTTAAACCGAAAAAGTACAAGACCTAAGACAAAATTATATGACAGTTTTTTTGATCGATTATTTGGGAAGACAGATTCGTTGTTAAAAATTGAGATCATACCTGTTGGAGAAATTAATATCAGGGCGGGGTATCAAGGACAAAATGTAAAGAATCCAACCCTGCCAGAACGTGCTAGAAGAAACGGTGGATTTGATTTTGATGCCAATACCAATTTTAGTTTGATTGCAAAAATTGGCGATAAGATTACGTTCCCCATCAATTTAAATTCCTTGTCTAATCTTGGATTCGATAATCAGATTAAATTAAATTATACAGGCAAGAAGGATGAGGTGGTTAAGTATATCGAAGCAGGAAATATTAATTATATTTCTAGAAGCACTTTGATACCAAGTACCCAAAATTTATTTGGGATAAAGACTCAATTGCAATTTGGTAAATTATTTGTGACAGCTGCGATTGCCAATCAAAAATCTCAACGTCAGTCTTTGGCCTTGCAGGGTGGGTCGTCTACGCAACGATTCCAAAAAAGATTAGACGACTATGAAGAAAATAGACACTTTTTATTAGCACAGTATTTTAGAAATAATTATAACAAGGCAATGAGTACCTTACCAGTGATTAATTCTCAAATTCAAATTAAGAGAATAGAAGTATGGGTAACCAATCGTAATGGTCAAACAACCAATGCAAGAGATGTGGTTGGCTTAACCGATATTGGTGAGCCAGTGTTAAGAGCCGAAAGAAAAGCTTTAGAAAGCAATCCTAATAATCCATTTCCAGATAATAGTGCCAACAAATTATATACAAAAATCATTAACAACCCGAATGCCAGAAATCCGGCTGGCGTATCTACTGTATTAGCGCAAGAAGGATTGAGGTCTGCAGAAGATTATGAAAGAACTTTTGCAAGAAAATTAACAGAGAATGAATATTTTTTCAATGGACAGGTTGGTTTCTTGTCTTTGAATATCCCACTTCAAGCAGATGAGGTTTTGGGAGTCGCCTTTCAGTATACCTATAATGGTAAATTGTATCAGGTGGGTGAATTCTCAGAAGGTGTTGCATTGGATCCAAATAAAGGCGTACAACAAATTTTATATTTAAAATTATTAAAAGCAACTACACAAAGAACAGACTTACCTATCTGGGATTTGATGATGAAAAACGTCTACTCATTGGATTTATTTGGTGCTATTCAACAACAAGATTTTCAGTTGAATGTATTGTATGAAGAGCCAAGTGCTGGACTAAAAAGATATCTACCTGTGACCAATAAAGCAAATGAGGGGATATCATTGATTAAAATTTTACAATTAGACCGATTGAATAATCGTAACGACCCTCAACCAGATGGGGTATTCGATTATGTAGAAGGCTATACGGTCTTATCCAATATGGGTAGGATTGTTTTTCCTTTATTAGAGCCCTTTGGTAAAGACTTACAAGACATTGCATTTAAAGGGATTGATACTACAATTTCAAAAAAATATATTTACAGTCAATTGTACCGCAATATCAAAGCAGAAGCACAAACCTATGCCAACCTAAATCGATTTGTGATGGAAGGACAGGTTAAAGGAAGTGCGGGTGGCTCTGAGATTAGTTTAAATGCTTTTAATGTGCCACAAGGTTCTGTGAGCGTGCGCGCAGGGGGACAGATTTTAAGAGAAGGTTTTGATTATATGGTTGATTATGGGTCTGGTACTGTAAGAATCATTAACCCAGGTATTTTAAGTTCTAATATTCCAGTGAATGTTTCTTTTGAAAATAATTTGGGTTTTGGATTTCAGGAGCGTGGATTTAGGGCATTGAGGATTGACTACTTAGCGAGTAAGAATTTTAATTTTGGATTATCGAGCACTCGTTTAAATGAGCGACCATTTTTTACGAAGACCAATTTTGGTGCTGACCCTATTAAGAATTCCATGTATGGTTTTGATTTCAATTATAAAAAAGACCTACCTGGTTTAACAAGACTCTTGGATAAGCTTCCCTTTTATAGCACTAAAGCAAAGTCATCTCTTATAGCCTATGGAGAAGCGGCAATTTTAAAACCAGGGCATGCGCAACAAATTGGTAAAGGGGCTGCAGGCTTGATTTATTTAGATGATTTTGAAGCCACAAGAACCAATATTGATTTAAGGTTTCCTTTTAACGCTTGGACACTTGCTTCCACACCATTGGATCGTTTCCCAGAGGGAGCATTGGTAGATTCCATAGACTATAATAAAAACAGATCAAGAATATCTTGGTATACCATTGAGCCTAATTTACAAGATCGTAATAGTGCCAATAACCCACTGGCAAATAATGCGGCTTCATTAAGTGATCCAAGAATTCGTCAGGTATTTACCAATGAATTATTTCCGCAAAGAACTACCAATATTACAGACGTCCAATTACCAACTTTTGATTTAAGTTATTTTCCAAAAGATAGAGGCCCATACAATTACAACTATAAAGATTTAGATGTCAACGGGAGGGTAAAAAATCCTTCTGACAAATGGGGTGGTATTATGCGTGCTTTAGACCAAACCGATTTTGAAACAGGCATCATTGAATATGTAGAATTTTGGGTACAGGATCCCTTCATTAAGTCTGCAGCAACAAGGGGTAAATTGTATTTGAACTTAGGAAATGTAAGTGAAGATATTTTAAAAGATGGCAGACGTTTTTACGAAAATGGTATGCCCACACCTACTATACCTGCAAGTATTGATAGCTCTACTTGGGGAAGGGTGCCAGTGAATCCAATCCAGGTGACCAATGCATTTAGTAATAATCCAGAAGACAGAAAATTTCAGGACATTGGATTTGATGGATTAGGTGACGAGGATGAACGAATAAAGAAAGCCTACTTGATCAATCAAATTGGCAATAGTACTGTTGCGCAACAATTTACAAAAGATCCTTCTGCCGATAACTATGTTTGGTATCGTGATGCAAGCTATGATGCAGCTGGTGCAAATATTTTAAGTAGGTATAAATTTTTCAATAATCCACAAGGCAACTCTGCCTTGGCGGGGAATAGTCAATTTAGTAGTGCGGCTACTTTATTGCCAGATAATGAAGATTTAAATAGAGATAATACTTTAAATGAAACAGAAGCTTATTTTGAATATGAGATTGATTTACAAAAAGGAAGAATTGGTGTGAATAACACTAAGTATGTGACGGATTCAAAAACAGTCAATGTGACTTTAGCAGATGGGTCTAAATCTATCGAGAATTGGTATTTATTTAGGGTGCCAATAAGGTCCTTCACTAATAGAATGGGCGGTATTCGTGATTTTAAATCCATCCGTTTTTTAAGAATGTACCTTACAGGCTTTGAGGATTCAATCACCCTTCGTTTTGCCAGACTTGATTTAGTTCGTAACCAGTGGAGGCAATTTACTTATGAAGTAGACAATTCGGGAGAGTATAAATTAATTACACCCGAAAATAATACGGCTGTAGTGAATACCATTGCGGTGAGTTTAGAAGAAAATGGAAGTAGAACACCAGTAAACTATTTAGTACCTCCTGGTATTGAGCGTGTTCAATTATTAAGTAATAACGGCGTTAACTTATTACAAAACGAACAGGCATTAAGTGTTCAGTTGAATAGATTGCAAAAAAATACAACGCCAAGAGGGGTCTTTAAAACCATGAATATTGACATTCGACGATATGGAAGTTTATCCATGTTCTTGCATGCCGAAAATAAAAATAGGCCAGATGTGGTTGAGAAGGGCGTGATTACAGCGGTACTAAGAATTGGGCAGGATTTTCAAAATAACTTTTATGAAATCCGTATTCCATTAACTACGACTAAACGAAAAACTTATTCTATTTCAGAAGTAAGAGATGTATGGCCTTTGGAAAATGAAATGAATTTGAATTTAATTGATTTGGTCAAACTTAAAATTGATAGAGATAATCAAAATTTTGATTTTAATAAAAAGTTTGAGCGGCCTCAAGACAATAACCATACTTATTCGGTGATGGGAAATCCAAATTTAGGAGAAGTCCGAGGGATCTTAATTGCCTTTGAAAATTCTTCGGGGGAGACTTTTATGGACGCCGAAGTTTGGGTCAATGAATTAAGACTCTCAAACCTAGATGAGCGTGGGTCTTGGGCAGCATTGGGTCGTATGGATGTGGTCATGGCGGATTTGGGATCAGTAGCAGTTTCTGTCAATAATAGAACTACTGGTTTTGGTAGTATAGAACAAAGAATGAATGAACGTGCAAAAACAGGATTTACCCAGTTAGATATTGCTACTAATATTGATGCAGGAAAATTATTACCAAAACAAGTCAAGATTTCTTTACCTGTATTTGCTGGTATCAATAAAACACAAGAAAATCCCGAGTTTGATCCTTTTAATAAAGACATCCTTTATACCGATAAAATAAAATCTGTTTCAGGTGCCATCAGGGATTCAATTAAAAGAGCATCAATTGACGAAAGTACCATTAAGACTTTGAATTTCACCAACGTAAGAATCCTACCAGGGAAAAGAAATACTTTGCTGAGCATTAGTAATGTTGACCTTAGTTATTCCTATTCGCAACTTCAACAAACTAGCCCTTTAGTTGAATTAAATCAGGTGGTAAAGCATCGAGGTTCAATTGGATATACATTTAATAATACAGCAAAAACCTATCAGCCATTTGCAAAGTTGATTAAAACGAAGTCTCCTTGGTTGAATTTGATAAAAGATTTTAATTTTTCTCCTACGCCAAGTCTAATTAGCTACCGTACCATATTTGATCGTCAGTTTGGGGAGTATACGCCTAGGATAGTGAATTCATTTGATGGTACCACAGAAAAAGTGGAGACCACTTATGATAAATATTTTACCATGGGGCGCATCTTTAATCTTCGTTGGCCTGTCACAAGATCAATCAGCTTAGATATGATCGCAAATTTGAATTCTAGAATAGATGAGCCAGATGGGTTAATAGATACAAAAGAGAAAAAAGATTCCATAGTAAGGATGTTGATAAGAGGGGGACGTAATACTTTATACAATCAGCGTTTTACAGCACGCTATGATTTACCAACTAGTAAATTCCCAATGACAGATTGGATATTGGCAAGTTATAATGTGTCTACCAATTACAATTGGATTGGTGCAAGCAGACTGTTTACATCATTTGGTAACACCATTGAAAATACCCTTTCACATCAAGTGAATGCACAGTTCAATTTTAATAGTTTATATAATAAATCTAAATTCATTCGAACCGCTTTATCAAATGCAAAACCTACCTCAAATCCATCCAATCCTTTATCGAATCAATTAGTTACTAAAAAGCAAGATGCATTAAATGGACTAACAGGCAAAGCAAGAGACTCGGCATTTAAGATATGGAAGGAGGCAAGGAAGCAGGAACGAATTGCCATGAGGGTGCTTAAAGCAAATGAAGTATTGAATATACCTGGTCCTGTAAAATCTTTGGTAAGCTTATTGACGATGGTTCAAAATGCATCCTTGGATTATGCAGAAATTTACAATAGCCGTTTACCAGGCTTTATGTCTGGGGTGCAGTTTATAGATAAGGACTTTAATGGATTTGCGCCTGGGTTTGACTATGCCATGGGTAAGCAGCCTGATAGTAATTGGCTGAATTTGCAAGAACGAAAAGGCTTACTTACTAAGGATGCCAATTTCAACATGTTATTCCGTCAAGGTTTTGACCAAAGATTGAGTGCAAGGGTTATGATTGAGCCAATTAAAACTTTGATCATCGACTTAAAGTTTGATAAAACATTTACAAAGGAATATTCTGAATTATTTAAGGATACAACGGCAAACATGAATGGCTATCGATCACATAATAATCCATTGTCAGCAGGGGGATTCAATATTAGTTATGTTGCTTTAAGAACTTTCTTTGATAAGCATGATCCAAATATGATCTCCACGCAGTTTATTCAATTTCAAAAATATAGAGCAACTATTTCTAATAGGGTAGCTGCTTTGAATCCTTATTGGAATCAAAAAAATGATCCTAATGGTTATGCTATTGGGTATGGTAAATATGCACAGGATGTATTGATTCCGTCATTTATTGCTGCATACACCGGAAAGGATCCCCAAAAAGTGGCCTTGCTAAATCAAAACAACTCAAGTATACGTTCCAATCCATTCTCTGGCATATTACCTATGCCAAACTGGAATTTATTATATAATGGACTAACCAACATACTTGGTCTTTCTAACTTATTTTCCAATATCTCATTAACACATGGTTACAATGGAAGCTTATCCATGAATAGTTTCAATAGTTCATTATTGTATGCGGATATCAATCGTTTAAGTGCGCCATCTTTCTTGGATACAGTAAGTGGTAATTTTGTGCCCTATTTTTTAATTCCAAATGTGACTATCAGTGAAAGAATGGAGCCATTGATAGGATTGAATATGACAACAGTTACACAATGGTCTATTCGTTTTGAATACAAGAAGAGTCGTTTATTGGCATTGAGTTTAGTAGACTATCAATTGAGTGAAAACAATAGTACGGAGTGGGTGATAGGAACAAGCTACCGTAAAAGAGGTTTAAAATTACCATTCAGAATTCCAGGTTTGAATAATAGTAGATTAGCGAATGATTTAACATTAAGATTGGATGTTGCCGTGCGCGATGTTTACAATAGCAATAGCAGACTGGATCAAAGCAATGCCTATGGTACAGGTGGGCAAAAGGAAGTCACATTGCAGCCTTCGGTAGATTATGTATTGAGTAGTAAGATCAATTTGAGATTCTTCTTTGATCAACGAAGGGCGACACCATATATTTCATCTGCACCTCCTATTACAAATACAAGGGCAGGGGTGAATATCCGTATTGCACTTTAATCTAGAAATAAATAAATTTATTTCACAAAATCATAGTTTTCAAAATCTACGATTTTGCGAATGCCCATTTGGCCATTTCCTTCCAGGTGACTTTTTTACCATACATTAATATACCTGTCCTGTAAATCTTGGCACTTAACCAAGTAGTTAATAAGAATCCACCAATCAATGTCAACATACTCACAGCTAGTTCCCAATAAGGCACAGTAGATGGTACGCCATAGGATATTCTAGCCATCATCACCATTGGAGAACTAAATGGAATCACACTAGCCCAAAAAGCCATCGGGGTATTTGGATTTTGTATCACCACATTGGTAATAATATAAGAGAAAATGATTGGCATGGTGATAGGGAACATTAAACTTTGTGCATCCTGTGGGTCTTCATTCACTACGCTACCAACCGCTGCAAACAAAGAAGCATAAAATAAGAAACCACCTAAGAAATAAAATAAGAAGAGTCCAATAATCAATGGCCAATTGGTTGTAGATATTACATGTTGGAATGCATAAATATTTTTTGCAGATTCACTTGCCTGTGCCATTCCTGCAGCACCCATCTGTCCACCAGATGCTTGTAATTGTTGTAATTGATTTTGTATATCTGCTGGTAATAAACTCAGACCAACGCCTGTCAGTGTCATCACCACAATGATCCACATTAAAAACTGAGTCAATCCAACTGCACCAATGCCAATAATTTTACCAAGCATCAGCTCAAATGGTTTTACACTGCTTACAATCACTTCGGCAATACGATTTGTTTTTTCTTCCATCACACCACGTAATACCATGGTGCCATAAATAAACATCGTAATGTAAATTAATAGACCACTCGCGTATCCTATGGCCATGGCTAAGCCTGCATTGCTTTCTTTACTTTTTTTACCCTCATCTTCATAAGCCTTTAATTCTGCTATTTGTGCAGATTGATGAATCGAATCCAAGATACTTTGTTGGATACCCGCTTTTTCTAACATTCGGTCTTCAATGGCTGCATTAATTTTTCTGCTAATGGTTTCTTGTAAATTAAAGCCCATCGATTTTTTAGACCTTAAGATATAGTCTGCTTTTTTATCCCCTTCAAATAATGGCATGAGTAAAATATCGGTGTAGCCTTTTGATTGATAATTACTTGTGTCCACATCATTAGAGAATTCAAATTTTAATTGCTTGCTATTTTTTAATTTATCCTTAAAAAAACCATTTGGATCGACTACTGCGATTTTGCGTTCTTCGGTGCCTTTAAATGAAAAATAGGCAGAACCTACAATCAATCCTACCATTAATAAGGGGACTAAAAAAGTCACCAATAAAAAGCGTTTATTTTTAACCCTGCTAGTGTATTCTCTTTGTATGATGATCCAAATCTTATGCATAAAATATATTTTGAGTATGAACTGTATTTAAATGTTTTGAAAAGCCCTTGCTTTTGCGTGGGTATCTTCTACTAATTGAATGAAAATATCGTTTAAGCTAGGCAGCACTTCGTTGTAACTGACAATAGGAATTTGTTGCTCAATTAAATACTTTAAGACTTCATTGGACGCCACCGCATGACTTAACTTAACCAAAATTTTGTTTGGATTTTTATCTGCTTTGTCTAGGATACTGAACAAGGCGTTGTCTTTGATCAATTGAGGATGACTAGTTTCAATAGCAAAAATAGACTCTTTAAATTGTTGTTTGATATCAGCTACTGTGCCATCTAAAATTTTCTTTCCTAGGTTCACTAGTACAATATGATCACAAATTTCTTCTACCTGTTCCATACGATGCGTACTAAAGATAATCGTCGAACCTTTTTTTGCTAAATTATAAATTTCATCCTTAATTAAGTTCGCATTCAATGGATCTAGCCCGCTAAATGGTTCATCTAAAATAATTAATTTAGGTTCGTGTAATACCGTGATGACAAATTGTAATTTCTGGCTCATCCCCTTACTCAAATCTTCTACTTTTTTATTCCACCAGCTTTGCATTTCAAATTTCTCAAACCAGTATTTGATTTTTTCCATTGCATCTGCTTTGGACAAACCTCTAAGTTGTGCTAAGTACAAAGCTTGTTCCCAAATTTTCATTTTTTTATAGAGGCCACGTTCTTCTGGCATATAACCAATCTCACGGATATCTAATAATGGATCAAAATGTTTTCCTTCTAATTTAATCTCCCCACCATCTGGGTAAAAGATCCCAGTGATCATTCTTAGCAAGGTTGTTTTACCAGCACCATTGGGCCCGAGTAGGCCAAAAATGCTACCTTTTTGAATATTGAAACTAATATCATCCACTGCTTTTTGTGTGGCATAATGTTTCACTAAATGGGATAAACTTAATAATGGCTCCATGGCATTTAATTTGATCTAAAGTTATATTGATTTTAGAACTTTACAGGCCTCATTTATTACGAACGGGCAAAAGGGCGAGTTAAGCGAATGTATGCTCGGGATATTGGGTTATATTCGTGCAAATATTTAGATTATGTACTCAAAAAAATCGGTGCTCAATGTTTTCTTATTGGTAGCCTTGGTAGGGTTTTCTAGTTGGGGATTCCTAGTGCACCGAACCATCCATCAGATTGCTGTGTATAATTTACCAGAACCAATGCGTAGCTTTTTTTATACGGATATGGACAATTTAGTGGCGAACGCACCGCGTCCAGATATCAGAAGAAATAAGGACAAAACAGAGGATACCAAACACTTTATAGACTTAGAAGCCTATGGTCCAAATGCTGCAAATGAAATGCCATTTGAATGGGAGGCTGCTGTAAAAAAATATGGTAAGGATAGTTTAATCAAATGGGGATGGGGTCCTTATAATGCGATGGTGCAATTAGATAATTTAACTGCGGCATTTAAATCTAAAAATAAAGACAGTATTTTATTTTATGCTGCAGACCTAGGGCATTATGTAGCAGACTTGCATGTGCCTTTACATACTACGATGAACTATGATGGACAATTGACAGGACAAAAAGGATTACACTCTTTGTGGGAGACTTTTATTCCTGAAATTAATTTAGATCAGTTTATGTTGTACAATCCGCATCAAGCAAAGTATGTGAAAAACCCTGCTCAAGCGCTATGGATGGATATACGTAAAGCACATTTATTGGTACCACAAATGTTAGCCATTGAAACCGAAGTGACTAAGCAATTTACACCAGACACCAAGTACCGCAATCAAATGCGTTATGGCAAGGAAGTGAAATCTTATACCAAACCGTTTGCCGAAGCTTATGCAAAAGCATTGGGTAATACGGTGAACGTTCAATTAATTGCATCTGCCAATATGATTGCCGATTTTTGGTTTACTGCTTGGGTGAATGCGGGCAAGCCTCAATTAAATTTAACCAGAGAAGTGGGTGGAAACTTGGCTAAGGAATTGGCTTCCTTTAAACAAAATAAATTAATTCAAGATGGATTGTTGATTAGTAAAAAAGACAAGCCAGAAGATTAATAATATTATTTTTGTAGGAAGTATAATCAACCTACTTTATTTCAATTGCGCCGCAATGCTTTGTGCTAGTTTCTGGCCATCCATTGCGGCGCTTACGATTCCGCCTGCATAGCCTGCGCCCTCGCCACATGGGTATAAGTTTTTTATTTGAGGATGCTGAAAACTATCTGCATCTCTAGGAATGCGCACTGGCGAAGAGGTTCTACTTTCTGTTGCCACCACAATGGCATCGTTGGTATAGTAGCCTCTCATCTTTTTGCCAAATGCCATAAATCCATTTTGTAAAGTTTCGTGTACAAACTTTGGTAGCACATCACTCAAGTCAGCGGCATGTAAGCCAGGTAAATAACTTGCATCAGGCAAATCACTGGATAATTTATGTGTACAAAAATCTACCAGTCTTGCCGCAGGGGCCACTTGCAATCCGCCACCACTTTTAAAAGCTTGATGTTCTACATATTGTTGAAACTCCAATAATAAAAGCGGATGATTTAAATCCACTTCCTTCTTATTAGCTTGCTTTAAAAACTTTGCTGCTGTTGGTAAATCTATTTGCACCACCATACCACTATTGGCGTATGGATTATTTCTTTTACTAGGACTCCATCCATTCACCACAATTTCTCCTGGTGCCGTGGCTGCAGGGGCAATGATACCACCTGGGCACATACAAAAACTAAATACGCCGCGATCATTCACTTGCTCTACAAGGCTATATGCTGCGGGAGGAAGGTTGGGGTCTCTTGTCAAACAATGGTATTGAATCTGATCAATTATATTTTGAGGATGCTCCACACGCACTCCTAAGGCAAAAGGTTTTGATTCAATCAGCACTTGCTTTTTATAAAACAGTTCAAAAATATCACGGGCAGAATGGCCAGTTGCAAGTAAAACTGCTTCCACTGAATAATCGGAACCATCTGCACAATGAATGCGACGAATAACCCCATTTTCAAGGTCAAAATCAACCATTTTTTTTTCAAATAAAACCTGACCGCCAGCTGCTTCAATTTGAAGGCGCATGGCGGTGATAATTTGAGGTAGTTTATTGGTGCCAATATGCGGATGCGCTTGATACAAAACTGTTTCGTCGGCACCAAACTGATAAAATAGGCGTAAGATTTTTTCGATACTACCTCTCTTATTGCTTCTGGTATATAATTTACCATCACTATAAGTCCCTGCGCCCCCTTCTCCATAGCAGTAATTACTTTCAGGATCCACAATCCCTTCCTTGTTCAATCTTGCTAAGTCTCTTCGTCTTGTGCGCACATCCTTACCTCTTTCCAATATAATTGGCTTTAAGCCTAATTGAATACATTCTAAGGCTGCGAATAAGCCCGCAGGCCCAGCGCCAATAATATGGACTTCTTTCGCATTTTTTGGAAGGATAGGGAAAAGAAAGGGTTCGATGTCTCGATCGGAAATAGGCTCATCTATGAAAACCTGAAGCGTTAAGTTCATCCATACTTGTTGACGGCTTCTGGCGTCAATGGATTGCTTCAAAATATGATAGCCATTGACCTGGCTAATGGATTTGCCAAGTTCTTGAGCTATAGCTGCCAATAAAACCGACGCATTGGCTGCGTCGGCTGGCTTTATTTTTAATTGTATCGTTGTTTGCATAGGGGTTAGGTTTTTATCCTAAAAAATGCTTTTTGAGACTTAATATGTGTCTATACTATTCTAGAAAGGCAAGTCGTCGCTGCCCTCAGCTGGATCCCCAGCAGGCATATCAAAATAGGCGCCAGCATCAGAAGGTGCTACATTGCCACCAAGGGCAACTGCTTCCATTCTCCAAGCATCTAAATTGGTGATATAATTGTCTTTTCCGTCCTTGTTCCACTTGGAACCCTTGATATTAAAGAGGACTTTCACTGTGTCTCCGATATTGAATCGGTCAGGCATGGCAGTTCTGTCTTGTACACATTGAAATTTTACGTAATTGGTGATGGTTTTGCCATTGATGTCTTCCGACTTCTCAATCACAAATTCTCTTGTTTTAAACGTCTCTTTTCTTTGTATTGTCTCGTATTTGGCAATCAATTTGCCGACTAATTCGTAGCTCATAGTATGATTTATAGCTATAAAGGTAGCGATATTTGCTCATAACTGTTTGGGGCTGAATCAAAACAATTCCTAACACTTGTTAAGGCCTGTATTCTTAGTATTAGTAAGAAAAAAAATAAGTGGATAAAATGTCCATTTTAAAGAAAAAGTATCTACCTTGAACGCCTGACTGAGCGGATAGAAGACCCCAAGAATAGGCCTATTTGAGACATGTAAAAAAAACGGAAAAAAAAAGTTTTTTTTTCAACAGAAACATCTCATATTCGCATACCGGTTTACTAGAAGTTAGTCTACGGAGGAAAATATTACTTATTCACGTTTAAAGGGTTAGATTTAAGAAATGGCTAATAGTGCAGATTTAATTTGGGCAAATTGTTTAAAAATCATCAAGGATATTGTTGAATGGCAGCATTTCAAGACCTGGTTCGAGCCTATCCAACCAGTTGAATTGAAAGACCAGGTTTTGATGATTCAGGTGCCTAGCCAATTTTTTTACGAATACATCGAGGAACATTACGTTAATCTATTAGCAAAAACCCTAAAGCGTGAGCTTGGTAAGGATGCTAGATTAGAATACCGTATCATGGTGGATAGTGGTGCCAATGGTTCTAAGAATAAAGGCTCAATGGATGTGCCAGCAAGTGGCATGAAAACATACAATAACAACGAGATGAATTTCCCGTTGGTGATTGATAGCCCAGTGAAGAATCCTTTTGTGATTCCAGGGTTAAAGAAAATGCAAATTGATCCTCAGTTAAACCATAATTATACATTCGATTCATTCATAGAGGGAGACTGTAATAGGGTTGCGCGCCGTGCTGGTAAGACAGTAGCTGAAAAGCCGGGTGCCAATTCATTCAACCCATTGGTAATTTATGGTGGGGTAGGATTAGGAAAAACACATTTGGCTCAAGCCATTGGAAACGATGTTAAACGCATCCACCCAAATAAAGTGGTTTTATATGTAAGTTCTGAGAAATTCATTAATCAGTTCCAAGACCATAGTCGTAATAATGCCATCAATGATTTTATACATTTTTATCAGTTAATAGATGTCTTGATTATAGACGATGTTCAGTTTTTCAACAGAGCAGAAAAATCTCAAGACGCATTCTTTGCCATCTTTAACCACTTACATCAAAGTGGAAAACAATTGGTATTGACTTCTGATAAAGCGCCAAAAGATTTAGAAGGATTACAAGAGCGTTTATTAAGTCGTTTCCGTTGGGGTTTGAGTGCAGACATTCAAGTGCCAGACTACGAAACAAGAATAGAGATATTAGAGAAGAAGATGAAGGCCGATGGATTAGATATGCCAAAGGAAGTAGTGAAGTACGTGGCATACAATATCAACACGAATGTAAGAGAATTAGAAGGTGCTTTGATTTCATTATTAGCACAGTCTTCTTTAAATAAAAAAGAAATTGACGTTGAATTAGCGAAGAAGGTATTGCGCAACTTTGTGAAAACAAGTAGCAAGGAAATCACGATCGATGCCATTCAAAAAATGGTATGTGAATTCTTTGAAGTGCCTTACGATAAATTGTTACAAAAAACACGTAAGCGTGAGATTGTACAAGCACGTCAAATCACCATGTACCTTGCAAAAGCATTCACAAAGAATTCATTAAAAACAATCGGAGAGCATTTTGGTGGCCGCGATCACACAACGGTGATTCACTCTTGTCAAACTGTGAAGGATTTAATGGATACAGACTCTATGTTTAGAGAGAATGTGATGGAGTTGACACAGAAAGTACAGCTGGCAGCTATGTAGTCTTTAAATTGACTGAACCTCCTGATAGATAAGCAAATAAGATATTGGTCCGGATTGAACTTAATTTAGTTTATTCCGGACTTTTTTTAGGAATTTAACTTACTAGTGCTTATTTTTGCACCCCTCGAAAGAGGTTTCGGAGGAGAGGTGGATGAGTGGCTGAAATCAGTAGTTTGCTAAACTGCCGTACGGGTTAAACTGTACCAAGGGTTCGAATCCCTTCCTCTCCGCTCTTAAGTTCTTATCTTGGATTATATACCGGTTAACAATACTTACAATGCAAATTGTAATAGGAACGGGAAGTAGCGCAGGCCGGTAGCGCACTTGGTTTGGGACCAAGGGGTCGCAGGTTCGAATCCTGTCTTCCCGACCAAAAAAGAAAGCAATAGCCTCAACGAAAGTTGAGGCTTTGTTATTTCAAG
>CAMDNL010000016.1 GCA_945902975.1 Chitinophaga pinensis
AGTAGGTGCTAAAATCTAAACCTGCAAATAATAATATGTCTTTACCAATCGCGTTCTGCTTTAACTCCTCTAGTTTTTCAAACCCCTTCTTAAGTACATCTCGGTTTACTTTCAATCTAGTAGTAAATTCATTCAACTCTTTCTGCTTAATAGCCCTTTGATCGTTATTATGGTCAATCTGGGCTTGTTTGCTTACATATACCTGCCTTTTATCCGTTGGGATAAATTCAATCCCAGTCTGTGGACATTTCCTTGGAGGGAATGTTCGTTTTGACACTCTTATTTTTGCCACTCTTTTTACTAGTTTACCAATTTTTGTTTCATTACCCTCTTTCATATTAAATAGTTATATTATTAATTATCAATGATTTATAACCATAATGGCTTAGATCCATTTTAGATAAGTAAATCTTTAAAAACAAAAATACAATAATTTAACATAATTGTATGCAAAACATATATATTTGCATATTAACTGTTGATTATGAATTTGGATAATAAGGATATAAACTGGTTTTTGGAGAAATTAAAGGATGAGAATCAGTCTCGTGATTTTTTTAATTTCTTGGATGAATTATATGCACCTAGGTTCTCTGTTGCCCAACTAAATGTGAAGCGACAGGAGATGACATATTGGAAAAGAGAAGGTATCATAGATGTTAAGCAATCTGACAGTCTTGTTAGGGAATGGGTAAGGGTTAATTTTTTTGAGTACACTTGGTTGCGTTTGGTTGCGGCTTTACGCAAATTGAATTTACCAGCAAAAGCCATTTTAAAATTAAAAAGTCACTTGAGCGTAATAACTGATCAAGAAATTAAAGATTTGTTGAATTTGAGCTTTGAGCAATTTGAATCTATTAGCCCTAAATCTCAACTACGAAATGACTATGAGAGGGAAATTGTTCAAGAAAATTATCCAACTGAATTTCTGGAATTCTTTAAAGAGAAGTTTACGCCTTTTAATATTTTGGTATTAAACTTAATGGCTGAACGTCGTCATATTAACTTGTTGGTTGATGAAGATGGAAATTGTGAATATTTTATGCCAGATACTTTTAAAGAAATGGTAGATGATGAAAAGTTACTTAATTTTTTAAATAAGCCTTTTATAAGTGTACCACTTCATTCCCTATTAGATGAATTTTATACCAATCCAAAAATAAAAATTGACGATCAAAAGAAAATATATAATCTAACCACACAGGAATCTAAGGTATTAGAGTTATTAAGAAAAGAAAACATCAAGGAGTTGCGTATAAAACTTAATAATAAAGATTGTGGCGTAATACTAATTGAAGTAGTGGAGGAAAAGAATGTTGGTCCCGTATACGATAAAGTAAAGCAATTACTTGAATCTGGTAAATTTTCAAATATTACGCTTAAACAGGAAAATGGTGTGCTTAGATTGTATGAAGAAGTAACAAAATATAAAATTTAGGTACTGAAAGCATCAGACCTTAACAATAACAGAATTGATATATGGAATGCCCCCAATATCAATAACAGTATAAATAAAAACATATGGCTACGCCAGTATTTATTCTTACCCCCGAAGACCTAGAAGCTGTTATAGCTAAGGTAATTAGAAAAGAAGTTGGGCAAATATTAAATGATCCTAACTTTAGTGATTCATTTTCTGAAGAAAATTGGACAAAATCAAAAACGGCAGCATTTTTGGGGATGTCGGAGCAGAAGCTAACTACACTTGCCTTGAGAGATGAAATTGTAGGCATAAAGTCAGGTAGAACTTGGCACTTTGCTAAAAGTAATGTCTTGAAATACTTAAGAAACTTAAAAAATTAATCATGGGAGTTTCATTTTCATTATCACGACCACATAGTAAAAGGTCTAGCATTAGAGCAAAGATCTCTGTTAGTGGAACAAGTATATTTTTATATACAGGTGTTTCAATAGACACCGAGCACTGGGATAAAAAGAAATGCTTTGTTAGGCCCTATGTTGGCAAAACAACTACCACCAGAGTGCTTAGGATACTTAAAGAACTAGAAATCTCCATTTTAGATTTAATTGATCAATATAAGCATGGAAGACCAAGACTATCTTTTGTGGAACTTGAAGAGAAGTTGCAGGAACTAGTAGAGAGTCCATATAATAAGTACAATAAGGAGAAAAAGAAGAGTGTTGTAACCAAAGAATCATTCAACGATTTCTTCAAACAATTTTACAGTGACTGTGCTAATGGAATTAGATTAACTCCTAAAAGACAAAAGCTAAAACCAACGGCTTTATCTAGCTATGTTAATTCTAAGAAAATGTTTGATAAGTTTCAAAAAGAACAAGGTTGTGAAATTGCTTTGAGTGATTTTAAACAAGAACATATTGATGCCTTTGGAGATTTTATGATTAATGACATGGAAGTTGCTATGAATACACATTCAAAAGCAATGATGGAAATAATGCAGGTAATCAAGTATGCAGTTAAGTTAAAGAAATTGCCTGCATCCCGATTATCTGAATTAGAATTTGATACAAGAAGGGAGGAGACGGACAGTATTTACTTAAAAGAATCAGAAGTATTAGAGTTATTGGAGGTGAAAGAGTTTGATGAACCAATGCATGAAATAGTACGTGATGTCTTTGTTATTGGATGTTTTACTGGTATGCGTTTTTCGGACTATACTACAATTGATACAGCGGCAATACGTGAAAACAGATTGTCATTTATTCAAAAGAAAACAGGGGATAGGGTCACATTGCCAATTCACCCTATTGTGAATCAGATATTAAATAAATATAATTACCAACTCCCGGAGGTTACGACTAATAATATCTTTAATCAGATCCTAAAACAAATAGGGGCTAAGCTGCCAAGCTTACAAGTTCTGTTCACCAAGCAGGTAACATATAAAAGAGAGCGCCAGCAGATAGTGAAGAAGAAATATGAATTCTTACAAACGCATACAGCCCGCCGTTCATACTGTTCTAATGAATACTTGAAAGGGACAGACCTATTGGTAATTATGGCTATAAGTGGCCACAAGTCTCATAAGTCATTTATGCGCTATATTAAAGTTTCAGGAGATGAATTCGCAGAAAAATTAGAGAAAATCTGGGCGGCAAGGGAATCAAAGGCTATTTAGGATTAGGTATTAATACTGAATACAATCCTAAGACTTTATGCTAAATTGTATTAATATAATTTCATTATTAAATGTATTTTATGAGAAACCAAATAATTGATGCAATTAAAAACCAAAATTTAATAAGCCTCTACTATGATGGAGGCATAAGAGAAGTGGAGCCTTATTGTTTTGGTGTATCAAGACAAGGTAATATTTTATTGAGGGTTTATCAAATTTCTGGTTATTCAAATTCAAATAAATTAGGCTGGAAATTATTATCTTTTGAAAATATAAAAACTATAGAAATTTTAAAAGGAAAGTTTGAAAATATAAGAATCGAATATAAAAAGGGAGATAAAGCAATGACATCAATATTTTGCGAAATATGAAATTGATAGAACTACAGATCGAGGGTTTTAAGTGTTTTAAAAATAAAACCGTTATTCCTATTCAGGATTTATCTGTTTTAATTGGAGAAAATGATTCAGGCAAATCTTCTATATTAAGGGCAATTGAGTTACTTTTAAATAAACAATTACCAGCTGAAGAAGAGTATTATAATTCAACAAATAAATATTTAGATACCTTTTCAATACAGGGTAAATTTCAGCTTTTTGATCAAGATAACAAAGATCAAATTAATCAATATTTAATTGATGACAATATAATTATTACAAAAAATTATTATAAAGGAGATAAATTTAAGACAACAATATATAAACAAGTACTACAAAATAAATTACTAGAAAATTATCAAAATTTAAATGTAGAAGAGACAAAGGCATTACTATCCAGTTTGTCATTAGGGACATTTGCAAAACAAGAAGAAAGAAAAGAAGAGATTCGAAAATATATAGAAGCTAATTATTTAAAATTACCGAAATCAAAAAAATCTGTTTCGATTGATTTCAATGTAGTTGCAAATCACTTGCCTAATTTTGAATATTACGGAAGTCATATCTATGGAAATCCTCTTGCTTTAGTTAAAAAAACCTTAGATGTGATTTATAGTAATAGCATGTATGATCAATCAGGAGAACTTAAAAATTTGACTTTGCAGAAGTTAAAAGAAAAAGTACTACTAAAACTTAATAAAAGTGTTGAGCAGAATCTACTTACTAAAATTAAATTTTACAATCCAGCCGTAAAAAAAGTAAAAGGCAGGCTAGACATAGATTTCTCTAGAGGACTCGATTTTAATGGACTTGAAGTAGATGAAGGTCACGGATTTAAGTTAATAGATCATAAGGGAGAAGGTTCAAAAAAACGAATTTTTCTTTCTTTACTAGAATGGGATAAAGAAATACAAATTAAGTTATTAAGGAAACGAAGTATTATTCGAGCTTATGATGAGCCAGATGCTAATTTACATTATGATGCACAACGAAAGATGTATAACTCTATATCTGAAGTTGCATATGATGTAAAAACTAATATCCAATCAATTATTGCAACTCATTCAATTTCAATGATAGATAGAGCACCCGCGACATCTATCATACATGTTTTAAATGATAATGGTATATCTGAGGTTGATTATTTGAAATCTGAAGGGGAAATCAGTGTAAAAAACTTTATCAATCAAGTATCTACTCTGAGTGGAATAAAAAATAGTAGTATATTTTATGAGAAATGTTTTTTGTTAGTAGAGGGAGAAAGCGAAGAGGCATCAATTCCAATTTTATATCAAAAATTGTTTAAGAAAACACTTTCTGAAAGAGGAATTGTACTTGTAAATTTAAAGTCAAATGGAGCATGGTATAATTTTTTAAAACTATTGAGAACTAATAAAAGTGCTTCAACTGTTTTATTATTAGATAGTGATACTCAAAACGCTAATTCTGGAAGTGTAGTTACAAAGAAAAAATTAATTGAAATCGGCTTTGATAATTCTTTTCTTACTAATAATATATTTTTTGCAGGTGTGCAAGAGTTTGAGGATATTTACTCTAATAAAACTATATGTAAATCATTCAATAAGTTATATCCAAAATCTAAATATAAAAAATGGACTAGTAAGGATATTAATAGAATAAGAAATAATAATCTTAAAATATCTAAAGGCTTAGAAGCAGATGCACTAAAATATATTTCGTTTCATAAGAATTATTTTAGGAAACCAGATTTATCCATTGAACTCGCTCTTTCAATATCAAATATTGAATTAAAAGGGATTAAAGTTTTGTCCAATCTCTTTAAAAAAATCCACACAATAATTGAATGACGTTGATTTACACCACCTTATAAAGTGTGCAATTTAGTGTGCAGTCAAAAATTAACTAATTGATTTTCAATTGATAATTGTTCAAAACTAAGTGTGGTCCATCTAAGTTTGTTTTTATAAGTTCAGTTTCAGTTTATGGTCTTGTTTCAGGTTACAATATTGACGAAAGTTCTGAATTACTTGCAAAAGATCCATATGGGTTGAGTAAAATTGAGGCTGAAAAGATTATTTTAGATTGGTGTAATAACAATAATGTAATTTGTACAATTTTAAGACTTCCTTTAATTGCTGGCATTGAACCACCTGGCAACCTTGGCTCAATGATCAATAGTATAAAAAAAGGTTTTTATTTTAATATAGAAAATGGAAAGTCTAAAAAAAGCATGGTTTTAGCTAACGATGTTGCAAAATATATTTTGATAGCAGCTGAAGTTGGAGGAGTTTACAATTTAACAGATGGACATCATCCATCTTTTTATGAGCTATCAAATTATATTTCTAAACAGTTGAAAAAAAAACCGCCTAAAAATCTTAATTATTTGGTTATAAAAGTTATAGCTCTTATAGGTGATTTATTTGGTTCAAACGCACTGATAAACTCCATTAAATTGAGAAAAATTACTTCCAATTTAACTTTTGATGACACCAAGGCACGTGAAATTTTTTTGTGGAATCCAACTCCAATTTTAAAAGGTTTTAAAATTTCAGATAATTAGTTATGATTCGTTTTTTCGATTTATTATTTTCTTTTCTAGGACTTTTAATATTGAGCCCAATACTGATAATTTTGTTTATTATTGGATATTTTGATACTGGGTTACCAATTTTTTATCAAGAACGAGTTGGTAAGAACTTGAAGCCATTCAACTTATTAAAGTTTCGATCAATGCATGTAAATGCTCCTTCAGTTGCTACACATTTAGTAAGTTCCAATTTAATTACCAACTTTGGAGGTATCTTGCGTAAATATAAACTTGATGAACTTCCTCAACTTTGGAATGTGCTTATTGGGGATATGAGTTTGGTTGGACCTCGCCCAAATCTTTTTAATCAAACGGAGCTAATTATGGAGCGTAAATCGCGGGGAGTTTATTGCATTCGTCCAGGAATTACTGGACTAGCTCAAATAAAAAAAATAGATATGTCGAATCCCCAATTATTAGCACAAACCGATTTTCAAATGATTAGGGATTTAAGTACTTTTTATTATTTTAAATACATCTTTCTTACTCTTTTTGGAAAAGGCTTTGGAGATAGAGTAGTAAATCAGTAGAGTTATAATATTTTAGAAAAATACAACCACCAATTGGTGGTTTTTTCTTTTAAAGATTGTTGCCAGTATCCTATTGTTTTTTTAATTATGATCTTAATAAACCTTTTGGTAAATTAAAATCAGGATTTTCGTTAAATACAAAAGTGTTGTGGTCAATTTCAATATCCTTGAACTAGTAAAATTCAATTATCAATCTAATCTACACTAATTCCTTTACTTTCCACCCTTCATAACTTCCCCAGGAGACAACAGCCTTGCATGATCTAACATTTCAACTATCGCCATGGTTTTGCGGGTCTTTAAATCACTCAGCCCTTTAATAATGGAGTAGGAGTCTTTCAATAAATAAAACACATTAGTAGTAAGGTTTAAGCTTTTTGGCTGGTTATATAATTTTGGTACTATTTGATTTTGATATAAAGCATCTATGTCTGCAAAACTCACTACATGTACTGCTATGTTTTGATAACTTGTTAAGTTGAGTGTTTTCTCTTTTTGTCCATAACACCAATCATCTATTTGTTTAAATATTTTAGGACTATTTTTAGTGATGAGTGTACTACTTAGTTGATACACAAATCCATCTACCTTCCAGCGCATGGTATTGTATATAGCAAGTGCACTATCCTTTTTTTGCAGATTCGTTTCATTTTTAATTTGAGTAGTTAAATACAATTCTGAACTGTATTTAATTTCTATTAGCCTACTCATTAGGCCTTGTTGGGGCTGCGCTTGCGCAGCCCCGCAGTTCAATACGAGCATCATTACAAAGCTTACTATTGTTTTATGACGCACAGTAGCGTTTAAGTTTATTTTCATAAGGATGAATTAAAGTATTAATTAAGTATTTGAATGATTATTTGATGGATAACTTTAGTTGTTTAAGATGCAAAGAATTTTGTGGTCTTCAATAATCCCTCACTCTGTGGATTTTGATCATAGTCATTGTCCATTAAATCGATGTTCACAAACTTTACAATGTCCTGCATGTTCGCATCCTGTCCGTATTGGATTAGGTTCTTAATTAAGTAATGGGTAAATGCGCCATTGAACCGGTTATTAATATACGCGTCGGCACTTAACTGATGCGAAGCACAGCCACTCAATAATGCTCCATGTAAGGGGATGGTTTCGGCACCGAGGCTTGCTGCTGGAGTAATGCCCCCTTGTTGTGGTTCATGATTGAATCTTCTAAACCTTGTATCAGGAGCAATATGTTGCTTTCTGGATAGATCCTCAGAGTGACAACTATCCGATATCCATACAAAATGCACGCCCTTGGGGATGGTCGCAAAGATTTTGGCAAATTCCTTATCAGTAATGGCCGTTTTGCTTGCATCTGCATCACTAAAGTCATAAGGGCAGATAATCTCATCCAATCCGTCTTTTTCAAATACATGTCCTTTGCTAGGCAACTGCGCACCATGTCCGCTATAATGAAACAAGATCTGATCTCCAGCACTTGCTCCTAATAGCAACCAATTTAAATGATCTAAAATACCTTTTTTAGTGGCCCAGCTATCTGTCAATGTTTTGATATTTTCTTTTGCATACACTTTGTTTTTTATAGTAATAAAATATTCCATATCTATAATATCATTAATGCATCCCCTTAAATTATTATTGGGATTAGGATAAGCATTGATCCCAACAAGTAGTGCTTTGTTATTCATACATAAATAGTTTGGTTGATTAAATCTAGGATTAAAATAGGCCTTACCAAATTTTAATTTTATATTTATGAAGGCGGATGAAATGCTTATATAGAAAGAATTCTAGGTGATTGTTACAAACAATTGCTACGCTTGACTCACTACTTTTTTCTCATTGAAAATATTCTAAAAAATAATTTATGATACAAACCTGTCGCATGCCTTTATTCAAGAGTTTATTGCTTTTTTGCATTGCTTTTGTTTTATTTTTTACCACGGCACCTATTGGTTTTTTGTATGCGGTGATACGTCAGAGCTTGGCAAAAAGAGTGTACTCCTTATCTGTCTATTTTTTAGAATTGGCATTGGCTTTAGACAATGCAGGTAATGTGCTGATGCAACATGTGTTAAACGATACGCTCTTAATCAAAAATCAAAACACCTATTTGTTTGGAAACAAGATGGAAACAATTAGCAGCGTGATTGGTAAAAACCTAGTCACCCATACCCTTAGCCCTACCGGACTTTCGTTAAATACCTTTTTACATTGGATAGATAAAGACCATTCCTTAAACTCTATTAATTACGAGGTAAAGCTTTGGAAGGCAAAACAGGCTGCAAATAACCTCTAAATCATTGATTATCAATAAACTTATAATATTTAATCATTATTTTGTATTGATTGCGCGCATTTTGAACCCTTTTGCTCCCTAACTTTACATTAGATTAACTAGATTTAATTCACCTCTTCAAACCCACCCCCCTAAGATTTGATTGAACACAAAACAAGTATGTTTAAGATTAACAACTTCAGTATTGTACCTAAGTACGTAATTTTTTTATTAGACTTAGGCGCCACTGTGACTGCGTTATTCATTGCAATTTTGATTCAACAAAATGTGTCACTAGCTGTAACGAATTGGTCACATGTATTGAATGCCACTTTTTTAATGTTGTTGGTGAATGGGTTGGTTTTTTCTGCCACTAAATCTTATACCGGTATTGTGCGTTACACGGGTGTACAAGATGCGCTTCGCATTGCGATTGCCGTGGGTTTATCTTCTTTTATTATTTTAGTAATTAACACAGTAGCACTTGGTGTTAGTTCTATTTTATCCATGACTACTTTAGTTATTGTATTATACACCATTTTTAGTTTTTTATTCTTGATAAGTTATAGAGTATTGATAAAATATCTTTTTGCTTATGCTAAGAATTATAAAATGCAAAAAAAATCCGTCGTGATTTTTGGTGCAGCAGCGACTGGTGTAGCTACTCAGCGTGTGCTTGAGAACGATGGCCTTGCCAATATTCAAGTGATTGCTTTTATTGATGATGACAGAAAAAAAGGCAGTAAAAATTTAAATGGTGCACCCATTGTTTCATTCAATGAGTTCAAAGAGATGGTGGCCATTAAGCCAGTGGATGAGCTAATTATTGCTACATATACTTTGCCTACCAAACGTAAAAACGAGGTGGTTGATTTTTGTTTAGACCATGATATTAAAGTATTGAGTGTACCTGCTTATTCAAAATGGGCAGAAGGTAAGTTCTCTAGTAGACAATTACAGTCTATTAAAATCGAGGACTTATTGGAGCGTGATCCAATTCAAATTAATAACAACGAAATTAAGGCACAGATTAAAGGCAAACGTATTTTAGTGACAGGTGCTGCAGGTTCTATTGGTTCTGAGATTGTGCGTCAATTGATTCCTTATAGCCCCGAAGTCATTATTTTATGTGACCAGGCCGAGACGCCATTACATAATCTTGAACTTGAATTAAAGGAAAATGGTACACGTATAAATTGCATTAGTTATTTGGCGGATGTAACCAATAAAACAAGGATGCAAAAACTATTTGAGGAATTTGAACCTCAATATGTTTACCATGCTGCTGCCTATAAGCACGTTCCTATGATGGAACTTTGTCCTACAGAAGCTGTACGTAACAATGTGATTGGTGTGAAAATAATTGCTGATTTAGCCATCCAACATAAAGTAGAGCGTTTTGTGATGATCTCTACCGACAAAGCGGTGAACCCGACTAACGTGATGGGAGCTTCTAAGCGTATGGCCGAGATGTATGTGCAAGCCTTATCTAATCAACCAGATTTAGCTACTAAATTCATCACCACTCGTTTTGGTAATGTGCTTGGCTCTAATGGTTCCGTAATCATTCGTTTTAAAGAACAGATCGAAAAAGGCGGACCAGTGACTGTGACGCATCCTAATATCACTAGGTACTTTATGACCATCCCTGAGGCTTGTCAATTGGTATTGGAAGCAGGTAGCATGGGTAATGGAGGTGAGATTTTTGTGTTTGATATGGGTAAGCCAGTGGCCATTGCTGATTTAGCGCGTAAGATGATTCGTTTATATGGATTGATTCCTAATATTGATGTAAACATTACTTACAGCGGTTTACGTCCTGGTGAAAAACTATACGAGGAATTGTTAAACGATGCAGAAAATACCACACAGACCTACCACGAAAAGATTTTAATTGCTCAAGTCCGTGAAGTGTCCTTTGAATTGGTAAAACAGAACACCTTAGAATTAGAAACCATTTTAAGTACCACCAACGACGAAATGTTATTGGTGGGTAAGATGAAGGAACTTGTTCCAGAATACATCAGTAACAATAGTATCTATCAGCAATTGGATACCAAGGTGATTTCGATTTCGAATTAATTTGTACATGATTTTTTTAGATCCATATTTAACCCGATAAGTTGCTTATCGGGTTTTTTGTTTCAGTATATTTGTAAATGCACCAACGCGTTAATATTTTAGGCACACAGGTAAGTTCTATTACTACTTCGGATTTATTTTCTGATTTTAAAGCTGCAATTCAAAACAAAAAATTGATTCAAGTGGCCATTACGCCTGTGAATTCAATTTTAGCTGCCTATAAAAATTCACAAGTTCAAAACGCTTATAATACTTCAGATTATGTGCTTTGTGATGGCATGCCTGTTAAATGGGCATCTACATTTTTAAATACGCCAATTGTAGAACGTATTACTGGATTAGATTTACTCCCAAGTCTTGTTGCTTTTGCTGCCAATGAAAACTTTAGCTTGTTTCTATTAGGTGCTTCGCCTGGTGTGGGTGAAAAATTAAAGCAAGTGATTTTACAACAATATCCTAATTGTAAGATTGTGGGCATCTATGTTCCTCCTTTCATGCCTGTGTTTGACGCTGAAGAAAATAAAAAAATGGTAGATGCCGTGAATGCAGTTGCACCAGATATTGTACTCATAAGTTTAACCGCGCCTAAACAAGATTTGTGGATCACACAAAATAAAGCACAACTCCATCCTGCTTTGTATGTGGGCATTGGCGGTGCTTTTGAAGTGATGGCTGGATTAGCAAAACGTGCACCAAAGTGGATGCATGGCGCCGGCCTTGAATGGCTGTTCCGTTTAATCCAAGAACCCAAAAGAATGTACCGCCGTTATTTAATGGAGGCGCCTTTATTTATTCCATTGGTTTTAAGACAGAAATTTTCTAAGAAGTAGAGCTACTAATAGCGTATTTATACGCTAATCACCAATCCTTATTAATGCTATTATTGGAGTGCTGATGATTTCTGCAAATATTTAATTTGTTAAAGGTAGTAATTTTACTACCTTTATGTACAGGATAAAAATCACAGTAATGTGTTTTATGAAATCCAGTGAACTACATCGACTTATAAAAAGAAATGGATGGAAGCATTTAAAAACCGAAGGCAGCCATTATATCTATGAAAAAGAGGGGATGAAATATCCTGTTCCTTATCATGGTGCAAAAGAGGTGGGCTGGGGGTTATTAAATAAAATAATTAAAGTAATGAATTTAAAAGGCTAAGCATGAATACAATTAAAGTGGTGATTGAAAAAACAAAAGACCATTACTCGGCTTATGCTGAAAACTTGGATGGAATATTTGGTGCAGGTGAAACTGTTGTGGAAGCGAAGGAGTCTATCTTAAGTGCTATCAAATTATATAAAAAGTATAATAAAAACATACTTCCTAAAAAACTTCAAGGTGAATATAAAATCAAGTATAGATTCGACACCCAAAGTTTATTGAATTACTATAAGGGTGTTTTTACCAATGCATCTTTTGAAAGAATTACTGGAATAAAGCAAAAACAAATTCAACATTATGCTTCTGGTTTAAAAAAGCCCAGAGCTGCTCAAAAGCACAAAATTCAACTTTCATTACATAAACTTGCAGAAGAGTTAATGGAGGTGGAATTGTAAGCTTTCGACTTTTATTCCAAGACTGACAGTACTCGCTTCGCTCGCACTGTCTTCTTCCGTATTGAACTTACTCAAACCCTCCGCAACAACCTTCGGTCGTTGCTGGTTTTATTTCTGTTCATCCGCTCAATCAAGCAAGCTTGTTTCGCGTCTTTGCAAAAATAAAATCCCCAACACTGTGTGTTGAGGCTTTGTGGTCTCGCCAAGAATCGAACTTGGATCTAGTGTTTAGGAAACACCTATTCTATCCATTGAACTACGGGACCATCGAATCACTGGGATTCGAGTCTTAACTTGGCCTAAAGACCGTTTAAGGAGGACAAAAATAACTATTCTTTTTAAAGCATCCATACTTTATCACTGCGGCTCATTATTATGCTATAATTTGGTATCTTCACAGCTCAAATCGACATCATTATGGGCTTTTACAATATCATTATCAAGTTTCGTTTTTGGTTGAGCTTAATTGCCATTTTTGGCGCTGCTATCCTTCAAATAACCGATCTGGCTAATTTTTGGCCTGTTTTCCCTTTGTACATGCTTGGCGTGATTGGCGTATTGAGTCATATTTTTATTGGTCCATTGCGTCTAGTTCAAGAGCCGATGGAAGCGGGAAACATTGAAGAAGTAGAGCGCATTTTAGCGACTATTTGGTTTCCTAATTTATTATATACTCCTGTAAGAAGCACTTACTATACTATTAAGGGTAATATCGCTATGGCAAAACAAGATTTTGACACGGCCGAGAAGCACCTTAAAATGAGTAACGACCTTGGTTCTGCAATGCCAGAAGCGGAGGGTGCCAATAAATTACAATTAGGGATGATGGCAATGCAAAAAGGAGATACCAAACAAGGTGAAGCCTACATTCGTGCCGCAATTCGTGCGGGCATCCCAGATAAAGAATCAGAAGCAGTAGCTTACTTAAGCATGTGTCAAATTTTTATGAATAAACGTGAGTTCCGCGCTGCAAAAGATTTCTTCCGTAAAGCAAAAGCTTGCAAGCCATCTACTAAACAAGTGTTAGATCAGATTAAAGAAATTGAGAAATACATTTCTCGCATGCCTGGTTAAAAGAAAGTTGGTATATCTCAAAAACGTACGTAATTTCGTACAAATTTGAAATATGACAAAGGTCCTTTCCGTTACTGAATTCAGAAGCAATCTAGCTGAAGAACTTGAACAAGTATGTGGTGATAATAGAAATCAAATTATTATCAAAAGGCCAAAGGGCAAAGGAAACGTTGTTGTTATCTCTCAAAAAGCATTTAATGCAATAGAAGAAACAATGTATTTATTATCCACTCCTAATAACAAAAAGCATTTATTAGATAGTATCCAAGAATTGAAAGATGGAAAAGGAATAAAATTTAAACTTGAAGATATCTGGAAATAATTATTTCTCCAACTGCAGAAGCTGATTTAAGATATTGGAAACTTAATCATCAAGTTAAGATCCTCAAAAGAATTGACAATTTATTAGAAAATATTCTAATAAACCCATACATCGGAATTGGGAATCCAGAACCCCTTAAATATGAACTCTCCGGCCTTTGGAGTAGAAGAATTAACAAAGTACATAGGCTTACCTACAGAGTGATTAATGAAAATAAGATTGAAATAGTTTCACTAAGATTTCATTATTAATATTAAACTTTTTTAATAGTATATTTTTTAATTGTATATTTTAAAAATTATATATTTTATACATGTATTGATTTTTATCAATTAGTTGCATTCGTTTACATCTATTCACTTAATATTGCAACAAATTTTTTAAATGCTCAACCTCCCCCTTGCTGCGTTTGTTTTGCTTTTATCTCTTTGTTCAAATAATTTATTTGCACAATCTAGTAGCAATTCAACCGAATCCAATTCAGTAAATAGCATCATTAAGTATAGCAACAACGGTAAATTAAATTACAGTTATACTTTATCCAATAACAATCAGTATAGTGTGGATGTGATCATTAAGAACGATCAATTCATTTACAAGCAAGAGATTGATACTTTGCAAATTCAATCTGCTGAAGCGTTTGCATTGTTAAAACAAGACCTTCAAAATGCTTTGACAGCTTTGCAAAATGTAAATCCTAATTTTAAAATTCAGCGTCCAAATTATATACTTATTGCAGAAGATAAAGGCGTGACTGGATTATTTATGGTGTTAAGCAATCCTACTGGAGCTATTAACACCGCCAATACTAAATTTCAAATTAGAGTTTTATTAGAATGGTTGAACACAATTGAGTTTGGAAAAAGCTAATCAAAAACTATTCAAAAATATTTTAAAGATGGTCTCGAAAATTCGGGACCTTTTTTATTGCACTTATTTCTTCAATAAAATCTTTTCAATCGTCGGTGCAAAATGTTGATGTTCTAATACATGAATTTTTTCAGCGACTGTTGTTGGTGTATCGCTAGGATCAACAGCACATCTTGCTTGAAAAATAATATCGCCTTCGTCATAATGTACATCTACCCAATGAATGGTGATGCCTGTTTCTTTTTCGCCTGCTGCTACCACTGCTTCATGCACGCGTGATCCATACATGCCCTTGCCGCCATAATTAGGTAATAATGCAGGATGAATATTTACAATGCCACGAGCAGTATTGACTTTTCCATTCACCATACTAGCATCAATTTTCATTCCTGGCTGATACGCGTTCACCAACACTTCGGGCACTTTCCATAAAAAGCCAGCAAGTACTATAAAATGAATATCTGCATTGTGCATGCTTTCAACATAGCCTGTGCTTGTAAACTCTTCTTTATTGATCATTAGGGTTGGAATCCCCTTGGATTTTGCAATTTCTAATACCCCTGCACCTGGAACATTGCATACTATTAATGAGATTTTAACGGGGGTGGACTTGTTTTCAAAGTATTCGATGATCTTTTTAGCGTTGGATCCCGCCCCTGAAGCAAAAATAGCCACGTGAATAGGGCTAGTGGATGCTGAATCACCAGATCCCAAAGTTTCAGATCCCATCGTCGCAGCCATGTTCGAAGTCCCGCCGCTCAATCTACCCCAAATTCTTCCCAAATAACCCTTAAAAAAGGAAAACTGCCCTGTCAGAAAACTCACGAAAATCACCGAAAAAGGCCATAAAATGGTCAATAATAGGGGATAAATGAGCCAATATGCCGCATTTTTCTCCAAAAACACCAAATTCAGGATTTGCTTATTTAAGTACCCGCTCAAGCTTCCACCCAAGGCAAATGTGGTCATGATTAACCAAAATTGCACCGGCCCAACGCCCCACTTTTGCTGTAATTTATTAATACTTTTCATAATATATTCAATGATAACTGCTAAAATCGACCTCACAAACCCTACAACTCTCTCTTCAACCTTAAAATTTCATATTGAATTCTTAAAATGACCTTAAAATTCGCCGCCCGAAGGTCCTCTTTTTTTCGAATTTCTACTACAAGATTAAACAAAATTTATAGGGATAAGTTGGATGCTTACAATTTTATGACATTCGTCACTTAAAACCCTCCCACAAGATTGAAACTCAATTAGTAAAAAGAAAAAAAAACTTGCAATAATCAAGCTTTTTAATGCGTTTCTTAGTTAATTTTGCGCCGTTAAAGGATATTTTTCCATACTTGACATTGTTCGTGCATATGACAACTTTAAGAAACCTAGTTAAGATCGTAACGATCTTCTTATTTATCACCTTTAGTGCTGCTATAGGTAATCAACTAAATGCGCAAGACGGTAAAGCACTTTTCTCTGCGAATTGTGCTTCATGTCACGCGGTAAATAAAAAGCTAACTGGTCCTGCTTTAGCTGGCGTGGAAGATCGTTGGCCTGATAAGCAAAACTTGTATGCATGGATTAAAAACTCTGCTGCATTTTTGAAAACAGGAGATCCTTACGCTACCAATTTGTACAATGAGTACAATAAAGTGGCGATGAATAATTTTCCTGGTTTATCTGATGCCGACATTGATGCCATCTTAGCTTATATCAAAACTGTTCCTGCTCCAGGCGCAGCGCCAGCAGGCGGTGCAGCTGCGGGTGCTCCTGCTTCTGAATCTGACAACTCTTTAGTGTTTGGAATATTGAGTTTGATTTTAGCAGTGCTTGCGATTATTTTATTGCAAGTGAACAGCAACTTAAAAAAATTATCAGACGATAAATTAGGTGTGACGCCTCAAGCGCCAATTCCTTTTTATCGCAATAAAAGATACATCGCCTTCACAGCTATTTTGTTATTTGTGTTAGGTGGTTATTATACGACAGTAGGTGCGATGAACTTAGGTCGCTCTAAAGATTATCAACCAGAGCAACCTATCTACTATTCTCATAAAGTGCACGCTGGTGTAAACCAAATTAACTGTCAATACTGTCATAGTGGTACTTACCAAGGTAAGCAAGCGACGCTTCCAAGTGTGAATGTGTGTATGAACTGTCACACTGCAATTAACGAATACAAAGGTGATCCTTTAGTGAGAGAGAATGGGGAGATTGTAGATGGTACTGCTGAGATTAAAAAATTATACAAATACGCTGGATTTACAGAAGGTCAACCTTGGGATGCAACGAAAGCACAACCAATTGAGTGGATTCGTATCCACAACTTACCTGACCACGTTTACTTTAACCACGCACAACACGTGAACGCTGGACAAGTTGCTTGTCAACAATGTCATGGTGAAATTCAGAACATGGGTGAAGTAAAACAATTCTCTGACTTAAGTATGGGATGGTGTGTGAACTGTCACAGAGAAACAAAAGTGCAATTTAAAGACAATGGTTTCTATAGCATCTACGAGAAATACCACGAAGATATTCGTACTGGGAAAATTGATAGCGCTAAAGGCATCACTGTTGAAAAAATTGGTGGTACGGAGTGTCAAAAATGTCACTACTAGTTTTAAAAAAAATAGTAGTCATCAAGACTAGAACAAGATAAAAAGAGGATTAAAAAAAAGAGACGCGTAATATTTATATACATTACTATGGAGCAAAAAAAGCACTGGTCAAGTTTTGGAGAATTAAATAATTCTGAGACTTACAACAAAGAGGTGAAAGATGAATTTACAGAATCTCTTCCGTTTGTGGAAGATGAAACTGTGATGGCAAAAAACGGAAGTTTTTTACAAGCGAAAGCACCTCGTCGTGATTTCTTAAAATACTTAGGATTCAGCACGGCTGCAGCAGCTGCGGCAGCGAGTTGTGAAATGCCAATTAAAAAAGCGATTCCTTTTGCCAATAAGCCAGAAGATATTGTACCAGGTATTGCAGATTTTTATGCAACGACTTATGTACAAGATGGTGACGTAGTAAGTGTACTTGCGAAAGTGCGTGATGGTCGTCCTATCAAATTAGAAGGAAACGATTTATCTGCTATCACTGGTGGTGGTACTTCTGCAAGAGTGCAAGCTGCTGTGTTAGACTTATATGATACTGCTCGTTTACGTTTTCCTTTAATCGCTGGTAAAGAAGCAAGCTTCGAAGCCATTGATAAAGCTATTGCTGCTGAATTAGGCGGTAATGTGGTATTGGTTTCTAGTTCTATTACTTCTCCTTCTACTAAAAATATTATTGCGCAGTTTCTTTCTAAACATCCCGGTGGCAAGCACGTGACTTATGACGCTGTTTCGCACAGTGCGATGTTGTTAGCGAACGAAGCTGCTTATGGTAAGCGCGTAATGCCTTCTTACCATTTTGATAAAGCAAAAGCAATTGTTTCTTTGAGTGCCGATTTCTTAGGTACTTGGTTGAATCCAGTTCAATTTGCTGCTCAATATGCAGTAGGTAAAAAAATTGACGAGAAAAATATTTCAATGAGCAAGCATATCCACTTTGAAACAGTGGCGAGTATGACTGGTTCTAATGCAGACGAAAAATATTTATGCCGTCCTTCCGAAATGGGTGCGATTGCACTTGGTTTATTGAACGCTGTAAAAGGTGGAACAGTAAATAATATAAGCGACGCAACTTTGAAAGCGGGTATTGAAGCTGCTGCAAAAGCATTGACTGCGCACAAAGGTGCTGCATTAGTGGTTGCAGGTAGCAACGATGTAAACGTTCAAATTTTAGTGAACGCCATCAACGATGCAGTAGGTGCAAATGGTAACACCATTAATTTTGGTACCACATTAAATTACCGTCAAGGTATTGATAGCGATTTTGCTGCTTTCGTAGATGATATGAACGCTGGTAAAGTCAACACCGTTTTATTTGTTGGTGCAAATCCTGTTTACTCTTGGCCTAACGCGGATAAAGTAAAAGCTGGTTTAGCGAAAGTAAAAACCACGATTTCTTTCAACGAAAAATTAGACGAAACAACGGCACTTTGTAAATACGTTATTCCTGCTCCGCACTTCTTAGAAAGCTGGGGTGATGCAGAACCTGCAACAGGTCATTTCTCTTTCATCCAACCAACGATCGCTCCTTTATTTAAGACAAGAGCTTTCCAAGATAGTTTGTTGAAGTGGGCGGGCGATGTAAATGATTATACAACGTACTTAAAGAATTTCTGGTCCATCAAATTAGGTGGTGTATCTGCTTGGGATAAAACATTACAAGCGGGTTTGATCAATCCAACACCAGCTGCTGCTGTGGGCGCATCTTTGAACGGTGCTACTGTTGCTTCTGCGAGTGCTGCGGTGGCTGCAAAAAAACCATCCTCTAATAATAAGAATAAAATTGAATTAGCATTATATCAAAAAGTAGGTATCGGTGCTGGTCAAGGTGCTTCTAACCCTTGGTTACAAGAATTACCTGATCCAGTAACACGTGCTACTTGGGATAACTATATTATAGTATCACCTGCCATGGCAAGAACATTGTTGAACATTGATTTAAACAATGGCGGTCAAGCAGATGCGTACGAAGTACAACCTCCTAAAAAAGTGGTGAAGGTGACTGTAGGTAAATTGAGTCTTGAATTACCTGTATTAATTATTCCAGGAACTCATCCTTCTACCATTGGTATCGCTGTGGGTTACGGCCGCGCAGAAGCCTTAGGTAAAGCGGTGATTGGTACTGGTAAAAACGCCTATCCTTTTGCTAGCTTCAATGGTCAAACGATTTCATTTGATCAAGCAGATGTTCAATTAACTGTGACGGATCAAACTTATCCAGTTGCATTAACACAAACGCATTTCCGTTACGACACTGCTCAAGGTAATCGTACAGAAGTGGTGAAAGAATTGTCTTTAGCATCTTTCTTAGCGCATCCAACTGAGATCCGCGAAGAGCGTGCTCATGAATTGCAAGGTCAAATTGTGGGTGGCGAAAAAATGACCAGCGAAGAAGTGTTAGCGAATTTTGAAAAACAAGGTACCATGTACCCTGTGTATGAAAGACCAGGTATCAAGTGGGGTATGAATGTAGACTTAAACACTTGTAATGGTTGTGGTGCTTGCGTAGTAGCTTGTAATGCAGAGAACAACGTTTCTGTTGTTGGTAAGCCAGAAGTTTTACGCGGCCATGAAATGCATTGGTTACGTATCGATAAATATTTTAGTGGTGATATGGATAACCCGAATGTGGTTTTCCAACCATTGATGTGTCAGCATTGTGATAACGCTCCTTGTGAAAACGTTTGTCCAGTAGCTGCAACCAACCATAGCTCTGAAGGTTTAAACCAAATGACTTATAACAGATGTATTGGTACTCGTTATTGCGCGAACAACTGTCCTTTCAAAGTGCGTCGTTTTAACTGGGCTGATTACACTGGTGCAGATAGTTTTGCCGATAACCAAGTGGGTGAAGTGAACGATGTAGTATTAAACATGAACGATGACTTAACAAGAATGGTATTGAATCCAGATGTGACAGTACGTTCTCGTGGTGTAATCGAAAAATGTTCTTTCTGTGTACAACGTTTACAAGCTGCAAAATTAGAAGCGAAAAAAGATTCTCGTCCAATGGTAGATTCAGATGTGAAAGTGGCTTGTCAACAAGCTTGTCCTACACACGCGATTAGCTTTGGTAACGCGAACGACAAACACAGTGCGATCACAATGGTGCGTGCAGAAAATCCTAACCGCAACTTCACTGTGTTAGAGCAATTACACGTGTTACCGAATGTGACTTACTTAGCAAAAGTTAGAAATGACAATGCAAAAGCAGAAGGTCATGCAGCAGAAGGACATGAAGCGGCTGGACACAAAGCTGAAGGGCACGCTGAAACTAAAAAAGCAGA
>CAMDNL010000017.1 GCA_945902975.1 Chitinophaga pinensis
ATTGCTATTATTGTGTTATTCAGTTCATGTATCAATCAAAGAGTAGACTTAGTTGTGCACCATGCTCAGATTTACACAGTCAACGAAACCTTTACTGTGGCAGAAGCAATGGCAGTGCAGGATGGCAAGATTGTGGCTGTGGGCACCAACGACGAGATCTTAAAAAACTATCAAGCAGATTCTGTGGTGGATGCAAAGGGCGCCACGGTATATCCTGGATTTATAGATGGGCATGCACACTTTTTAGGTTATGGACAATCTTTGTATGCAGTAGACTTGATGTTTGCAAATTCATGGGAGGAAGTGTTAGATCGTGTGAAAGCATTTGTGGCAACACATCCGGGCAATGGATGGATTCGTGGAAGAGGATGGGATCAAAATAGATTTCCTGGCAAAGCATTTCCAACCAATGCGCAATTGAATACTTTATTTCCTGATCGTCCAGTCTTATTAGAACGTGTAGATGGCCATGCAAGTATTGCCAATGAAAAAGCATTATCAATTGCTGGGGTGAAAGCAGGGCAGACGATGGAAGGCGGAGACTTTGTGGTGGCAGGTGGAAAGTTGACCGGCTTATTAATTGATAATGCAGTAGGCGTGGTAGAAAGAAATGTACCAGCAGCAACCAAGGAGGATTATAAAAATTGGTTAACAGCAGCTCAAAAAAATTGTTTCGCAACAGGGTTAACGACTATTACAGATTGTGGTTTAAATCCAAATGACATTGATATGATTGATGCACTACAAAAAAGCAATGATCTAAAAATGCGTTTGTATGTGATGTTAAGTGATAAACCAGCTTCATATGCTTCTTCTTATTTTACCAATAATGGATATACCACTGATCGACTAATGGTAAAAGGCGTGAAAGTATATGGTGATGGCGCGCTTGGTTCAAGAGGCGCCGCATTGATAGCACATTATTCAGATCAACCAGGCTGGGGTGGGTTCTTATTAAGTAGTCAAGCGCATTTTGATTCAGTGGCAGCCAAATTAATCAACACCGATTTTCAAATGTGCACCCATGCGATTGGAGATAGCGCAAACAGAGTCGTGTTAAAAGTATATGAAAAATATTTAAAAGGAAAGAACGATAAAAGATGGCGCATTGAACATGCACAAATTTTAAATCCTAATGATTTCGATTATTTTGGAAAGTATAGCATCATTCCTTCGGTGCAACCTACACATGCGACAAGTGATATGTATTGGGCTGGAGAAAGATTAGGTGCTGAGCGATTAAAAGGTGGTTATGCATTTCAACAATTATTGAATCAAAATGGGTGGCTACCATTGGGTACAGATTTTCCGGTAGAAGAAATCAATCCATTCAAAACATTTTTAGCTGCGGTGGCGAGACAAGATGCCAAAGGATTTCCAGCAGGTGGATTCCAAATGGAGAATGCATTAACGCGCGAACAAACCATTCGTGGAATGACGATATGGGCCGCGAAAGCCAACCGTATGGAAAAGCAAGTGGGCTCTATAGAAGTAGGCAAAAAAGCAGACTTCATCTTACTCGATAAAGACTTAATGAAAGTGTCTACAGATAGTATCCTGCAAATTAAAGTATTGAAGACTTACTCTAACGGAGAAAGAGTGCATTAAGAATTAATTAAAACTAAAAAGTGGTAGAAAATATACCTATTCCTTGGCTCTCTAAAAACGTTCGCTACGGAATAGTATATTTTCTACCACAATATTTATTGGTCCAAATTCTTTTCTCTACAATCCTACCATATTAGCAGGAATTACCCAAGCATCAAATTCTTCTGGAGTAACGTATCCTAATTTCACAGCCATTTCTTTTAACGTAGTACCTTCTTTATGTGCTTTCTGTGCAATCTCTGCAGACTTATAATACCCGATCTTCGTATTCAAAGAAGTCACTAACATCAAACTATTATTCACGTGCTTATTGATATTCGCTTCGATTGGTTCGATGCCAATTGCACATTTATCATTGAAGCTTACACATCCATCTCCAATCAATCTTGCACTGTGTAAGAAATTATAAATCATCACTGGCTTAAATACATTCAATTCAAAATGGCCCATCGATCCACCCACATTAATAGCTACATCGTTGCCCATGACTTGAGCCGCGATCATGGTCAATGCTTCAGATTGTGTAGGGTTCACTTTACCTGGCATGATAGAAGAACCTGGTTCGTTGTCTGGGATAAAAATTTCACCAATACCAGAGCGAGGTCCAGAGGACAACATACGCACATCGTTGGCAATCTTCATTAAGCTTACAGCAACCGTTTTTAATGCGCCATGCGCTTCTACAATCGCATCGTGTGCAGCCAATGCTTCAAATTTATTTTCTGCAGTCACAAATGGCAATCCAGTAAGATTGGCAATATGCTTAGCTACATTTTCTGAATAACCCTTTGGTGTATTGATACCTGTTCCAACAGCTGTTCCACCAAGCGCTAATTCACTTAAATGATCTAATGTATTGTGAATGGCTTTTAACCCATGTTTTAATTGGCTTGCATAACCACTTATTTCTTGACCTAATGTTAAAGGAGTCGCGTCCATAAAATGGGTACGACCAATTTTTACAATATGCATATAAGCCGCACTCTTTGCATCCAAAGTATTTTTTAAAGCGGTGATACCTGGGAGGGTCACTTCTTTTAAAATTTGGTAGGCTGCAATATGCATGGCAGTTGGGAAAGTATCATTGGAAGACTGTGATTTATTCACGTCGTCGTTAGGATGTAAAAATTTTTCTTTGTCATTTAAGCTGCCACCTTGAAGCACGTGACCACGGTAAGCAATCACTTCGTTCACATTCATATTGCTTTGTGTGCCACTGCCTGTTTGCCAAACTACTAATGGAAATTGATCGTCTAATTTTCCTGCAAGAATTTCATCACAGACCTGACCAATTAAATCACATTTTTCTTTTGGTAAAATACCAGCATCAAAATTAGTCAAGGCAGCTGCTTTTTTTAAATAAGCAAATGCTTTAATAATTTCTTTAGGCATCTTGTTGATGTCCTGTGCAATTTTAAAATTCTCGATACTTCTTTGCGTCTGTGCGCCCCAATAAACATGAGCGGGTACATTCACTTCACCCATGGTGTCTTTCTCGATTCTATATTCCATACTTGCAGATTTAATACCGCAAAGGTATGACAGCAATTATAAAATTGTGTCAGTTAGGATCATTTAATTCAGCTAAAAAATGGGTTAATGCCCTGTAAAATGCGGTTTTCTTTTTTCAATAAAGGCTTGGATGCCTTCCTTGCAATCTGCTGTGATAAAGCAATCGCCGAATAGGTTGGCCTCCACTTCATATCCATTGACAGACTCATCCCAGGCAGCATTGACAGCTTTGATGGAGTTGGCGATGGCTAGTGGCGCCTTGGTATGTGCAGCAGCTAATAAAGAAAATGCCTTATCTAGTAGTTCAGCTTGAGGTACTATATAATTTACCAAGCCATATTGTAAAGCCTGCTCGGCTTTGATATTGTTACCTGTAATCACCATTTCCATAGCCCTGGCTTTACCTAATTTTTGGGTCAATCTTTGAGATCCACCATAACCTACCATAATGCCTAGGTTCACTTCGGGCTGACCAAAAATAGCATTGTCCGATGCAATGATAAAATGACAACTCATTGCTAACTCGCATCCACCACCTAAAGCAAATCCGTTCACACAGGCAATCACTGGCTTAGGCGAATTTTCGATTTTAAAAAATACATCCTGTCCTCTTTTAGCCAAAGCAGTTGCTTCTTCTTTAGACAAGTCTTCAAATTCTTTGATATCTGCACCAGCCACAAAACTCTTTAGTCCCGCACCTGTAATGACTACCGATTTAATTTCTGGAAATTTATACACTCGATCAAATACAGCGTCTAAGTCTTGCATGACTTGTTGGTTCAATGCATTTAATTTCTCTGGTCGATTGATGGTAATGATCAAAGTATGATCTTCCATTTTTGTAAACAAAGTTTGAAAAGACATAGACGTTAATTTTTTATGAACAAATAAATAATTAAAATAAATAAAATAGGGCCTTAGAATTTTCTGTTTTCAGCAACCCATTTTTTAATGTATGCTGCGATATCTGTTGTGTTGGTACCCGGTGCAAATAAATGGCCGATACCCATATCTTGTAATACTTTATTATCTTCTTCAGGAATGATACCGCCCCCTGTGAGTAGGACATCTTTCAATCCTTTCTCTACCATCAATTGGTATACTTTAGGAAACACGGTCATATGTGCACCAGATAAAATGCTAATACCAATGGCATCTACATCTTCCTGTAATGCAGCTTGAACAACCATTTCGGGACTTTGTCTTAGTCCAGTATAAATCACTTCCATGCCTGCATCTCTTAGCGCAGTCGCAATCACTTTTGCGCCACGATCATGACCATCTAAACCAACTTTGGCTACTAAAACTCTTATGGGTCTTTCTGTTTGCATTTACTACAATTTACATTAATTTTTTGACAACAAATCCAAACAGTATTGGATACGTTTTGCTGCGTCTTGGGTTTCAATATTCGCTACAATATCAAAAACACCTGGGCCAAATTTATCCCCTACAAGCATGATCCTAAAGGGCAACATTAAGTCACCTGGTTTAAGTCCTTGTTCCGTAGCCAATGATTTAAAATGCGCTTCCAATAAAGTGGCATCATTGGGTACTGTCTGATGCTTATATGCATCCATTACTGATGTAAAAAATGCTGCTTTTGCTGGGTCCCATTTTGGCAGGATGGATGCCGTATCTATTTCGGTAGCTGCGGTAAAGAAAAAGGATGATTGAGGAATGAAGTCCGGTAATAATTGGCAACGTTCTTTCACGAGTCCAATGACTTTTACCAAATAACTTGGTTCATGTATTTCAATTTTTGCAGCCTCAAAAGAAGGTGTTACTAAATTTGCTAAATAGGCATTATCGGATTGTTTGATCCACTCTTGGTTAAACCATTTTGCTTTCTCGTAATCAAATTTAGCACCTCCTTTGTGCACTCTATCTAAACTAAATTTTTCAATCAAACTATCTAAGGAAAATAATTCCTGATCTGTTCCGTCATTCCATCCCAACATCGCCAATAAATTCACAAATGCTGCTGGCAAGAAACCTCTTTCTTTAAATCCAATTGTTGGTTCTTTTGTATTTGGATCTGTCCAGTCCATTGCAAAAACTGGAAAACCTAGTCGGTCTCCATCACGCTTACTTAATTTACCATTGCCGTCTGGTTTTAAAATTAAAGGAAGATGCGCCCATTGAGGCATCTGATCCAAACCAAATAAATTCTTCCAAACTAAAATATGAACAGGCGCACTTGGCAACCATTCTTCTCCTCTAAAGGCATGTGTAATTTTCATTAAATAATCATCCACCACTACCGCTAAATGATAGGTGGGCATTTCATCCGCTTTCAATAAGACTTTATCATCCACCATGCTGGTATCAAATTTTACTTCGCCACGAATCAGGTCTTCAAAAACCAATTCCTCTGAATCTGGCATATTGATACGCACTACATAAGGGGTACTTTCATTGAGTAATCGCGTCACTTCTTCTGCAGGCAAACTCAAAGAATTTTTCATGCCCATTCTTGTGGCACGATTGTATTGAAAATTTGGAATCTCTTTTCTTTTTGCATCCAATTCTTCGGCAGTATCAAAAGCATAGTAGGCATTGCCTTGCTCAATCAATTGCGATGCATATTGTTTATACATGGGTTTACGCTCACTTTGTCTGTAAGGGCCGTAAGCGCCACCATGAACTGGACTTTCATCTGGGGTCAATCCACACCAAGCAAGGGTGTCTAAAATATATTGTTCAGCGCCTGGAACAAAACGAGACTGATCGGTATCTTCAATTCTTAATATAAATTGACCCTTGTATTTTTTTGCAAATAAATAATTGAATAAAACAGTACGTACGCCACCTAAGTGTAAACCACCGGTGGGAGAGGGGGCAAACCTAACTCTTACCATTTGATCAGCCGAATTTTCCATGTGCACTTTATTTTTACAAAGATAAGTTGCAAACAGGCAAAAGAACCATTTATCTTTGAGTATGTATTTCATTAAAACACCCTTTTGGTTAAGGCTTATTTATAGGTCTTGTATTTGGCGCAAGCCCAATCAAGACAGGGTGCTTTATTTAAGTTTTGATGATGGTCCTCATCCGGAAGCCACGTCATTTGTACTGGAACAATTATCAAATTTTGATGCTAAAGCAAGTTTTTTTTGCATTGGTAAAAACGTACAATTGCACCCCGAAATTTATGATGCAATAGGTGCAGCAGGCCATGTGGTTGGGAACCATACCCAACACCATATGAATGGTTGGAAAAATAATACCGAAAATTATATTGCCGATATTCAAGAAGCAACAAAGCTGATCGATTCTAATTTATTTAGACCACCATATGGAAGGATTTCTTTCTCGCAAATAAAAGCTTTGCGTTTGAATCCTGCTTTACCGCAGCAAATTGTGATGTGGGATGTATTGAGTGGAGATTTTGATACTACTATTACCGGCGATCAGTGTGCCCAAAATGTGATTCAACATGCAGGGCCTGGATCTATTGTTGTTTTTCATGATAGTGCAAAAGCGATGGATCGATTGCGCATTGCATTGCCTAAAGTATTGGCACATTTTTCCAAGCTAGGGTATCAATTTAAAGCCTTGTAAATGCCATAAAACGCTATTAACAAAAAAGCCAGGGTAGAAACCCCGGCTGTATAATCCGTACCCTATAAAAAACAAAGTTTACATCCTTTAAAGGGATGGGTTAGTAATTTCATTCATAAACGCATAAATAATGTCTTTTAGTATGTGGTTCATTAAAAAAGTCCTTTTTTTGTGCTTTAAACCAGTTGATTATGCATTTTATTGACACACACGCACATGTTTATGCGGAGGAATTAACATCAGATTTAAATGTAGTTATAAAAAATGCTATTTCAGTTGGTGTCGATAAAATTCTAATGCCCGCAATTGATAGTACCACATTGGATGCGATGTTGAAAGTGGAGGCACAATTTCCTGCAAATTGTATTGCTATGATGGGCTTGCATCCATGTTATGTGAAGGAGAATTATAAAGAAGAATTAAAGTTGGTAGAAGATTGGATAGGGAAAAGAAAATTCATTGCTATTGGTGAGATTGGATTGGACTTTTATTGGGATAAGACATTTGCGAAGGAACAGCAATTTGTTTTTGAAACACAAATGCAGTGGGCTATAGATTTACAATTGCCAATTGCCATTCATACAAGAAATGCCATGGGCGAAACCATAGAAGCGGTAAAACCTTTTGCTAAAAAAGGATTACGTGGCGTGTTCCATTGTTTTAGTGGCAGCAAGGAATCTGCAGAACAAATTATTGACATGGGATTTCATTTAGGATTGGGTGGTGTATTGACCTACAAGAATGCGGGCGTAGCTGAAGCAGTAAAAGACATCCCTATGGAATACTTAGTGTTGGAAACGGATGCACCTTATTTGGCGCCAGTGCCCTATAGAGGCAAAACCAATGAACCTGCTTACATGTTAGAAGTAGCCAAGAAATTAGCTGAAATAAAGTCGTTGCCATTGCATGAAATTGCAGCAATCACAACAAGCAATGCCGAAAAGCTATTTGGATTGGGTAATGCCTAAAAACCAATTATTTATTTTACATTTGCAATCCTTAAAGAGAGGTGTCCGAGTGGTTTAAGGAGCACGCTTGGAAAGCGTGTATACGGCAACGTATCGGGGGTTCGAATCCCTTCCTCTCTGCAAAGCCTATCACGAAAGTGATAGGCTTTTTTAATGCGAGGCCGCGAAACAAGCTTGCTTGATTGAGCGGATGAGCGTTAAAAAAGCAAACTAAACGCATAGCGTTTAGTTGAAAGGCATTGGTAAAAGAGAAACTCCGGGATGACGGCGAAGTGCAACGCAGCCGGTAATCCCAATAGACGTTGAAAAAAGAAATTGATTTAAATCTCTTTCATTTTTTCATCCATTCTTTCATTGTATTCCAAAGGCTCATTTTTCCAATGCTTATTATAAGATACAAACCAGCCTAACCAAATAGAACGAGATAGGCGCATTAAAATAGGTTGTAGTAAAATCAATAAAAATATTGTAGTGCCTAACCAATAAAACATTCTGTTGTCATCTAATTCCCAAGTCATCCCAATTAATACTTTCCAAGCAACAAACATGGAAACAAAATACGCGACTGTCAATGCATAACTTACATAACCTGTGCCATAGTAAAATCCCACTTCAATTTCAGTTTGCTGTCCACAAACAGGACAGTGATCATGCATTTTTGTAATATTGGATAGATCGTAAGGATTGGAAGAGGTGAAGAGCTCCCCTTCTCTACATCTTGGACATTTATTGGTCAAAGTGCTGTATAGGTAGCTTTTTTTCATGCCACAAAGGTACCGAAAATTAAGGAGCTATCAGTTGCTCCATTTGAATACCTCTAGAACCCTTTATGAGTAGGGTATGGCCGCTAAATTGTTTTGAATCAAACCAGGTTTTAGCATCTTGTACCGTATCAAAATATGGATAGTTATGATTGCAATCTTTAAATTCAGCGCCAACAAGTATAACTTCACTCCAATTATTTTGTTTCAATTGATCAATCAGCATTTGGTGTTCCATTAATGTGTCAGCACCCAATTCTCTCATTCCACCTAAGCAAACTACTTTATTGGCTTTATTTAATTTTACAAAATTTTCTACCGCTAATTTCATGCTAGAAGGATTTGCATTGTAAGCATCTAAAATCACTTCGTTATTTTTCCACTGTACTAATTGTGAGCGACTGTTGGTTGGGATATAATTTTCAATTGCTGCTTTAATTTTTTCATTAGGTACTTTAAAGTATTGACCAATCGTAACTGCAGCTAGCACATTGGGTAAATTATAATTACCTACTAAATTTGTTTGTATGGTATCTAAATCAATTCCTTTATTTATTTTGACTGTCAACATGCCGTCCGCATCAATGGCTTCACCTTGTATTTGTCCATTGAACTGTCCATAACTAACCCTATTTGTGATGCCTTGAGACATGGATTGCAAATAAGGGTAGTCCTCCATGATAAATACTGTGCCATTGTTTGCGCGTATAAAATCATACAATTCACCCTTCCCTTTTTTGACACCTTCCACTCCGCCAAATCCTTCCAAATGCGCTTTGCCGCAATTGGTAATCATGCCAAAAGTTGGTAAAGTATAAGCGCAATAACTTTCAATTTCTTTCTGGTGATTGGCGCCCATCTCGATGACAGCCATTGCTGCATTTTTCGGAATACTTAGCAAGGTCAATGGCACACCTATATGGTTATTTAAATTTCCCTGAGTGGTATATGTTTTGAAATGGCTTGCTAATACTGAATAGACCAATTCTTTAGTAGTTGTTTTGCCATTGCTACCAGTAATGGCTATGAAAGGGATGTCAAATTGTTGACGATGGTATTTTGCTAATTGCTGCAGTGTCTTTAAAACATCTTGCACTAAAATGATGCGGTCTTGATAGGAATCACTGTCAGCAATCGCCTCATCCACAATCGCATAAGCTGCGCCTGATTCTAATGCAGCAATTGCAAAAATATTCCCATTGAAATTAGGGCCTTTTAATGCAAAATATAAATCACCAGATTTAAGCTTTCTGGTATCTGTTACAACAGAAGGATGTGCACAATAAATAGAATATAAATCTTCGATTGATCCAAGCTTCATAGCAATTGAGTTTAGCTTTTTGCCATCAATAAACAAGTTGCTGTTGCAACCAGTCCTTCCTCTCTACCAGTAAAACCCATGGTCTCAGTAGTGGTTGCTTTAATTGAAATGTCTTTATTGCCAATATGTAAAATAGAAGCAATGCATTCTTGCATGGCTAGCACATAGGGTTTAATTTTTGGCGCTTCTAAGCAAAGCGTAGCATCTATATTCACTATTTGATATCCTTCAGCTGTAATTAAATCGTAAGTTCTTTGTAATAAAATCTTACTATCAATATTTTTAAATGCATTATCAGTATCTGGAAAATGTGTGCCTATATCGCCTAAGCTTAATGCTCCTAAAAGTGCGTCACATATTGCGTGTAATAAAACGTCTGCATCACTATGTCCTAAAGCGCCTTTGTGGTGTGGAATAAGGATTCCTCCAATCCATAAATCTCTGCCTGCTACCAATTGATGAAAATCTATCCCTGAACCAATGCGTAAATTCATTAAAAGATATTTTTGATTTTCTGCCATAAATTAGGCTGATCTTCTTTGGCATCTGGCGTATCCATTCCAAAAGCAGATATAGCACATCTAAAACCAATGGTGCTGCTAGTTTTATCTTGTTCTAAATATCTTCTAGTTCCAGGATTCAACCAATAAGGACGATCTTTCCAGCTTCCTCCTTTGTAGACCCTTGATTTATTAGAGATCAATGTATTGGTGCCTGTTTCATAACTAGAAGTATTTGCATCATCTCCATCTAGTACACTATTGCCACGATACGGATTAAAATCATCCATATCAATACTATTCATTGGCCTGTAAATATCTGCTACCCATTCGTTGACGTTACCACTTAAATTATATAAGCCTAATGGATTTTGTAGAAAACTATTAATCTTACTTGGGAAGCCTGCACCGTCATTTGCATATCCTACCATACCCATATAATCACCACTACCATTTTTAAAATTGGCCATGAACATACCACGGTTGTCCTTTTCCTTTTTACTCATTCTTCCTGTTGGGGTGCTTCTTAATCCATCATTTCCATTCGAGCTCCATGGGTAAGGGGTGTTAGATGCAACAATACTTGCATTGGGAGTACCTGAATTAGATCCCGCTTTTGGATTATTAAAATTAGAGATATAGTTCTTACCACTTGATACTTTTGCAGCATATTCCCATTCTGCTTCAGTAGGTAGTCTAAAGTCAGGAATTAAAACGTAATCCCCTAAGTTTTTAGTTCTTACTCTTGTGGTAGGAGTGAATGTCACTGCTGTTTTATTGCTATCAACAAGACTATTTTTGGTCTCCATCTTTCCTATATAAGGTTTAGTTGGATCAATTAAACCATATTGAATTAAAGTTTTCTCATTGGCTCTGTCAGTTCTCCATCTACAATAAGCATTGGCTTGTTCCCAACTTACACCAACCACCGGGTAATCATCGAATGCTCTATTTCTAAAATAACCTTCTACCATTGGTTCATTGTATGCAAGGTCAGTTCTCCATACTAAAGTATCAGGAAGTGCTGCTTTCACAATTGAATCTTTCCCTAGTGGAATAAAAACGCGCTCAAGCCATTTGATGTAATTTCTGTATTGTTTATTACTCACTTCATACTGGTCAATTCTGAATGAACTCACGGTGACTCTACGCAAATTATTATTCCAATCACCCATGATGTTTTCTTGGTTCATTCCCATAGCGAATGTGCCCCCTCTAATTAAAATAGTGCTGTCATATGGGTCATCTTTTCCGGCAAATGCAACCTTGTTGCTTTCATTACTATCGAATTGAGCGATCATTTTTGGGCCTAAAAAAAGTACCGCAAAAAATAATAATATGCTATTGATAAAATTCATCTGTTTTGTTTAAGCTGGGGGTGTTTAAATTTCACTGCGAATATACTTGCTTTTTCACTCATTTATTCAAATGCAAATAGAATCTTATGTTAGTAAAAGCCTAATTTTAGCAAATGAAACTTGGCGTTTTAACATTTTTTTTAATTGGATGCTGCCTCACCCTTCCTGGATGGGGACAGGTAGGCATGCTTTCCAAAGGGAATTGGGTTAAAATAGCTGTGCCAAACGAAGGGGTGTATAAACTCACTGGTGCTCAATTTAAAGCCATGGGATTTACGGGCAAAGTCAATGCGAATCAAGTCCAATTGTATGGGATGGATTTATCTATTTTAAGCGAAAAAGTCCCCAATAATTTACCCGATAGTTTAACAGAAATAGCCATTGATATGCAAGATGGGGGAGATGGTTTTTTAGATGACCAAGATCAATTCTTGTTTTATGCACAGGGTCATTATAAATGGGTCAAGTCCAATTTGAATGAAGCACCAATTCGTCAAAAAATCACAAGCAATGATTCCTTGTTTTTTTTTATTCGCATTGGAACAAGCGGAAAAAGAATAACCAATTTTAATACGACGGGGGCCTCAACAAAACTAGTTCAAACTTATCCTGCCAAATGGTTGGTAGAAAAAGACACTATTAATATTTTAAGTAGTGGTAAAATATGGCTTGGGGATGCGATGGGTATTGGTGCAGGCAAAAAAACAACCATGTCAATCCCGCTCAATATGGAGGGTTTACAATTAAATGCCCCAATTGTTTTTCAAAGTCAATTGGCAGCATCCTCTTATCAGGTAGATGCCAGATTTACAATCAAGTTGAACGATCAGTTGATGAGGAATGCAAGTTTGAGTACTGTTTCTGGAAATCTTTTTGATGATGCTTATAAAATCCGTTTTGATAGCAGTACAATAGGGTTAGATAAAAATACGCTACTAAAAGCAGGACAAAGTTTAACGTCAGTGAACCTGCAAGTAGATTTTAATGCACCGGCCAGCTCAACGGGTTGGGTTGATTATATGGCGCTGCATGGGCAAAGAACTATTGGATATTGGGGTAATACAGGCTTTGGCTTTGACTATCAAACGAGTCAATCAAAAGCACAATTGATTGAATTTGAAATTCAAAATGCGACCACTCAAACTAGGGTTTTGGATTTAAGTCATTATCACCAGCCCATATTATTGAATGCTCAATTGGGTCCAAATGCCATTGCTACATTTAAAGCTGCGGATAGCGCGAGTAAATATTTTTATGTTTTTGAAGCCAACAAAATCAATTCAGCACAGTTTTCTAGTTTCATTCCTGGAGATAGTAGTTTTACAATTAGTCCACTAGACTACATCATCATTACAGCTCCTGATTATTACCCAGCAGCAATGACACTTAAAGTATTTCATGAAAAGCAAAATGGGTATAAGGTAGGGCTTTTTAACGCTACCCAAATTTACAATGAAATGGCTGGTGGACAATCTTCGCCAATTGCCATTCGAAATTTTTTAAAGTACATCATAGAGCAATCTAAATTAAAAAATCAATCGAGTCCTGCTTATGTTTTATTAATGGGCATGGGTAATTTTAATGCTCAAAAAATTCAGCTGAATAAAGAATTGCCAGTCTACACTAGTGAGGTATCTAATGCTATTTTATCTTCCTATAGTTCGGATGATTTTTATGCGATACAAAAATCGGACAAACAAATTCAGTTTGCTCAAACCATTGATTCTATTGGTTTAGCAATTGGTAGGATACCTGCAAGAACGATTGCCGAAGCGAATAAAATGGTGGAGAAATTAATTCAATACCAATCCAATAAAAAAATGGGGCTTTGGCAAAATCAATTGACTTGGGTTGCGGATGATGCGGACTATAATTTACATCTTCAGGATGCAGAGGAAATCATTGACAATCTAAAAAACAAAACAACGAACTGGAATCATCGAAAATTATATTTGGATTTATTTAAAGCAAATCAAACGCTTACTGGTAATACTTATCCAGACGTCAACAAAGCCATTCAAGAATCTATACAGGCCGGTACACTCCTATTAAATTATACTGGCCACGGAAATTATTTGCGCTTGACAGAGGAGGCTGTGATCTCTAAATCAGAAATACAGTCTTGGAATAATGCTGGTAAATTGCCTATCATGGTCACAGCATCATGTGATTTTGCACCCTATGATCAACCTGCAACCGCTCCAATAGGATTTGATGCTTTAATGCAAAATGAAAAAGGAATCATTGCACTGGTTGCAGCCAATAGGCTCGTATTTGCATACAGTAACAAGCAAATTAATGATGCGTTCATGCAGGCATTATTGGTGCCAAATTCAAAGGGGATTTATTCGACTATTGGACAAGCATTACAAGCAGCAAAAAATTATAATTTTAATCAAAATGGGGATCGATTAAATGCCTTTAAGTTTGGCTTAATGGGTGACCCTGCCATGCGCATTGCACAACCAAAATACCAAATTAATTGTACCAGCTTGAATCAGTTACCATGGTCAGATACTTTGTATTTAAAAGCAGGAGAGAAGTACACATTAAAAGGAAATTTGTCAGCAAAAAGCCAAGCTATTCAAAATTTCAATGGTTTAATGGATATGGTTTTATGGGATGCGCCAAGCACAAAAAAAACCTTAGCCAATCAAACAAATAGTCAGGCTGTTCCAATAGAAACACAAGAGCAGGCCTTGTTTAAAGGAAAGGCAACAGTAAAAAATGGACAATTTGAAATCAGTTTTATCCTACCAGGCGCACTGCCTTCATCTAATTCAGCAGCATTAAAACTGCAACTCTATGCCTACAATGATACGGCGGATGCAAGCATGCAATTTCAATCTATTTTTATACAAGGGGAAACCACAGAAAATAGACTAGATACCACTGGCCCGTCCATTTACAGTTATGTGAATGCGCCCCATTTCAAATCGGGAGACTGGGTAACTGCGCCAGCTACTTTATATGTAAAATTAAACGACAGTTCGGGGATACAGTCTTCGGGAAATCAATTAGGGCATGATTTAAAATTAATCATTGACGACACGGTAGTCAAAAACTACAACCTGAACACCTTCTTTTCTTATGATATGAATGCGTATCAGTCAGGAATAATTGAATACCCACTGCCAGTCTTGGAAGCAGGCAAGCATAGATTGATCATGAAGGCCTGGGATCTTTTAGGGAATGTCTCTAAAGACACAATTTGGATTGAAGTACCTAGCGAAAAAAATAAAAATATTCGAAATCTAATGGTGATCCCAAATCCTGTTCAAACCAATGCAAAGTTTAGTTTTGAGGTCAATAATACAATAGATCCAATTACAGTGCAATTGGATGTCTTTGATGCAAGTGGTAGTAGATATTTTTCTAAGAACCAAAAAATACAACCAAGGGGCAATAAAATTATGGTGGATTGGGATGGACTTTCTACCAATGGGGGGCTACTCTTACCTGGGAAGTATTATTATAGAATTATAGTTACCCAAAATGGCTTGGTAGAACAATTGATAAATAGCCTTTTAAAATTTTAAATATTGTTTTTAAGGTTATCTTTACTTATATAGAATATTAAAGCATTTGAGTATGATCCGAATCCCCCTAGTCAAAACAGCCATCTGTGTCGTATTATGTTTTGTTGCAAGTTCAGTAACAGCACAAACTAGGCTTAAATTACAAAGTACCGCTGTGCCATTTATGTTGATCTCTCCAGATGCAAGGTCTGGTGGTATGGGTAATTTATCTATTGCCATGTCTCCAGAAGCCAATGATCTTTTTGGCAACACGGCAAAGATTCCTTACTTAAAGAATGATCGTGGTTTTTTAATTAATTATACACCATGGTTAAAAGATTTAGGATTGAGTGATGTGTATTTGGCGAGTGCTGGATATTTCAAGAAATTAAATAGTTTTAGTGGCATCAATAGTTCATTACGTTTTTTTAGTTTAGGTAATATTGATTTCACAGACGAATCTGGAAACTCTACTTTACCATCTCAAAGACCTTCTGAATTCAGTTTTGATTTTGGTTATAATCTTTTATTAACAGATGCACTGAGCATGGGGGTGACTTTAAGGTATATCAATTCTAGATTAGTGTCTGGACCTTTCAATAATACAATATTCAAAGCTGGCAATACTTTCGCGGGAGACATTAGTTTATTCTACAAACAAAACGAGGACTTAGAAGGCTTCCATGCAGGTTTGGTTTTATCCAACTTAGGAGGTAAAGTGAGTTACACAAATGAAACAAAAAATAAATTCCTTATTCCCGCAAATATTGGGTTAGGAGCGGCCTATTTAAATAAGTTTGACGAAGAAAACTCAATTGAATTTGGTTTAGATGTGAATAGATTGATGGTGCCAGCAAGTCCAATTGGGAATGACCCAGAATTAGAAGATCAATATTATTCTCAATCGGTTGTGGCTAGTTGGTTTAACTCTTTCTCAAGTAAATATGGTATCCCTTTTTCCGAATCATTAAAAGTTTCATTAGGGGCTGAATACAATTATGCTGATCGTTTTCATTTAAGGGCGGGCTATTTTGTAGACAATAATAAGAACTTGGGTAGCATGCAATATTTTACAGTCGGTTCTAGTTTCCAATACCAACAGTCTAAATTCAATATTTCCTATCTAGTTCCTACAGGGGGCGGCATCACTAGAAATCCATTGTCAAATACCTTGCGTTTTGGCTCTATATTTTACTTCTAAATAATTTGTTAACTAAAGCGACCTGGCTTCAATTTACCTGCTTTTTTAACTACTTTTGTAGCACATGTCTACACTCATTCCTATTGTGAACCATAGTCATCATCCCTTGCCAGCATATGCAACGCAAGGGTCCTCTGGTTTAGACCTACGTGCTTTTGTCACTGCACCCGTTCAGTTGGCACCACTAGAGCGTGCATTGATTCCAACTGGGTTGCACATTGCTTTGCCAAATAATTGGGAGGCACAGGTAAGACCAAGAAGCGGACTTGCTATTAAACAAGGGCTAACATGCTTGAATACCCCAGGCACTATAGATGCAGATTATAGAGGAGAGATCAAAGTTATTTTGATCAACTTGTCCAATGAAATTCAAGTGATTCAAGATGGGGACCGTATTGCGCAAATTGTATTTCAACAAGTTGAAAAAATGGAATGGCAATTAGTAGAAAACTTGGAGACAACCCAAAGAGGCGATGGCGGATTTGGGCATACAGGTAAAATATAAAATGTACGCATGCGAATGATAAAAAACAGCCTTTATTTAATTTTGATACTTTTAAGTGTAGCCTGTTCGAATGTGAAGAAGGTGCAAGTCATTCAAGATGCATTGACTGTAAAACTTGTACCTGATGCTGCTGCATTGGCCGAAAAATCAAGATTAGATTCTGTGTTAATGGTAAAGGGTATTGTACGAAATATCGCCAATACGAAGGTTGATTTTAAAACCATGAATGCAAAGGTGAAAATGGATTATGAAACAATAAGTGATAAAAAAAGTTTTATTGCTAATATAAGCATTCAGAAAGATAGCGGTATCTACATTACAATGAGGTTTGATCTAGGTATCATTGGCGTAAAAGCGTTTATCAATAAAGACAGTATTTTTCTGAGCTTCCCACAAGATAAAAAAATAGAAAGACGTCCATTGTCTTATTTACAAGAGCTAGTAAAAATTCCATTAAGTTATCATACAATTGAAGACCTTGTAATAGGCAATCCAATATTTATGGATAGCATTGATATTGTTTCCTATAAAGTCATCAATGAAAGATTACAAGTAAGCTTAATGGGAAAGTTATTTAAAAATTTAATTATCCTTAGTGAGGACAATACCAAATTGGTTGAACTAAAGCTGGACGATGTGGATGCGGCAAAACACAGAACATGTGATATCATTTATAGTCAACACGCTTTGGTGAAAAATGTACAGTTTCCGCTTAATAGAAATATATCCATCAATGCACAAACTAAATTGGATATTGGAATGGAGATCAAGGAATTTAATTTTGACGAACCCTTAAAATACACTTTTTCTGTACCTAAAATAGGCAGACGTAAATAATAAAGTGAAAATTGAATCCTATGATTAAAAAAGGCGCTATACTTATTTGCATATTTTTTGTTTGTTTTTTCAACAATTCAATGGCACAAAATGGTAATTCAAGAGATGAGTTACAAAGACAATCTCAGACATTGCAAAAGGAATTAGATGCACTAAATAACCTGTTAGAACAAACTAAGAAGAATAAAAAAAGCTCTTTGGCGCAATTAGCCCTAATCAGAAATAAAATCTCAAAAAGAACAGCTTTGATCAACGGAATTGCAAAGCAGGTGAAAGGCCTAGATGCTGCTATTCAAAGCAATCAGCAAGATGTGAGGCGTTTGAACAACGAGTTGGATACTTTAAAATATAGATATGCAAAAAGTATCGTTTTTGCTTACCAAAGCAGAAGTGGTTATGAATACCTTAACTTTTTGTTTTCTGCTGGAAGCTTTAATGATGCAGTTAAAAGAATTACCTATCTAAAGAGTTATCGTCAGAATAGAGAAGCACAAGCGTTGTCTATTGGTTTATCTGAACAAAACTTAAAATCTAAAATTACCATTCTAAGTGAAAACAAAGAAGATAGGATGAAAACCTTATCCGCTCAAACTGTTCAGTTGAAAGTGCTTCAAGACGATCGAAAGGAGCAGGATAAAGTGGTAAAACAATTAAAAAATAAGGAACAAGAAATTACAACACAGGTAAGGCAAAAAGAGGCACAAAGAAGAAAGATGCAAGCTGCGATAGCGGCGGTGATTAAAAGAGAAATGCAGGAAGCTGTAAAAAGAGAGAATGATCGTCTGGCTAAATTAAAAGCTGCCAACCCTGGTGGTAATAAAACAACAGCTGCCACCGAGGATAAGCCAAAAACAAGTCCTAATGTAGGTAAGGTAGCAGGTGGTTTAAAAAGTACTACAAGCAATCGTCCATACTCCGCCCTTGAAACAACAGAAGAGGGCAGAGAGACTTCTATTTCTTTTGAAAATAATAAGGGAGGGTTACCTTGGCCAGTAGCCACTGGGATCGTCAATATTCATTTTGGTGTTGAAAGTATTCCAGGTACAAAATTAGATCGTAAAAGTGACGGCATCGAACTAGCAGTTCCTAAAGGTACTGCTGTTAAAAGTGTCGCCAATGGAACGGTTGTGTATGTGGGGGATGTCAATGGAGACAAAACAGTCTTAATCAAACATGGTAAATATTTTACTGCATTTTCTTGCCTTAGCAGTGCATCTGTAAGTAATGGACAAGAAGTGAGAGCTGGAACTGTCATCGGTAGGTCCGGCATCAATTTAGACGGGGAAGGGGCTGTTTTATTCTCCATTTGTAATGAAAAAGCAGTATATTATGATCCTGAAAATTGGCTAAAAGCTAAAAGGTAGCAGCCCATTGTAGGATTTTAAATCGTCATCATGCCAAAATGCATTTTAGCCCTAGACCAAGGAACAACTAGTAGCCGTGCTATTTTATTTGACCAAGAAGGTCTAATCCTATCCACAGCACAAAAAGAGTTTACACAAATTTTTCCAACACCAGGTTGGGTGGAGCATGATCCAATGGAAATTTGGAGCACGCAAATTGGGGTTGCTTCTGAAGTCATTTCAAAACACGGCATCGACAAGTTTGACATTGCTGCCATTGGTATCACCAATCAAAGAGAAACAACAGTTATTTGGGATAGGTTAACAGGCATGCCAATTTACAACGCCATTGTTTGGCAAGATAGAAGGACTGCGGATTTTTGCGACCAATTAAAATCAGAGGGCAAGCAGGCATTGATTCAAGAAAAAACAGGCTTAATTATAGATGCTTATTTTTCTGCATCTAAGATAAAATGGATTTTAGATCATGTGGATGGCGCGAGGGCAAAAGCCGAAAAGGGAGAACTTTGTTTTGGCACCATTGATAGTTGGTTGGTTTGGAAATTGACCAATGGTGCAACACATATCACAGATGCAACCAATGCATCTAGGACGATGCTTTTTAATATTCATGATTTAAAATGGGATACCGAATTATTGGAATTATTTAATATTCCAATGTCCATTTTACCTGAAGTAAAAAGTAGTAGTGAGGTCTATGGCCATACAGATTTATTGGTCACCAATCAACAAATTCCAATTGCAGGTATTGCTGGAGACCAACAAGCGGCATTGTTTGGACAAATTTGCACAGTCGAGGGTATGGTTAAAAATACCTATGGGACTGGATGTTTTATGTTAATGCATACTGGAGAAAAAGCGGTAATATCAAAAAATAATTTATTAACGACAATTGCATTACAAAGAAATGGTAAAACGTATTATGCATTAGAGGGCAGTGTATTTATTGGAGGTGCTGTAGTGCAATGGCTTAGAGATGGACTCAATATTATTCGTGATTCTGATCAAGTGGAAAGCTTAGCTGCTCAAGTATCCCACACCGATGGTGTATATATGGTACCTGCATTTGCTGGCTTAGGCGCACCTTATTGGAATCAGCATGCAAAAGGAACAATCACTGGAATCACAAGAGGCACCAATGCTGCACATATTGCTCGAGCAGCTTTAGAAAGTATCGCTTATCAATCCTACGACTTATTAAAGGCAATGGAATCGGATGCGCAAATTCCAATTGCAGAATTAAGAGTGGATGGAGGTGCTACAAAAAATAATTTATTAATGCAGTTTCAATCTAATATTTTAAATACAAAAGTGGTTCGACCTACGATCATTGAAACCACTGCCTTGGGCGCAGCTTATTTAGCTGGCTTAGCAATTGGTTTTTGGAAAGACGAATCTGAACTTGCAGCAAAATGGAAAGTAGATCAAGTTTTCAGTCCCAA
>CAMDNL010000018.1 GCA_945902975.1 Chitinophaga pinensis
CCTTGAACCTAGCGCGCAATGCAGCATTGCATCCTACAAAACCTCAGGGTGTAGGATTTTTTAGTTTGGAGATGAGCGCCTCTCAATTAGTACAACGTATTTTAAGTGCAGAGAGTGAAATTAAAATGGAGAAAATTTCTAGAGGTAAACTAGAAGATTACGAATACCAACAATTGCATACCAAGGGCATCAACAGACTCGAGTCTGCGCCCATTTATATTGATGATACTGCTGCCTTAAATATTTTTGAGTTTAGAGCAAAGGCAAGGAGGTTGGTGAACAAACACGATGTTAAAATCATCATCATTGACTACTTACAATTAATGAGTGGGTCAGGTGATAGAAATTCAAATAGAGAACAAGAAATTAGTAATATCTCTCGAAGTTTAAAGGCGTTGGCAAAGGAATTGAATGTGCCTATCATCGCATTGTCCCAGTTGAGTCGTGCGGTAGAAACCAGAAAAGAAAGTAAGATGCCACAGTTGAGTGATTTACGTGAATCAGGTGCGATTGAGCAGGATGCGGATATGGTGATGTTCATTTACAGACCAGAATACTATGAAGTGATGAGCAACGAGATGGGTGAATCTACCATGGGCGAAACACATATCAGGATTGCGAAACACAGAAATGGCTCATTGGATTTAATCAAACTAAGAGCAAGATTAGATGTACAGAAATTTGAAGAATGGGATGGAGATACAGGGATACCTGGACTAAGCAATAATTATAAACCCCTCTCACAAAATTTAGGTGGAGGTGATGCACAAGATGGTGGTCGTTTTTTTATACAAGGCAGTAAAATGAATGGCGGAGAATTTGATGATGATTCAAACGATGATCAACCATTCTAAACAGTATATATGTCTGTTCCTTATTTTTACGAACCGTTGATCGCCACTGGCATGACGCAATTTACTTTGAGTGAAACCTCTAGTAAACATTGTGTTCAAGTGCTTAGGATGGATGTGGGTGAGCTTATAGATATCACCAATGGGCAAGGCGGATTATTTCATGCAAGCATTCAGGTAGCGCATAAAAAAAATGCTGTTGTCACTGTTACAAAGTCCATTCAAAATGAACGTCCCCAGCAAAAAATACATCTAGGTATTTCTTTATTAAAAAATGCTGTGCGCTTGGAATGGCTTTTTGAAAAAGCAACAGAAATGGGCATTACAAATATTACACCATTGGTTTGCGAACGCACCATTCACGAACGTTTTAAGACAGAAAGAATGCAACAAATCATTCAATCTGCCATGATTCAAAGCCAACAAACTTGGTTGCCCATATTGTCTGAGCCAACGCCCTATCAAGTTTTTCTAACGCAGGCCACTACTGTTCAAAAACTCATTGCGCATTGCGAGCCCTTGAACAAAACTTCCATCAAATCCATTGAACCTAGCGAGGACCTAGTGCTTCTAATTGGACCCGAAGGCGATTTTACTCCAACTGAAATTGAAGCAGCCATTGCCAAGGATTTCACGCCCATTGACCTAGGCCCTTCCCGACTCAGAACAGAGACTGCTGGTATTTTTGCGCTGAGTGTCTTAAAAAATTTCTAATTTACAGCTATGAAAGTGATTGAAGTCAATACATCCGAATTAGATCATTCCTTTTTGGTCATCAATGCCGTTGTCAACAAGGATAATCCAAACTATATTAGACCATTGGACAAGGAAGTGCTAGACACTTTTGATCCATCAAAGAATAAATTATTCAAAGATGGCGCTGCAAGAAGATGGATCATTCAGGACGAAACAGGCAAAACACTTGGCCGTATTGCTGCATTTCATTACGCTAAATATAAAAATAAAGGCACCGATTTCCCAACTGGTTGTATCGGATATTTTGATGCAGTAGATGATCAATTGGTAGCGAATCTATTATTTGATACGGCAAAAGCATGGTTAATTTCAGAGGGCATGGAAGCCATGGATGGACCAGTTAATTTTGGCGATCGAGATAAGTGGTGGGGGCTGATGGTAGAAGGCTATGACAGGGAACCTATGTATGGTATGTCTTTTAACCCAACTTACTACGAAACTTTATTCGCCAATTATGGATTTGAAAATTTCTATAACCAATATTATTATCGCAAACCACTATCCGTTGATTTACCAGAGCGGTTCAAAGAGCGTTACGAAAAATTCATAGCAAAGCAAGACTATAGCGTACAACATTTAAATAAAAAAAAATTGGATAAATATGCAGATGACTTTGTGCATATTTACAATTCGGCATGGGCGCAACATGGAGAAGCAAAAGCCATCACGAAGGATCAAATCCTAAAACTTTTTAAAACACTTGGTCCAGTGATGGATGAGCGCATGATTCGATTTGCTTATTACAAGGAAGATCCCATTGCCATGTTCATTAATATCCCAGATGTGAATCAATACTTTAAGCACTTTGATGGACAATTAGGGTGGAAACAGAAATTGCATTTAGGGTGGATGAAGTTTAGGAAAACAAATACAAGATTAACAGGATTAGCATTCGGGGTGGTGCCAAAATTTCAATCTCTAGGAATAGATAGCTTTTTAATCTATTCAACTTCTTTGTTACTGCATGAGCTCAAAATTTACGATGAATATGAAATGGGATGGGCCGCAGATTGGAATCCCAAAATGATCAATATTTACAAAAGTCTTGGCGCTGATCCAAGCAGACATATGGTGACATTGAGACATATTTTTGACGCCCAAAAACACCCTTTTGAGCGTCATCCCGTAATGGAATATAAGAGTCCAAGTCAAGCCAGTTAAGGATTTCACAAATAGGGGATAAGATTTGCGCCCTAGCTCAGAAAATTACCTTTTGATGCATTATATTGCAGCTCAAGTATGGAGAATTTTATCGTATCAGCAAGAAAGTATCGTCCTCAAAACTTTAATACCGTTGTGGGCCAGGCACATATCACAACTACATTAAAGAATGCGATCTTAAACCAACATCTAGCACATGCATTTTTGTTTTGTGGACCAAGAGGTGTAGGTAAGACAACTTGTGCGCGTATCCTTGCCAAAACAATCAATTGTACCCAAATCACAAAGGAAGGCGAAGCTTGTAACCAATGTGAAAGTTGTGTGTCTTTTGAAAAAGGGGCAAGCTTAAATATCCATGAATTAGACGCGGCGAGTAATAACTCTGTAGACGATATAAGAGCACTAGTTGAACAGGTTCGTTTTGCACCACAGGCTGGCAAATACAAAGTGTACATTGTGGATGAGGTCCACATGCTAAGCGCCAGTGCCTTTAATGCATTTCTAAAAACATTAGAAGAGCCCCCACCCTATGCTATTTTTATTTTAGCGACTACCGAAAAACATAAAATTCTTCCCACCATTTTAAGTAGATGTCAAATTTTTGACTTTAAAAGAATTGTGCCAGAAGATACCGTAAAACACTTAGAGGAAATTGTAGCAAAAGAAAATATTAAGGCCGAAAGAAACGCACTTCAACTCATTGCTCAAAAGAGTGAAGGTTGTATGAGGGATGCATTGAGCATTCTTGATAAAATTGTTAGCTTCTCAAATGGTGCGTTGACTTATGAAAATACTTTAGAGCACTTAAATATTTTAGACGAGGGTTATTTCTTTAAATTACTAACTCACCTTACAGAGGAAGACCTCACAAGTGCTATGTTATTGTATGACGAGATCAATCAAAAAGGTTTCGAAGGGGATACTGTATTGTATGGTATGGCTGCATTTATTAGAAATATCCTTGTTTGTAAAGATAAAGCCAGCGCGCATTTACTTGAATCTATCGAAGGATGGAGAGACCAATACCTAGCTGCTGCCGAAAAAATAAGCACCCCTTATTTAGTGAGTGCATTGAATATTTTAAATGAAGCAGAGATTCAATTTAAAATGGCCCGTAACAAAAGATTGCATGTAGAATTGGCCTTAATTAAACTCAATTTTTTACAACAAGCAATTGAATTAAGTATGGAAGACGGCCAGCTAGTAAAAAAAAAACTAGTTGATGCGCATTACCCAATTCGTACCAAAAAAATAGTTCCTTTAAGTCATATAGTTGTGAATGCGGAGGCCAAGTTAGTCATTGAGACAGCAACGGCAGTAAAGAATCCAATTTCGACTCCAATAGTTCCTGCTAAAGAAGTGATTACCCCTGCAGTTCAAGACAAAACTATAGTTGAACCAGTTATAACCACTAGCGTAACCACTAGTCATTCAGCCCCACCTAATGCTGGCAGCAAGAAAAGTTTATTGGCCGTATTGCAACAGAAGTATGGCAATGATTATAATATTGAAGAAGTAAAAGAAGCGATTTCTCTAGACATAGAGACCTTACAATTGTGCTGGAACGAGTACGCCATTAAAATGGAAAAAGACCTGAAACACTCGGTGGCAGGCACTTTCAGAATTGCCACACTTCAAATAGAAGACCCTACCCATTTTACCATTACTGTACCAGCTTTGACTGCACAAAAATTTGTTGAACAAGAGCGAATGACTTTAATGGAAACTATTTGGGAGCGTTTTCAAAACAGGGCTATCCAATTTAGTATTTTGGTAGATGCAGGCGAGAAGGAGGATGTGCCATTGCATTTGAAACTCAATAGCAAACAAAAATTCGATCATATTGCAAAGCAATATCCTTTGGTGCAACAGCTGAAAGAACGCCTGAATTTAGAAGTGAATTTTTAAACAAAAACAGGCCCTTTTATAATTTTGCCTTGGCAAAACCTTTCTGCTTAAGGTATTGAAATACATTTTGACGATGGTCTCCTTGAATAATAATTTCTCCATCTTTGACTGAACCACCTGTGCCACAAAAGTTTTTTAGCGCTTTACCCAATGCTTCAAGATCCGCATCCGCGCCTTCAAAACCATACACAATGGTAACGGTCTTGCCAGCCCTATGTTTGGTTTCTAGAATCACCCTAAGCATTTGGTCTGCCGGCGCTAAAGTTGGCTTGATTTCTTCCTCACTAGGTTGTATATAATCCGGATTGGTACTATACACTAAAGGAATGCTAGATAAACTATTAAAGGTATTTTTTGGCTTCTTACTCATCTTCTTTGACAACTAGTTCACCCTCATGCTCACAATCAAAAATCCTTTCTTAGTGGACTGAAGCAATAAGGTCATATTGTATTTTTGTTGAGTGGATAATAACTTGCCAGTGAGGTATAAAGTATTCCCTAATTTTCTTTCTGCACTTTTTTCAAAACCAACAATATTTTTTTGATTAAAAAAAGCTTGCAAGGTTTCGTTGGCTTTTTCTGCATTCAAAGGCTTAGCAGCAATTTGATCTAAAATACTAGACTCTACTTGGTTGTCCCAAAAATTTTGCAAAGCACTAAAATTGCCTGTTTGCAAATGTTGCACCAATAATTCTGTTTCATTTTGTGCATTCACGCCAATGCTAGAGTGCAAAAGGGCTAATACAACTAGTATTTTGGATATTAACTTCATTTTTGTCTATTATAGTAGGATAAAGTTTGTAATGTGCCTAGTATTTTGAAACTTTGAGGTATAAAAATAAACAAATTATAGGCAACCCTATAAAAAGTTAAAGAATATGTCAAAAAAAGTAATTTTAGTGATCATGGATGGATGGGGATTGGGCCAGGTATCAAAGGCAGACGCAATTCAGCATGCACATGTGCCTTTTGTAACAAGTCTCTATCAGCAATATCCTAATACTACTTTAGTGACTTGTGGCGAAGAAGTTGGTTTACCGGATGGACAAATGGGCAATAGTGAAGTGGGCCATTTAAATTTAGGCGCAGGCCGTATTGTATACCAAGAATTACAAAGAATTAATGTCGCTATTAAAACAGGAGAATTTGCAAGTCATCCTACACTCCTTCAGTCTATTCGTTATGCGAAGGAGCAGAACAAGCCATTACATTTAATTGGCTTAGTAAGTGATGGTGGCGTGCATGCACATTCGACACATCTAAAAGCTTTATGTGATTTATGCAAGACAGAAGGCTTGACCAATGTATTTATCCATGCATTCACCGATGGTCGTGACACAGATCCAAAAAGTGGACAATGTTATATCGAATCCTTAGAAACACATTTAAAAAAATCAGTTGGAAAAATTGCTAGCATAAGTGGTAGGTATTATGCCATGGATAGAGATAAGCGTTGGGAGCGCGTTCAATTGGCTTATAATGCCATGGTGAAAGGGACTGGAAGTACTGCTAACAGTGCACTTGAAGCCATTCAAGAGAATTATGCTAAAGACACCACAGACGAATTTATTTTGCCAACGGTGCTTACAGAAAATGGGCAGCCTATCGCAACCATTCAAGAAGGAGACGCTGTCATCTGTTTTAATTTTAGAACAGACCGATGCAGAGAAATTACTGAAGTCTTGACACAAAAAGATTTTCCAGAACTTAGCATGCACGCACTGAATTTACATTATACAACAATGACCAAATATGATGAGACATTTAAAAATGTACATGTCGTATTTGAAAACGATAATCTAATCAATACATTGGGAGAAGTATTGGCAAAAAATAATAAAAAACAAATTCGAATTGCCGAAACAGAAAAGTATCCCCATGTCACTTTCTTTTTTAGCGGTGGACGCGAGCAAACCTTTGAAGGCGAAACAAGAATCATGGCGGCTTCCCCTAAAGTGGCCACCTATGACTTACAACCCGAAATGAGTGCAGCTGAATTAACGGATAAACTCTTACCAGAAATCAATGCCGGCAACCCAGATTTTATTTGTCTTAATTACGCCAATGCAGATATGGTAGGCCATACAGGCGTTTTCAGTGCTGTTGTAAAAGCAGTTGAAACAGTAGACGCCTGTGTCCAAAAAGTAGTGACTGCTGGGTTAAATAATGGCTATACAATTTTCTTAACTGCAGATCATGGCAATGCGGATTATATGATGAACGAAGACGGCAGCCCAAACACAGCCCACTCATTGAATCTAGTCCCTTTCTTTATCATTGATAAAAATTGGAAAGGCACTATTCAACCAGGCAAACTAGGCGATCTTGCCCCAACGATTTTGCAAATGATGGAATTACCTATTCCAAAAGAGATGACAGGAAAGGTTTTAATTCAATCATAAAATGCTCCCTTAAAAAACACAATGAAAATACATAAAGCTACTTACCTTATATCGAGTCCTAATTACGATCAATGCCTTGTTTTAGAAGCGCCTGAATATGCATTCATTGGCCGAAGCAACGTGGGCAAGTCCTCTATCATTAATGCGATTTGTGGCCAAAAAGGATTGGCTAAAACTTCTTCTGCACCTGGGAAAACGCAGTTGATTAACCATTTTGAAATCATCAGCAATGAAGTGGTTAAAGGCCGTCCAGAGAAGTGGTATATCGTCGATTTGCCTGGTTATGGCTATGCTAAAGTATCTCAAAGTAGCAGACGCAGATGGGAGCAAATGATTGAAAATTATTTACGCAAAAGACCCAATTTAAACATGGTCTTTGTATTGATTGATTCCAGACATAGTCCTCAAAAAATTGATATCGAATTCGTTGAACAATTGTTTCAATGGCAGATTCCATATACCCTTATCTTCACTAAATCAGATAAAGAAAAGCCTGGAGTTGTAAAGCGCAATGTAGAAGCGTTTTTTGAGACATTGAAAACAATACTCCCCTATTTACCTGAAGGATTTGTAACCAGTGCAGAGAAAAAATTAGGCACCGAAGAAGTGCTTGATTGTATTGCACGCTATAACCTACTATTCAACGAAGACAAAGCCTCCCATTAATATGAAAATTCTTATCCAATACATTAAGCCTTTTAAAGGCTTGGTTTTACTAGCCTTTTTTCTTGCAGCCATCAACCAAACTTTTTCTTTATTCGATCCAATGATCTTTGGAAAATTGATTGATGAATTCGCAAAAAATCCATTTTTAGACCCTGCTGGCAACGAACGTACACAAGCCATGTTCTTAAAAGGCGTGGGTAATATGTTGTTATTATTAGTTGGAACAGCCATGGTAAGTAGGATTGCAAAAGCTTTTCAGGATTATACTGTGAATGTGATTATTCAAAAATTTGGGGCAGCTTTATTTACAGATGGCTTAAAGCATTCCATGCAATTACCCTATCAAGCTTTTGAGGATCAAAGAAGTGGAGAAACTTTATCCATTCTAACAAAAGCGCGTGCTGATTGTGAAAAATTCATTAGCTACGTCATCAATGTGGTATTTGGTATTGTAGTAAGTGTGGTATTTGTTTCTATCTATGCCACTCGTTTACACTGGTCTATTGTACCAATCTATATAGGAGGCGCGAGTATGATTGCATATGTGACTAATTTACTAAGTAAGAAAATCAAAGTCATTCAAAAAAACATCGTAAAAGAAACCACTAGTCTAGCTGGTACCACTACCGAAAGTTTAAGAAATATCGAATTGGTGAAAAGTCTTGGCTTAACGACTCAAGAGATTAATAGACTCAATAATAATACCTATAAAATATTAGCATTAGAATTAAAGAAAGTAAAAAACATCCGTTCCTTAAGTTTTATACAAGGCACGATGGTTAACGCTTTGAGACAAGTGATCACTTTCACTTTAATGTGGCTGATCTTTAAAGAAATTTTGACAGTAGGACAATTGATCTCCTTACAGTTTTATAGCTTCTTTATTTTTGGACCTTTGCAGGAAATTGGAAGTATCATTTTAAGCTATAGAGAGACCGAAGCGTCTTTAAATAATTTTGAGGCCTTGATGAAAAAGCCCATTGATACGCCACCAGTCAATCCAATTGCGATTGGAGAAATTGAACATTTGGCATTTAAGCAAGTAGGCTTTCAACATCAAACTGCTAATTTTAAAGCCATCGATCAAATTAGTTTTGAAGCTAAAAAAGGTGAAACCATTGCATTTGTTGGTCCATCAGGCGCAGGTAAAAGTACCTTGGTCAAATTATTGGTTGGTTTATATGAACCTCAAGAGGGAGAGATCTTAATGAATGGTGTGAATACTGCACAAATTGACATGAGTGCACTTAGAAATCAAATTAGTTTTGTGACGCAGGATACACAGCTTTTTGCAGGCACCATAAAAGAAAACTTAGCATTCGTTGCACCAGCTGCCACTGAAGAAGATATGCTACTGGCTTTAACCAAAGCGAGTTGTGCTAATATATTAGATAAAGGTGGTAATGGTTTAGCTACTGTAATTGGCGAAGGTGGATTAAAATTAAGTGGAGGAGAAAAACAAAGACTTTCCATTGCTAGAGCCTTACTTAGACATCCACATTTATTGATTTTTGATGAAGCTACTTCTTCATTAGATAGTTTAACCGAAGAATCCATTACAGATACCATTCGTGACCTATCTAAAGAAAGGGAACAAATCACCATCATGATTGCGCACAGACTGAGCACCATTATCCATGCAACAAGAATTTATGTATTGGAAAAAGGCAAGGTGATTGAATCTGGCAACCACCAAAGTTTACTAGAAGAGAAGGGATTGTATTATGCCATGTGGAGACAACAAATTGGAGAACGTAAAGGAAACTAAGTACAATAAATATTATACACTAAAATATTTTACGATAAATAATTAAATCAATAGATGATTATTTTTTATCGTCTCTTTATTTATTGTCTCTCTCAAATCTCTTTTTCAAGTATTCCATAACAGTAGGATCTTCTAATCCTTCCATATCACTTAATTCTAATTCGATTGCTTTTGTGCTTAATCGGATTTCAAGCAAGGAGACTAAAATAGATACAGTAAAAGTAAGTAAGCTCACAGCAAAAATAAATTTTGCAATGGCTTGGTATTGAATGAAAATAAAAAACATTGAAAGCAAGGATAACAGTAAGGACGCGACTCCATAGGTTTGCATTCTTTGGATCAATTTAATTCGATATTTAAGGTTCTTGATTTGGCTAAAGATCACCAATCGGTTTTCCTGCTGTTGATACTTATCATGCAAAGCCCTTACACGGTTAGACAAAGCTAAAAACCGGTTGGTATAGGCCAACATAATCAGACTAATGGCTGGGAATAATAAGGCAGGGATATTGACTGAAAGTTCCATGATATAAAAATAGTAAAAATAAACCGGTATTTTTGCATCTACCATATGGAGAAAGAGCAGTTCAAGAAAATACAATCCAGCATTCCGCAAGAACCCGGCATTTATCAATATTTTGATGATAAAGGCAAACTATTGTACGTTGGTAAAGCAAAGCATTTGAGAAATCGAGTGAGCTCTTATTTTCTTTCCAATCAGCATAACTTAAAAACCATCGAACTCGTGCAACGTATTGTCGAGATCAAGTTCACCATCGTCAATTCAGAACATGATGCTTTTATTTTAGAGAATGAGCTCATTAAAAATTATCAGCCCAAATACAATATCAATTTAAAGGATGATAAGACCTATCCTTATATTGTCATAAAAAAAGAGGCTTTCCCTAGGGTGTTTTTAACGCGACGAAAAATAAAAGATGGCTCTACCTATATTGGTCCGTTCACCCATGTGTTTGCGGTAAGAGAATTGATTAACCATATTAAAGAAACCATTCCTTTAAGAACTTGCACCTTACCCCTAACCCCAAAAAATATTCAGCAAGGTAGATTTAAAGTCTGCCTAGAATACCATTTAGGCAATTGTAAAGGGCCTTGTCAAAACTTTCAAACAGAAGCAGACTATGCCTTATCTATTGATCAAGTAAAGCATTTATTGAAGGGGAATGTAAAGCCATTGGTGCAAAACTTAAAAGAAACCATGCAGGCAGAATCAGCTGCACTAGCTTTTGAAAAAGCCAATGCTACCAAGAAAAAAATAGATGAACTAGAGCGTTATCAAACCAAATCAGAAATAATAACAAAGCAACAAGAAGCGATGGATGTATTTAGCATCGCTATGGAAGAAGATCAAGCTTATGTAAATTACCTCATGTTACAAGAAGGTCGTATTGTGCAAACACATATGTTGCCTTTAAGTACCCCATTGGAAGAATCTAAAGAGACCGTGCTTGCGTTTGCAATTCATTATTTTAGAACCCAACTAGAATCCAAGGCCAAAGAAATTATTGTACCCGTTGAACCTGTCGAAAAAGAACAAGGGGTTAAGTATACTGTTCCAAAACTGGGTGAGAAATTGCATTTACTAGCACTCTCTCAAAAAAATGTAGATTATGCATTAAAGGATTGGAAACATCGACAAGCTTTAGTGAGAGTGAATGAGGTTGCGCCAGTGAATGAGGTATTGATAGAAATAAAACAATTGCTTTCCCTACCTGCAGTACCCAATCATATAGAATGTTTTGATAACTCCAACTTTCAGGGGGCTTACCCTGTTTCTGCGATGGTCTGTTTTAAAAATGGTATACCTAGTAAATCTGATTATCGTAAATTCAATATCAAAACCGTGGTGGGTATCAACGACTTTGCGAGCATGCATGAGACTGTTTTAAGACGTTATAGTTCGGTCTTGCAAAAAAAACAACTACTTCCTCAGTTAATCATCATTGACGGTGGTAAGGGGCAATTAAATGCTGCATTAGACGCATTAAAAGAATTAGGCATTCAGGACAAGGTCACGACTGTTGGCTTAGCTAAAAATATAGAAGAATTATTCTTCCCTGGAGATACTCGTTCCATTTTGTTAAACTGGAATAGTGCTGCCCATAACCTAGTGCGCAATATTAGGGACGAAGTGCACCGTTTTGGTATCACCTTCCATAGAGCCCAAAGGTCCAAAGGCGCTTTAGAAAACAGCTTGGACCATATTACAGGCATTGGACCAAAAACAAAGGAGACCTTACTAACTTATTTTAAATCGGTCAGTAAAATAAAAACCGCCAATCCCAACACATTAACTGAGCTGATTGGCGCCGCAAAAACTAAAATTCTAATCGCTGCTTTTGAAAATGAAAAACATTAGAATTAGAAAATTATTTGAATGAATCTACTAATAAAAAATGCGATATCTAGGTATCGCATTTTTTATTTCAATCAATTTTGAACTAGTAGACCCAACGGTCTTGTTCAAAGTCAAATATTTTTTGCTTAATCTTCTCCCCTTCTTGTAATCGTTTGATTGGATCTTTGAATAAAGCATTCAACATCTTATCATTGTAATTGTCTAAAGTAGACTTCACTACATACCCACTAAAGTAACGACTCTCAAATAATTCTTCCCAAGTAATACGGCTAGAGATGTTTCTTGGATTGTACACTTCGGCTTTTGCAAGGCTTGTTCTAAGTTCTGGATAATACACCCAAAACAATGGACGCTTTACTACCTTATTGCCTATCTGTATAGCAGCAATGGGCGCGATGCCAATAATTCTGCTATACATTCTACTTGTTTTGCTATCAAAAATCCATTGTTCCTTTAATCTAAAAGTATAAATAGAATCTGGATTAGGTGCTAAATTAGTATTGTAAATGATGCTGGTGTCATACACATTAGGATCCAATACATTTTGAACCAATTGCGTATCCAAGCTTCCTTTTAATGACGCATTCACTTCGTCTATGGTCATTGGTGTTGTAAACCGATCATCCACAGTTGAAAAAGGAACCACTCCGTCTTTTTCTATAGCTCGTAATAATACAGCAAAGAAACGTTGATCCCCATTTTCGTCATAAGATTGGTACATGAATGTTCTGTTGATCTTTTCTCTTGCATCAATTTCTTCCCAAATGAATTCACTAAATAAAGCATCTTCCTCTCTTAAATTTTCATAAGGCAAGGGCACCCTTTCTTTTACTCCTTTTCTAGAATTGGTTTCAGAGAAAAAAGCATATCCATTTCTTAAACTTCTTTTGTTATTGGCATTGAATCCACCAACCACCGTAGTGTCAATAATTTTAGCTGGCTTTACATCGGAAACAGTAGGCGCTGCCACCACTTGATTATTTGTTACAGGCTTGGTCACAGGCTTTGCAATCACTGTATCTTGTGCGGTTTTAGCAGGTGTAGTTTTCTTTTTACTTCCATAAGTAAACCCTGTTTGTGCATTGATAGATACAGTCATTGCCAAAGAGGCAAGAAGGATGAAGCTTGTTTTCATTGTTATTTTCATAAATACCCATTTATTAATTTCAAATCTGCTTTGTCTTTTACGCTAGTTCGTACTATTGTAAAATAAAAGTGATTGTTTGATCTAATCTTCTTGATCCACCACCTGGCTCTGACACTTTAATTTCTCCAATAGTTACCGTTGTGCCCGCCTGACATTTTCTAATTAAAGCGGTTGCACCACCAGAGAATGCTGGACCATTCACTTCTGCAAAATCTGGCTCGTCAAATCCTTTCCCTGTTGCGATTACGATGAATGAAAGCACATTGAATTTCACACCTTCAAAAACAAAGTCTCTTAAATCTGCAATCACTCCACCCTGCGCTCTAAACTTACCAGCTGCCATGTTACCTCCTGCGCTTCCTCCTACAATTGCAATTGGATCTGGCACTCTTTTTACTGGTATCGATAATTTTTGTGTTTGCTTACCATCATTTACGGTCACAACCGCTGTTCCAGTTTGTGTAGAAGTAACTATATATTGACCCGAGCCCGCTTTTCTAATCGTTGTACCCGCTCCTTCTACTGTTACATTGATTTTTTCTCCACCACCACCACCAGTGATACTTAATGGATTGTCTAGGCCCTTATAAAATACCCTTGTTTTATCTGTAGACACCACTAATCCAGAAGGTGTACCCACTGTAAATTGTACTTCTTTTTCAACGAAAGCAGTTTCTCCATTTGGTTTAATAAAAGAGATACGAACGCGTTTTCTTTGAACCCCAGGCGATGTGCCAGCAACAGATTTATATATTGCAGATCCGTCTACACCTACCGGCACCACTACACCATCTATGGAGACAGTTGGTTTTGCTGCACTACTAAAAGCACCTACACCAGCAGTAATGACTAATTCTTCGCCAGACATTAAGTACTGAGAATTGGATGCTGCAAATGCGTTGAACTGATCATAGATCAACTCTACTTCGCCAATTTCTTTATGGCAAAATTCTGCTATCTGTGCTTCACTATTACGAATATCGTTTTGAAACTTAGTTAATATAGTAATGGCAGCTACACTAGGTGTCATGTTAAAATAAGCGTAAGCCCAATCGCCTTTACCAGCAATACTAGAAGTAGTAGGTATAGATAAGTCTAAAGGCAAATTAGGAATCACTTCTTTCGCAATCAATGGATCAATAGCAGACAAATCAGCTTTGAATTTCACTAATTTATTGTACAAATCCTTCCCTTTAGATTCTCCTGATTTCTTATTTAAAAATAATCTTGTGGTTGCATCTAAATCATCTTCCTTGTATACTTCTTTGCCGTCTTTTATTTGTAAGCCCGACTCTACTTTTAATTCCTGCTTCAATGATTCTACATAAGCATACATGGCGTCAGCATAAGCATGTGCTTGCTCTGCCTTAGGCGCCCAAATAGCAGCTTTTTCAGCCGATTTTGGATCGTTTAATTTAGACTTCAAAGATTTATAGATATCTAAATTCTTTCTTTCTATAATATTACTAGCACTATTTAAGCTTTGTTCAATAGTTTTAAATGCATTGAGAATTTCACTAGATACATTTAATGCCAACAGCGCAGTTAACACTAAATACATAATGTTAATCATCTTCTGCCTTGGCTCCTTAGGTAATGACATGTATACTAGATTTTAAAAAATGAAAATTTGAATAATTAAATTAACGCCCTTGCATTGCAATAATCATATTGCCATACACTTTGTTTAACTGCGTAAGGTTATCGGCTAGTAAAGCAATTTGTTCTTTAGCTCTAATCGCATCTTGCGCAGAACTTGACATAGCATTAGAAGCTTCTGCTAACTTAGTGTAATAGGTATTCATAGCTTCCATACTTTTACTCATCATCGCAAACTGATCATTCAAGTTTTTAACACCATCTGTAGCCAATGCAAAACTTCCTAAATTGTTTGAAACCGAACCTGCTGCATCCTTGATAGAACCCAACGCAATGGCTGCATCCTTTGTGTTATTTGTAAAATCTTTACTTGCTTTTGACATATCTGCTAAGTCACCCAAATTCATGGCAGTGTCATTTAAGCGTTGGAAACTAGTGCTTAATTTTTCAAAAGCAGCGCCATCTAATTTGGCTGCTTCTAAATGAGACATCACCGAGTCCACCGCACCAGCTTTTGAAGCATGTGTTGAGTCTCCCATTTCTGGAGGTGGCAAGAATGCATAAATGGTGAAAATCACAGCCTCTGTGATAAAACCGAGTATTAATGCATAATCGGCCCATGATAGGTGTAAGATTTTTGCCAATGTAGCTATAATAACTACCGCAGCTCCTAAAGAGAAGAATACGTTAATGATCTTATTAGTTTTAGGCGAAATAGAATTTGACATTTGAAAAATTTATAAATTTTATACGATACTTTTTAATTGGAAACAATGATGATGAAATGATAATTATAATTGGAAAAGTTTTAATTAATTCTTGGCGCCATTGAAAGCACACATCTAAATCCGATATATGATTTTGCAGTGTCTTGGTATTCATAACTGCGAGAGCTAACCTGACAATTGTACGCAATGTCTTTCCAAGAACCACCTCTGACAACTTTTCTTTTCATCAGTATAGGATCTGCATCTTTTGCATTGTATTGTACATCTGGACTAAAGTCTCCAAAAAAGTTATAGCTGCCTTCATAGAATACTGAACTAGTCCATTCTGCCACATTGCCTGCCATATCAAATAATTTGAAATCATTTTCGGTATACGCTTTGACTTTGGTGGTATAGATATTGTCATTCTTTGTATCCCCGCCAAAATAATCTCCTCTTCCTGGTTTAAAATTAGCTAGCAAACGACCTTCTTTAGTTCTAGTATAAGGTGAACCCCAAGGGTACATCGCATTTGATTTTGAATTACCTCTTGCTGCATATTCCCACTCAGCTTCTGTTGGCAATCGATAGATACCATCTATCTTTTGATCTGCTCTTCCGGGTCTACCAGCATAATAATCACTGTTATTGGTTCTCCAATGTGTGAATGCCACCGCTTGTTTCCAAGTCACACCCACCACAGGATATTCATTGTAGGCTGCATGACTAAAATACAATCTAGTCAATGGTTCATTGTAAGAATAAGAGAAATCACGCATCCAAACCAATGTATCAGGATACACACCTTGATTGACTGTGATTAAATAATCGCTAAGGTATTGTTCTAGCCCTTTAGAAGCTTTTGCTGCAGCTTTTAAATCGACAAAAGAATATTTATAAATTAATTTATTAGGATCAATTTCAATTTTCCCTTGGATACGATTGTCTGGGCTTAATAAAAGCTCATTCAATTTTTCTAAAACCGCTCTACTATTTTGATTGATTCTTGTAGCTCTCGCCCAATCTACGCGGATTGTATCTACGTTTTGATTGATGCCTCCACCATAAATAGCCAAATATTTTAAAGAATCTGCTACATACTTCACAAATCTTCTGTACTGCTCGTTGGTCACCTCTGTCTTATCCATCCAAAAACCTTGAACCGAGACTAATTTTTTTCGATTAATCATCGATAAATCCATCTGTTCATCGCTAGCTCCCATATAGAAAGATCCACTTGGGATAGACACAGCCTCAGGGTCTAGACGTCTGGAGCTATTTCGTTTACCTTTTTTTGGTGGGGCAAATGCAATTACAGCAAGTGATAAAATCAAAATGCTCAAGGCCGCAATGGGGAAATTGACCCTTGTATTTTTTAAAAATGGTATCATATTGGTTTAAAACGTTTTTTTTTACAAAAAATTACATTTTAGGGGGTAAAATAAGCAGATTGTTTTGCCGCTTTTTTTAAAACCTGAATGAATTGATTTTTATGGTTATAGAAGGTGCAAATTAAGATATAAGTTGTTAGATATTTGCTAAAATCAGGTCGACATGTGGCAAGGGTGGAGCGCAGGTCTTGTTTTTGCATATAAAATACTGATTATCAATAAATTTTTTGTCTTTCAAAAGGGGGATGCGGTCATCCTGAACCTGACTCGTAATGCGTATTGTATTTGGTAAAAAGACAGCATTCAATGCTGGTAGGCTTTCCTGTACCGTTGGCCCTACCCCAACCAATTCGGTCATACCAGTGGACATTTGGAAAAATGTTTGAGCCCAAAATCCAAAAGAGCTAGGATATTGCAGTAAAGTAGGACGCATAGAATGGATCATTTTTTCGGCGTGCAAAGTCCAATTGGAGTCATCAAAAACATGACCCAGGTAATGCAAGCTTGAACAGATTAACGCATTGCCACTTGGCTGAGCGCCATCATAACTTTCTTTTTTTCGAATAATCACATCTTTTTGATAGGATGCAGTATAGTAAAAATAGAGTCCCTCCTCGTCAATGAAGTGGAGTAGCACATAGTCCATCCATTTTTTTGCCTGAATCAAGTAATTCGTATTGCCTGTAATTTCTTGTAATTGAATATATGCTTGGATCAAATTAGCATAATCATCTAAAAAAGCAGGTGCTTTTGGCGTACCATTTGCAATACTATGGTAAAAATAATTTGCATCCTTGTGGTATAAATGTTCTTCCAACCATTGGATACATTCAATTGCCGCATTTTTATAAAGTTCATTGCCTGTGGCGGAATACATTTTACAAAGACCAACAATACACATTGCATTCCATCCTAATATTATTTTATGATCCAAGGCTGGACGAATCCTGACTGCGCGCAGATCAAATAATTTTTTAAGCTCATTTCTCCAAGCTGGTTCCCATTCTTTCTCAATATCATTTTGTGTCCAAAGAATATTGGTATGCTCCCAATTGCCATTTTGTTCCACTTGATAATAAGCAACAAAAGCATCAAAGATGGCAGGGTCAATAGTTTCCTTTATTTCATCATAAGACCATGTATAAAATTTACCTTCAACTCCTTCTGAATCTGCATCTAATGCAGCATAGTAGCCGCCTGCTCCATTGTATAATTCTCTTTGTAAAAATTCAAATGTAGCCTGCATTACATTTAGGTAAATGGGTTTTTTGGTAATCTGATACCCTTCGGCTAGAATGCCCAAAATCAATGCATTGTCGTACAACATTTTTTCAAAATGGGGCGCCTGCCACATGGCATCCACACTGTATCTTGAAAATCCACCACCAAGATGATCATAGATGCCTCCTTGAATCATTTTATCAATTGATCTAATCGCATGCACGATGGATGCCTGATCTTTATTTTGAAAATAGTTTCTAAATAAAACTTGTATCGAAAATGTTTGTGGAAATTTTGGTGCAGCACCAAATCCGCCCCATTGTGTATCCGCATTTTGCAAGATCCTTTGTGCAATCAATTGAAATTCGTCTTTTGTAGCCACTGCTTCGGCCTCTTGACTTTGCAATGCTTTGATATTGCTTTGTAAAAGATGTTGTGTCAAAGTTGTAGCCTGTTCCACTAGCTTAGCTCTATTATTGTCAAAAGCGGCTTGAACGCCTTTTAATACATCCATCCAAGATGCACGATTTTGCATAGCAGTTGGTGGAAAATAAGTTCCCCCATAAAAGGGCTGCCCATTGGGTAATAAAAAAATATTCAAAGGCCATCCACCTGAGCCAGTCATTGCCTGTAATGCATCCATATAAATATGATCTATATCGGGACGCTCTTCTCGGTCTACTTTTATATTGATAAAATGCGCATTCATAAAATCCGCTACCGCTTCGTCCTCAAAGCTTTCACGTTCCATCACATGACACCAATGACATGCGGCATAACCAATACTAAGTAAAATAGGTTTATCTGCAGCGGTTGCTGTTGCAAAAAGTGTATCTGACCATGGCTTCCACTGCACAGGATTGTGCGCGTGTTGCAATAAATAAGGACTTGTCTCCTCGATTAAATCGTTGGTGAAATTTTTATTGACACTCATAGAGTGCAATTTAGTTTATTTCTTTTTAGATGCTTGCGCTAAAAACTGATCCAAACCTGCAAACATACTGGACACCTGAGGACTTGGTACTTTAATATGTAAATTCAAGCCTGCATCTTCAATTGCTTTGCAAGTGTTGGATCCAAATGCAGCGAGTGTAGTACCGTTTTGAACAAAGCCAGGTTGATTGTCATACAAACTCTTTAATCCACTCGGAGTGAAAAGACAAATGATATCAAAATCGTGTTCTTTCAAAAGTGGTTTAATATCACTACTAACCGATCGGTACATATAAGCTAAGTCAAAATTACACTCATGGTCTTTTAACCAATTTACAATTTCATTGTCTTGTTGGTTCTCACTACATACATAAAGAAATTGCTCAGTGGCTTTATGCTTGTTCAATACATCAAATAGTTTTTTATTGGACCCGTCAGCGCCAAAAAATACCTTACGCTTTCTGTACATGATAAACTTTTGCAAATACAAAGCAACGGATTCAGTAATACAGAAATATTTTGTGTCTTGACTTATATTGACCTTTAATTCATCACAGGTTCTAAAAAAATGATCAATCGCATTTTTACTTGTAAAGATAACAGCAGAGTAAGAAGGGATTTCGATTTTAGTTTTTCTAAATTCTTTTGCACCGATTGGTTCCAACTCAATAAAAGGTTTAAAAAATAAAGTCACTTTGTACTTTTTTTCTAAATCAAAATAAGGTGATTTTTCACTCTCCGGCTTTGCTTGTGAAACTAGAATTTTTTTAATGGTCTTAGTCGCTGTTGCTTTTTTTTCTACACTCATTTCTTTTACCATTTTAAACTTTCTACAATTAGTAAGTTCCTCCAAAATATTGAACTATCAATTTATATAGAATCAATAGTGGTATTACCTCGAAAGCACAAAGGTAAAGAAAAAAATGAAAGGAGGAGACATGTAATTTGTTCCTAACAGATGTTAATGAAAATAAGTACCTATA
>CAMDNL010000019.1 GCA_945902975.1 Chitinophaga pinensis
GATTATAAAATAGAAGTGCCCATCATGCGTCAAGGTGATGATGTGTATTTAAGGTATTCAATCAATGCCTTCAATTCAGTGGAGAATCTAGATGCATTGTACAATGCAATAAAAGAGATTCAAAAGCAAGGAATACTTTTAAAGTAAAAAGAGGTTGTAAATCATCTTATACTGCTATAAAAAAAGGGACACGAAATCGTATCCCTTTTTTTATTTAAGCCTTGGTATCCTTACCAATTCAATGTTTTCACATAAGCAGCATCATCTCTTGCGGCATCTAATTCATTGGTACCAGTATACGCTTCTTGTTCTACAATCATATGCTCTACACCTCGCTTTGCAAGTTTTGGTAATAAGGTTTTAAAATCAATAGAGCCTTTACCAATCACGCATGACTCATGGCCAGTAGCGGTCTTAGTCATATCTTTCACATGCACTAATTTAAAACGATTCGGAAACTTGTCCATGTATGCAACTGGATCTACCCCTGCAGCTTCTGTCCAATATAAATCCATTTCAAAATCTACAATTGCAGAATCTGTATTTTTCATCATTAAGTCCTGAGGAACAATACCATCCATGGCTTTGAAAGAATAATCATGATTATGGTAAGCAAAACGAAGACCATGTTTTTTTGCAATTTCACCACACGCATTAAACTCATCAGCAAATTGCTTAAAATTATCCAATGATTTTTGTGGCCCTTTAAATGCACAAATAATATACTTTAAACCAATTTCCCCCGCCGCTGCAGCCTTTTGTTCAAAAGTTTTAAAGTTGCCAGTATCATTACAATGCGTCGAAACCATATTCATTCCTAAATCATCCATCACTTTTTTGAACTCTGTATTTTTCATACCCCAAAACATGCCTTTAGGCCCTTCAAAGCTTTCAATTTTTTTATAGCCATTCGCAGCAATTTGTTTTAAAACTGCAAGTGGATCTTTTGCCAATGCTTGTTTCACTGACCATAATTGAATACCAAATGGCTTAGACTTTGACGCCATCGCCATTAACTCATTTTTAAATGGCATTGATAATGCCACACTTGTTAAAGCGGCACCACATAAAAAACTTCTTCTTGAATTTGACATAAATTAAAATTAAAAACCGAATGAATAATTGTAAAAAACTGAGCCTCCTGCAGGAGGCTCAGTAGTATCTTTTTTTTAAGAAGTAGCCCAAGCTTTTTCTCCTTTTGTATAAGGCACACAACCTTCATACTTACCAGGAACAGCTACATATCTTAGCACTTCTGTTGCACCGATTTTTGAAGTAAATAAACCAGATAAAGTCATTTGCTTCATCATAGTAAAGTAATGCGTAGGGTCTTCTTGTTTTTTATTTTTTTGGTACTCCTTCGCTTCTTGATCTAACGCCGTTAAAAAAGCGGTACGCTCTTCTGAGGTAGATTCCATAAAAGTTTTATTGTGGTGCTTTTTAGAAGCAGTATTCAATTCGGCCATGCCCTTCATGAAAATTTCTTGATCCTTAGCTTCGTAACAATCGCTCACCATTATTTGCATGAAAGCGCCTACATTAGCTGCTTTCGCGCCTGGCGTATCGGTTGCAGGTAAGATGGTCTCTCCTACTTCATTTAAAAAATCAACATCTGCTTGGGAGAAAGTCACCCCCTTGGTATTAGTTTTACAACCTGTTAAGAAAGCTTCTGCGCCTAACACTGTTCCACCCATGATGATGGCTACTCTAGAAAGGGCTTCTCTTCTGTTTATCATAAAATATTTTTTAAAAATTAAATTATAAGTTTCCTTTTTTCAATTCTGATACAGCAAAGTCTACCGCTCTTGCAGTGAATGCCATATAAGTCAACGAAGGGTTTACACAGTTTGCACTTGTCATGAAAGAACCATCTGTCACAAATACATTTGGTGCATCCCATACTTGGTTATTGCCATTCAATACAGATGTTTTTGGATCTCTACCCATACGAGCTGTACCCATTTCATGAATACCTCTACCTGGTGTACCATCTCCTTCAAAACCTTGTACATTCTTAGCACCAGCGCGCTCTAACATTTCTTTTGCATCTTCTAAAATGTCTTTACGCATTTTAATTTCGTTGTCTTTCAACTCGCAATCAATGTTCAAGACATTCAAGCCCCACTTATCTTTCTTCGTTTTATCTAAAGTCACTTTGTTCGTTTCATCTGGTAACATTTCACCAAAGCCCATCATACCAATAGACCATCCACCTGGCTCAGTCAACGCATCTTTATATTTTCCACCAATGCTTACTTCTGCCACATCATGACCCCATCCAGCCCTGTTGGCGCCACCTTGGTAACCAAATCCTCTGATGTAATCACGCTTTTCATCACCAAGGTTTCTGAATCTTGGGATATAGAAACCATTGGCACGACGACCAAAAGTGTATTTGTCTTCGTAGCCTTCGATAGTGCCACCAGCACGATTGCCTAAATGGTGGTCCATTAAGTTTTTACCCAAAGCATTACTACTACTTCCTAGTCCACCTTCCCAAACGTCTGTAGCAGAATTCATCAATAACCAAGTGCTATTTAAAGTAGACGCATTCACAAAAATAATTTTTGCTTTATACTCAATTGTTTTATTGGTCTCTGCGTCTAATACTGTTACGCCAGTCGCACGCTTTTTATCTTTATCATATTTGATTTCTGTCACAATCGAAAAAGGTCTTAACGTTAAATTTCCTGTTGCAACTGCAGCTGGTAAAGTAGAAGATTGAGTACTGAAATAACCACCAAACTGACAACCCAACCAACACTTATTTCTGAACTGACAACCAGGACGACCTTGATGTGGTACAGTAATATTAGCCGTACGACCAATGATTAAATGACGGCTACCTTTGTAAATTTCTTTAATCCTTGCAGCCACATCCTTCTCCACGCATGTCAAATCCATTGGAGGTAAGAATTGTCCATCAGGTAATAAATCAATCCCATCTCTATTTCCAGAAATCCCTGCAAATTTTTCTACATAATCATACCATGGCTCAATATCTTTATAACGTACAGGCCAGTCAACTGCGATACCGTCTTTAGCATTCGCATCAAAATCTGAATCTGCCCAACGATAAGATTGACGACCCCACATTAAAGAACGACCACCAACATGGTATCCTCTAAACCAATCAAAACGTTTTGTCTCTGTATACGGATGATCCTTATCAGAACACCAGTAATCTAAATTTGTTTCGTTCAATGGATAGTCGCGTTTTAGCACAGGATAATCTTCGATCATCTGCTGTGTTCTGCCACCTCTATGTGGAAAATCCCATGATTCTTTATCTGCATTCACATAGTCCTTAATGTGTTCGATGTTTCTTCCACGCTCTAACATCAACACTTTAAGTCCTTTTTCTGTAAGCTCTTTAGCAGCCCATCCGCCACTGATTCCAGAACCTACTACGATTGCGTCATACTGTTGTTCGGCCATTGTAAAAAAATTTAAGAATTATTATGATTGGTTTTAAAAGTACAATTTAAATATCGCAAACAGTAACTGCTTGCTTGAGTGAACTAATTTTATCTGGATTCGTTGCAATGAATTCGTGCGCTACATAACCCTTGTATCCAGTGGCTTTGATCGCACGCATGATGGCAGGATAATTTAATTCCTGACGATCATCTAATTCATGTCTACCTGGAACACCCGCAGTGTGATAATGCCCAAAATAAGTATGACTATCTTGAATAGAACGAATGATATCTCCCTCATCTATTTGCATGTGATAAATGTCAAATAAAATTTTAAAATTAGGAGACCCTAATTGTTTACATAGTTCGATACCCCATGCAGACTTATCACCCATATAATCTTTATGGTCTACTTTGGAATTGAATAATTCAATATGAATAGTCACACCTTTCGCTTCGGCTAATGGCATGATTTTTTTTAGTCCTTCAACACAATTTTTCAATCCTGTAGCGTCATCCATGCCATTTCTGTTTCCCGAAAAACAAATTAAATTTTTATACCCAGCTGCTGCTACCAATGGAATTGCTTCCAAATAATCTTTGATCAACCAAGGATGATGCATCGGGTTATTCCAACCTTTTGTCAAACTTGTTTCACCAGCGGTATAACACATGGAACAGTCAATGCCATATTTTTTTACCGTATCCCACTCACTTGGTTTCAATAAATCAATAGCGTTGAATCCGATGCTTTTTACTTCCTTACATAAATCTTCTAAACTCAAATCACTGTAACACCATCTGCAAACACTATGGTTGATATTGCCTTTTAAATTAGCTGCATCAGCTGGTGGATTGGATAGATTTGCTAATTGCGCAGTGGCTTGATGTGGTAACGCCAAACCAGCAGCCATCGCGGCAGATCCGGATAAAACTTGTTTCAGTAAATTTCGTCTATTGAGCTTTGTAGACATAGCAAGCAAGCATTTGGATGAGTTTATAAATGTAAATTTATTTTTGCATTCTTTTCAAATATTTTCCATGGAAAAAAGGGGTTTTTTGAGAAATAATGAGGAAATTGCTCTTACAATAGGATGAACGTGTTATTTTGACACATTCAGCTGCTTTTGTAAGCATAAATACTCCCTAAAAAATGAACAGAAAACTACGCATGGGTATGGTAGGTGGCGGAAAGGACGCATTCATTGGCGCCATACACAGACTCGCTGCAAATATGGATGGACTCATTGAGGTCAAATGTGGTGCATTAAGTATCAACCCAGAAATTGCTGTAGCCTCTGGAGAAGCTTTGTTCCTTCCTAAGGAAAGAACCTACTTAACGTATGAGGAGATGATTACAAAAGAAGCGCAATTGCCAGCCGATGAGCGCATTGATTTCGTAACCATTGTAACACCCAATTTTGCACATTTTGCACCTGCTATGATGGCTTTGGAAAATGGTTTCAATGTAGTGATAGAAAAACCAATTACTTTCTCCTTAGAAGAAGCAAAATTATTAGAACAAAAATTGAAGGCAACAGGTTTAACGCTTTGCTTAACGCATACCTATTCTGGTTATCCAATGGTCAAGCAAGCAAAGGCCATGGTGCGCGAAGGCAAGCTGGGTAAGATTCGTAAGGTATTGGTAGAATATCCACAAGGATGGTTAAGTAGACTGTCGGAAAGAGAAGGCAATGCACAAGCTGCATGGAGAACGGATCCAAAAAAATCGGGTAAGAGTTCTGTGATGGGTGATATTGGAACGCATGCCGCTCATTTAGCAGAATACATTACTGGCGCAAAAATCACTGATATCTGTGCCGAATTAAACACATTAGTAGATGGCCGTGCGATGGATGATGATGGCGCAGTTATGTTGAAATTTGATAATGGCGCTAAGGGCGTATTGATGGCATCGCAAGTGGCCGCAGGCGAGGAGAATGCATTAAAGATTAGAGTATACGGAGAGCATGGAGGAATTGAATGGTTTCAACATGAGCCCAATTCACTCATCGTAAAATGGTTGGATCAACCTACACAAATTCTAAGAGCTGGCGCTAACTATGGTGCACATTTATCCAGCTTTGCAACACATAATTGTCGCACTCCGGGCGGACATCCAGAAGGCTATTTAGAAGCATTCGCTAATATTTATAGAAACTTTGCACTTACCTTGTCTGCAAAAATGGATGGCAACATCCCTACTCCCGAAATGTTAGATTTCCCAGGCGTAGAAGATGGAATTAGAGGAATGGCATTTATTGATAATGTCGTTTTGTCTGCAGGATCAGATCAAAAATGGACTCCACATAATATTTAAAAGGCAATCATTACAATATGACAACAGTAAAAGGACCAGGTATATTTTTAGCACAATTCTTAGGAGACCATCCTCCTTTCAATACCTTAGAGGGTATCTGTAAATGGGCTGCTGGATTGGGTTTCAAGGGTGTACAAATTCCAAGTTGGGATCCAAGATGTATTGATTTACAAAAAGCAGCAGAAAGTAAAACCTATGCAGACGAGATCAAAGGCATTGTGCAAGCTGCTGGATTAGAGATCACAGAATTGTCTACGCATTTGCAAGGACAGTTGGTGGCGGTGCATCCTGCCTATGATGCACAGTTTGATGGCTTTGCTCCTGTTGAATATAGAGGCAATCCAAAAGCAAGAACTGAATGGGCGGTACAACAATTAAAATATGCAGCAAAAGCATCTCAACATTTAGGATTGAATGCACACGCCACATTTAGCGGTGCTTTATTATGGCATACTGTTTATCCATGGCCACAAAGACCTGCAGGTTTAGTCAAAACAGGCTTTACAGAATTAGGAAAAAGATGGTTGCCAATTTTAAACGAATTTGATGCAGCAGGCGTAGACTTATGCTATGAAATTCATCCAGGAGAGGATTTGCATGATGGCGTTTCCTATGAACTATTTTTAGATAAAGTAGGACAACATCCTCGTGCTTGTTTATTATTTGATCCATCGCATTTGGTATTGCAATGCATGGACTATAAAGGCTATATCGATGCTTACCATGAGCGCATTAAAATGTTTCATGTAAAAGATGCCGAGTTTAATCCGAGTGCTAAACAAGGCGTATACGGTGGATATCAAAATTGGATCGATCGTGCTGGAAGATTTAGATCCCTTGGTGATGGCCAAGTAGATTTTAAAAGTATCTTTAGCAAGTTGGCAGCATATGATTATAAAGGATGGGCTGTGTTGGAATGGGAATGTTGTTTAAAGCATCCAGAAGTGGGTGCAGCAGAAGGTGCTGTATTTATTCAAAATCATATCATCCCTGTAACCCAAAAAGCTTTTGATGATTTTGCGAACACTGGATCGGACGAGGCATTTAACAAAAAAATATTAGGCATTTAATTAAGAAGTAAAAAAACATTTAGTCAAATCAAGAATTCAAATCAATCAAATAATTTACTCAATCAAATATAACAGTATGCATAAAATTTTATACACCCTAACAGCAGCCATTTTATTAGTAGCATGTGGAGGTGGTGCGACAAAAAATGAAACAACAACAGAAACAACCACTAGTTCGGAAACTAATTTATCTGACAATCCAGATTATACAAAAGGATTGGCTTTAATTGCAGGAAGCGATTGTTTAACCTGTCATAAAGTAGCTGAAAAAAGTATAGGACCAGCTTACCAAGATGTAGCCGCTAAATATGAAGATACAGATGACAATATTGAAATGTTAGCTGGAAAAATTATCAAAGGTGGAAGTGGTAACTGGGGTGCAATTCCAATGACAGCACACGCAAACTTGAGCGAAGAAGATGCAGAGGCGATGGTGAAATACATTTTACTATTAAAAAAATAATTCCAATTCAATCAAATAGGATTCGTTGAGATACCATATTTGATTTAACGCCTCAATTACAAAATTATGAAAAAACAATTGCTTGCTCTAACCTTATCAACGCTTGCAGTGCTTGGCTTTAATCAAGTTCAGGCTCAAGAAAAATGGATCTCTTTATTTGACGGCAAAACAACCAACGGCTGGCATACATTCGGAAAAAAAACTGCAGGTGAAGCATGGAAAGTTGTAGGTGGTGCGATCATGTTTGACCCAAGTAATAAGTTGTATGGAAGAATAGTAGGTGGTGGTGATATTGTCACCAACGAAAGTTTTTCAGATTTCCATTTGCAATTAGAATGGAAAATTGCTAAAAATGGCAATAGTGGTATTATCTTTTTTGTACAAAATGACCCATCAAAATATAAAAATACTTGGCACACTGGACCCGAAATGCAAGTCTTAGATAACGAAGGTCACCCAGATGGTAAAATCATTAGCCACAGAGCTGGCAATTTATATGATTTAATTGTTGGTGATGAGTCTGGTGCTAAACCTGCAGAAGAATGGAATCAAGTAGACATCATTGTAAATAAAGGTGTTTTAATCATGAAATTAAATGGTGTAACCACTGTAAACACGCATTTAGGCGATGATAGTTGGAAAGAGTTAATTAGAAAAAGTAAATTTTCGAAAGGTGAATCACCTGATTTTGGAAAAGTATTTTCTGGGCATATCAGCTTGCAAGATCATGGTGATCAAGTTTGGTACAGAAATATTCGTATCCAAAAATTATAAGCACAGTTACTCAAGCGAGTGGAAAATAAACATGAACAATTTATGCGTCAGGCCCTCTTACAAGCTAAGCGGGCTTTTGATGAAGATGAAGTACCCGTTGGTGCTGTGATTGTGATGAACGATCAGGTGATCGCTAAAGGATACAATCAAGTTCAACTTTTAAAAGACGTAACAGCGCACGCCGAAATCCTAGCCCTATCAAGTGCTTGTGAAAACCTGCAATCTAAATACCTGCCAGAAGCAACACTCTATGTGACCTTAGAGCCTTGCTTAATGTGCGCTGGTGCATTGTACTGGAATAAGATTGGTCATATTGTATTTGGCGCCTTTGACGAAAAAAACAGTTACCGACGCGTCACTGAAAAAAATCCATTCCATCCTTCCACTGCGCTCACCGGAGGCATCCTGCAAGAAGAATGCGCTGCCTTAATGCAAGCCTTCTTTAAAGCTAAGCGCTAACTGTTTGCTTTGTTACTTTAATAGCTTAGTAAAAAATAGCTTTCTTGCGTAATCCTAAAAACGGATTACTCCAGAAACTATTTAAGTAAAAAAAGCTAGCAAGTCGCTTAAATGAACGCAAAGCATTGTAATTTTGGCATTCAAACATTCAAATTAAAAAGAAAAAATATGTCATTTACATTACCTGCATTACCCTATGCACACGAAGCCCTAGAACCACATTTTGATACATTGACCATGCAAATACACCATGGCAAACACCATCAAGCTTATGTTGATAATTTAAATAAAGCAGTTGCCGGTACGCCTAACGAAGGCAAGACAATCGAAGAACTAGTTGCGGTTGCTGGAAGCATTAGTCCTGCTGTAAGAAATAACGGCGGTGGTCATTGGAACCATACTTTCTTTTGGAATAGTTTGGCGCCTAATGCAGGTGGACATCCAACAGGTGAATTAGCTGCAGCGATTGATGCAAGCTTTGGAAGTTTGGATACATTCAAAGAAAAATTTGCTGCCGCTGGTATGACGCGTTTTGGTAGCGGATGGGCATGGTTGATTGTGAAAGATGGTAAATTAGAAGTAAGCTCTACGCCAAATCAAGACAATCCTTTAATGGATGTAGCTGAGGTAAAAGGTGCACCAATCTTAGGTGCTGATGTTTGGGAGCATGCCTATTATTTGAAATATCAAAACAGAAGAGCCGATTATTTAGCTGCTTTTTGGAATGTCGTGAATTGGTCTGTGATTGCAGATCGTTTTGCTGCTGCGAAATAATTCAATACAAAAAACAATACTCAAAACCGTCTCCACAAGGGGCGGTTTTTTATTTGTCTTATTCTATAACTGACTATGGTACTGGGTCGTAGCCATTTCCTCCGCCTGGCCTGCATTTGCTAAGTCTTTTCATGCCCATCACAATCCCTTTAATAGGGCCATATTTTTGAATGGCTTCTGAGGTATAGTGAGAGCAAGAGGGTGTGAATCGGCATTTGCTTCCTCCTAAATAAGGTGATAACACGTATTGATAAAATCGTATCAATACGATAAATGGAAAGGCAATGATTTGTTTAAGCTTGTCCATAAATGCGTTTTACCAATTGATCCAATATCAATTTCATTTTTGCATTGATCTCTATTTGTGGTAATACATTTTCTTCCATGTATAGAATAAAGATGCTTAATCGTTTGTCTTGCAATGGAAGCTGTGCTTTGAAAGCAGGCAGTTCTAGACGATAGGCTTCTCTTAATAATCGCTTTACTCTATTGCGTTGTACTGCCTTTTTAAACTGTTTAGTGGGTGCGCCTACCCCAGTTTGTATAATTAATGGCGCTGAATTTATTGGATGTTCCTCGCCAATATTTTCTAAAGTATAGATTAACCTAAGCGGCGAATTAGACATTGACTTGCCTAAAGCAAACAAATTTTGCATTTGCTTCCTGCTTTTTAATTTATCCTGTTGTTGATATGTAAAAATCTTTGCCAATAATGAATGTACTTGTTTACTATTTTATGGATGATCCATTAAAAAAGTCCACCCGAAAACGAGTGGACTTTAAAATTATAAGTTTCTACGAATAGAGATTAAATTATTTTAATCCTTTTTCGCTAGATACAGTTAGTTTCTTGCGTCCTTTCTTGCGGCGACTTGCTAATACTTTACGACCATTAGCTGATTCCATACGCTTACGAAAACCATGAACTGATTTACGACGACGTTTATGAGGTTGGAATGTACGTTTCATAATATGCTTTTTTTTGCGGGTTATTAGGATTATTCCTATCTGCCCTTGAGGTTTAAAACTTTATATTCAAATCCGTTCTTATAGCAGTCACCATACCACTACCTGTGAAAGGACGGCAAAAATAGGGTTTTTTTTGAATTTTTAAGCTAAATCTGTGTGATTTGCAGCAATTTTTTGGCCAAAGAACAAACTTCCTTGCTCCTCAAAGCTGGTAGGATTGTCTGTAGTGAAAAAAAGAAGCTGACCATTTTTGCTGCATTTTTGGTCCATTTCTGGGTGATTTTGCAAATAGGTGGCTAAACTCTTTGCAACAATATCCCCTTGGGTCACTAATTTGACATTTTCTGGCAGGAAGCTTTGAATCTTTTTTTCCATTAAAGGATAGTGGGTACAGGCAAGCAATACGGTGTCAATTTTGGAGGACTGGGCAAATAGTTGATCAATGTATAATTGTACAAAGTAATCGGCGCCTGGGCCATCTTGTTGCCCATTTTCGATCAATGGCACCCACATAGGGCAGGCTTGTTGAAAAATGGATGCTTCTGGTGCAAATTTTGCTAATTCAATTGGATAACTCTCGCTCTGAATCGTACCCGTTGTTCCTAAAATACCAAGGTGATGCGAATTAGAATAAGTGCCTAAGATTTCTGAACTAGGCCTAATCACACCTAATACTCTTTTATCTGGTGCAAGATGAGGTAAATCCAATTGTTGGATATTTCTAAGTGCTTTTGCAGATGCTGTATTGCATGCTAAAATGACTAAGCTACAGCCTTGTTTAAAAAACCATTCAACTGCTTCCAAAGTATATTGATACACCGAATCAAAAGACCTTGTTCCATATGGCGCACGAGCATTGTCTCCCAAATAGAGATAATCATATTGAGGCAGTTGCTGCTTCAATTCTTTTAAGATGGTTAGACCACCATAACCACTATCAAAAACGCCAATGGGTGCTTGCATAAAATAGGTATTCCCTTATTTCGTAAAACTAATACACCCCGTTGTAAAACAACGAGGTGTATTAAACTATTTTTTTAAAAATATTATCCTTTTTTAGCTGGAGTCGCTGGTTTAGCAGCGCCACCTGTTGCAGCTTTGAAAGCATCTTCGATGTCCTTAGGAACTGGAAGCTTTAATCTTAAAGCAACACGTATCGTTAAGTTGTCAGCGATAGATGGTTGAGCATAAGGAGACAAAGCGTCTGCCTTTAATACCAAATTGTATTTTTGCTCTGCTACGATTTCACTTAAAGCTTGTGCAATTTTTTGTCTGTAAGGTAACAATAAGCCTTCTTGCTTTTGCTCCATCATTTGTTGTTGGTACTGTTGCCAGTTGATCAACTTATACTTTAAACGATTTAAATCGTCAGTAGCCATTTGTAAAGCCTTTGGTCTTTTTGACAAATCAGCAGAATCTCTTTTGTAGATACTATCTTTTACTTGGTAATCCTTTAAAGTATAGTTGTACTCGTCTTGTAAAGAATCTTTAGCATAAGAGTTTAATACAGTATCTAATTTTTCTTGGATACCTGGAAATAATGCGATTACGCTTTGGTCATCGAAATAACCAATTTTTGTTTGTGCATTCGCACTGTTACCGAAAGCACATGCCACTAACAAGATGGCTGCAAATAAAACTTTCTTCATGTCTATTTTTGTTTGTTTGTTTAATAATTGATGACCCCTAATTCTTTTAAAATATCGTCGCTTTTATCCAACTTCGGGTCTGCAAATATAATGGTAATTCCTTCACTTTTATCTAAAATGAAGTCATACGAACGGGCGGTAGCCATTTTTTGAGCGGCATTATAGACCCTATCTTGTATCGGCTTTACTAATTTTTGACGTTCCTTAAACAAGTCCCCCTCGTATCCGAATCGCTTTTTTTGCAGATCACGCAAGGCCTTTTCCTTCATAAACAACTCATCTTCACGCTTTTTTCTCAAATCTTCGGACAACATAAACTGCTCAGCTTCATAGTTCTTGTACATTTTGTCCAGGATCATTTGTTGCTCATCAATTTCTTGTTGCCACTGATCCCCCAGTGCTTTTAATTTCTTATCTGCTTCCTTGTATTCAGGAATTCTGTCTAAAATATACTTGGTGTTAATCACTGCATATTTTGATTGCGCTTGTGAAGTAAAAGCTAAACCAAGGAGTACAACACCCAAAAAAAACAATTTGTTATATTTCATAATGTAGGTATTTATTTGTGGTAATGGATTGGTATTATTCAGGTTCAAATCCTAACATAAAGGTAAATCTAGCTGCATCCTTTAATGAATTGGTTCCATTTAAGCGATCTAGACCGATACCATAATCAAATCCAAGTAGTCCAAACATCGGTAAGAAAAAACGCATACCCACACCAACTGATCTTCTCAGTTTAAATGGATTGTAATCTTTCATACTGTACCAACCATTCGCTGCTTCAAAAAAGCCCAATGCATAAATGGTACTACTTGCTGCTAAACTTAATGGGTATCTAAGTTCAACGGCATACTTATTAAAAATAGTAAACTTTTGTCTTGAAGATTGTTGATCAGGATTAATTTTTGGATTAGAGGATTCATAAACAGGATAACCTCTTTGTGCAATGATATCGAAACCTAACAATGCAAACTGATTGCTTAAACCTGCGTCACCCACCTGGAATCGCTCAAATGGTGAGATGGCTAAATCAGAATTGTACCTTCCTACGAAACCATATTTTGCAGCAAACTTTAATACGAATTGTTTGTTGCGATCTTCCCCAGCGGGTTTACCTAATGGCACAAACCATTCTCCATTAAAGCGCCATTTATGGTACTCCAATAATTCATATGGATTTTGCTTGAAAGCAAAATTAGGATCAAATAAAGAATATGGAGGCGTCAATTGACCACTCAATAAGAAAGTAGAACCTGTTCTTGGAAACAAAGGTTGATCGACAGAAGTTCTTTGTAAAGCAATTCTAAAGTTTAAATTATTAACAATACCATTGTCAAAATTAGGAAGGTTGAAAGGGTCAATCGCATAGTTCTTCAAAGTATATCGCGTGTAGTTCAATCCCATACTTAAAGAGAAAAAGTCATCCGGCCATGCTAATTGACGGCCAAAAGAAACGGTTGCACCAGTCGTCGAAATGTACCTTGAATCTGCCGCATTTGGATCAAACATTCCAGTCAATTGATCAAAGGTTTGTCCGAATTTTGTATTGTACACACTCACTGTTAAAGAATTACGCTTAATACCCCCAAACCATGGCTCAGTGAATGAGAAGTTAGTAGATCTAAACGCTTTACCGTTACTTTGAAAACGGATACTTAATTTTTGTCCATCCCCCATTGGCAATGGATCCCAAGCCGATTTTTTGAAAATATTTTTTGATGAAAAGTTATTAAAGGTCACACCCAAAGTTCCTGTCAATCCAATAAAACCGCCCCATCCAGCACTTAATTCTAATTGATCACTTGATTTTTCTTCTACCCCATAATTGATATCAACTGTACCATCTTCTGGATTAGGAACCGGATCAATTTTTATTTTCTCTTGGTCAAAATAATTTAATTGTGAAATCTCACGTTGAGAACGAATCAATAATGAACGGCTAAATTTATCACCTGGTACTGTTCTAATTTCTCGACGCACAACAAAGTCTTTCGTCTTCTCATTTCCAGCAATACGAATTGTTTTAATGGTTGCTTGAGGACCTTCTTGTATTCTTACTTCAAAATCGATTGTGTCATTGTATACAGCAGTCTCAATTGGGTTGATGCTAAAGAATAAATAACCATCATCTTGGTAAATACCACTAATGTCTCCACCTTCTGCTGTAGGCGTTTTACCTAATTTATTAAAAAAGATTTCTCTGTTGTAGATATCTCCTTTTTTAATATTCAAGATACTTGATAAAACAGAATCAGGATATTTTGTGTTGCCTCTCCAGCTAATATTACCAAAGAAATACTTACGTCCTTCTTTGATTTGCATATCAATATTCAAATGCCCCACAGCGTTATGATAGATGGTATCTTTTTCAATCACCGCATCTCTAAAACCTAAAGAATTATAATAGTTCAATAAATTATCCTTACTCTCGTCGTATTTTTTAATATCATACTTGGAAGAGGAAAAACCAATTCTTATGTAAGGATTTAATATTTTTTTTGTTTTTGAAAAAGTCAAGTAACCACGCTCTTTTAAATATTGATCAAAAGTATAAGGAGTGGTTTTTACAATGGCAGGCTTGTCATTTACCGGGAATAAGGTCAAGCGAGATTTTTCGTGGATCTCTTTTAAACTTTTCTTTAATTTAGTTTCATCAATAAGGTTGCCCCCAAAATTGATATTATTGATTCTTACTTTAGGCCCTTTGTTTACGATAAAATCAAGCACTAATTGATTTTTACGAACTGAGTCTATTGTTTCTTTGATACGAACACTCGCATCTTGAAAACCTTTTTCTGCATAGAATTTTTTAATCCCTTCGATGGCAGTAATGCGCATATTATCAGTCACCACCCTATTAGGTGTCAACCCTGTTTTACCTGAAAGTTCTTCCGTTTCTGATTTTTTAATACCAGTAAAATTGAATCGAGCCAACCTTGGTCTTTCTACCACATTGATTTCCACATCAATTTCAGTCCCTTTTACATCCGTTAAAAAAACACTTACATCGCTGAAATAATTTTGATCCATTAATTTTCGAATGGCTTTGGCAAAATTATCTCCACCAGGCAAGGCCACTTCGTCCCCCTCGTTTAGGGTGGATAAGGATAACAATAAGTTTTCGTCAAAGAATTGATTACCAACAACTTTGATACTACGAATCTTGTACTTTGAAGGTGTTTTTTGATTTAAAATCCCCAGCAACTTAACATTGATCTGGCTAACTGAATCCTGCCCTTTTTGGTCTTGGGCAAAACTAGAGGTGGATAAGATAAGTAAGGAGAGCATTCCTATAGTAAACTGGGTCAATTTCTGCATCTGCTAGTGGGCTATATATGTATAATTTATAAGAGGCGCAAATTACTCGTAATATTTCAAAGTCTTTGTTAAAACCCCAAAAAAACAAGTTAATAATTTTATGTATCTAGGTTAATTTGAGCGCTAGTTTTACCAAATCGGCGTTCCCTAGACTGAAAATCCATGATCGCTTCAATAAAAGCATCTTTTCCGAAAGCTGGCCAACGAGTTTCGGTAAAATAAAGCTCTGCATAGGCCAGTTGAAAGAGTAGAAAATTACTAATTCGGTGTTCTCCGCTTGTTCTAATCATGAGCTCAGGATCTGGGAAGTCTTTGGTAGATAGGGATTGTACAAAGCAGGCTTCATCTATCTGTGTTGGATCCAATTTGCCTGCCTTAACCTCATCAGCAAGGGACTTTGCAGCCTCAATGATTTCCCATCGACTGCTATAGCTTAATGCGATAACTAATTGTAAACCAGTATTTTGTGCTGTTGTCTGGGTCGCATTTGCTAGGGCCTGACGGGCTTCATCTGGCAAAAGATCTAAGTTTCCGATGAAATGAAGTCGGATATTATTCTTATGCAAATCTGGCACTTCCTTGCTGATCGTATCTACAAATAGGGACATCAAACCCAACACTTCGGCCTGTGGTCGGTCCCAGTTTTCAGTACTAAATGCGTATAATGTAAGGTACTGGATGCCTATTTCGGTGGCCGCCTCCACCACTTTACGAACGCTGATGACACCATGATAATGACCATATAAGCGATCCTGCCCCTTCTCCTCGGCCCACCTGCCATTCCCGTCCATGATTATTGCAATATGTTTGGGAAGCCTATGTAAATCCAATTTGTCCATGATGTAAAATTAAGAAAATCAACAGGTTATTTACGCTTAAATTTAAGTCTGCTTAAAAATCCAGGCTTGTTTTGTTTTCTTTCCCTCTCTTTTTGACTGGCCAATTTTGACCTTTTACCCGGCTTCCACTTTTCTTCTCCATATATTTTAATCAAATTATAGGAGACCCCTGCTTTTACAGAAAAAAGCTGATCCTTCCCAGAACGACTCCCTTGGTATTTATTTGCAAAATTACCCGACCCTATTCTATCCTCATCAAAAGTTCCACCAATCATAAAATTACTACCTGATGTAATTTTTTGTCTTTGTTCCATCATTTGGCCATCTGGAAAGAAATCCAATTCATCTGATAAAGTAAATCTATACTTTACTTCTGCAAAAATATTCCATCGCTTGTTCAAGTTATATTTAAAACCAAGTTGCACAGGTAAATGAAAAATGCCTTTACTAGGACTAAGATTTGGAAATTTTACAGAATCAATTACAAAAGGACGTACTATTGTACTTAAGCTATCCATCCCAAAACTAGAACTGTTAGCTTCTAAAAGATAGCCAACACCAATGCCTAAATAAGGTGTGAATCGATACCCTTTATTGCCAGGAAGAAATCTTGTAAAATAAAATTCGCCCATCAAGCTGATGTCATGAAATTGTCGTGAAAAAAAGAATCCCCTTCTTACAACATAACTATTGCTAGAAAGTGTATCGTTTGCTCCTATTCGAATCTGTTCGTAATTCAATCTAATCCCAGCATAATCATTGAATAGTTTTTTATAAAAAGCCCCGTAACTTTTATTTAATTGAAATTTATCTGGCGCAATATCACCTCTATAACTTGCTTGCCCTCCAAACAATCCAATCTCCCCTCTATTTTCAATCAATTGCAAGTGCTGAGCTTGAGTCAAATGAGCCATAGCAATCAAAAAACAAAAAATATAAAATTGCTTTAGCATGCTTAATTTCTTTTATCTAAGCCCCAGGTTAATTTAGTTCTTAAGGTAGACAAATAACTATTTTCATTTAATCTAATAAAATGTACAGAGAACGCTTCTTTCTTAACTGCAATCTGTATACCAATAGGCACAATTTCTTTTCTTGCATCTAAAGCGCTAATCAATTCTTCTGTTCTTCCTTCAATTTCAAATGAAATCACCGAACTGTCTGGAACGACTACAGAGCGTACGTTTAGATTATGTGGCGCTACTGGTGTTATGACAAAACTAGATGAGTCAGGAAATAAAATAGGGCCATTACAACTCATGTTGTATCCGGTTGAACCAGTAGGAGTAGCAATGATTAATCCATCTGCCCAATAGGAATTTAATAATTCTCCATTTAAATAAGTGTGAATCTTGATCATTGGAGAAGTATCACGTTTGTGAATCGCAAATTCATTTAATGCAAATGGTGCATCCCTAAAAATTGGAAGATTACTATCAATATGTATTAAAGATCTTTTATCAATGACATAAGAACGATTTACTAAAGCCTCCACCATGATCGTTAGGTCGTCCTTAGAAATGGTTGCTAAAAAACCAAGACGTCCATAATTAATTCCTAAAATTGGGATCAGGGTATCGCCCACCAATGTAATGGCATCTAAAACAGTTCCATCTCCGCCTAAAGAAATTAAACAATCAATATTATTATGCAGATCAGACGAATGTTCAAATACAATAAGTGATTTTTTAGCTGCATCAGTCACCAAATTAAATTTTTGGATTAACCCCCCATAAATATAAATGGTGATATCATGCTTTTGTAATTCAGCAATCAAGTCATTTAAAGACTGTTGCTGGTCCAAGTCGACGCCTCTACTATAAATGGCTACATTCATGAAACAAAGTTAAAAATTAATCCCACCTCGCAAATATAATCCTTTGTCCCCCAATTGATTGATACTATACTCTATATTTAACACAAAGTCATAGATACTAATAAGATCTACTCCAATACCTGCTGTTCTTAACAAACTATTAGCCAATGGGTTCGCCTTATTTTTTTCGGCACTATACACATACCCTAATTGCGTAAAAGCCTTTATCCAAAAAGTATATTTAACAGATGGGAGGAACTTTTTTGTAAAGGGATTTTTCGAGGTATAAGTTCCAATTTTTTGGTGTAATGCAGCTTTAAATAAGGTGCCTGCATTGCCATCCACCACATAATAATCTAACCCATTCATTTGCATTAATCCATAGCCCATTAATTTTCGATCACTATAATTTGATTTTTGCATCGTTCTTCCAATCGTTAAAGATTCTGCTAAAATGAATCTACTGGGTGTGATAGGATGTGCTAAGACCTGTCTAAATTGTATCGCAGATAAATTACTTTCTTTTGAAAATCTTTGGGAAAAAGCAATTTCAGTACTAGCTCCTTTAGTAGGATAAGCATTGTAATCGAAACGAATTTTTGAATAAGACCAATTCAAATCTAAATATGAAAATGTTTTTTTATGATTCGGTAAAAAATTAGGCGCAATCGCAAAGGCAGAGTCCGATATGGATTCATTGCCAATCCCAACTTGCAATGCATGTCTTTCAAATAAATTGGGACGATAAGTTAGACTTACATTACCTCGATATCCTTTACGTATGATATCCTCGGTTCTTAAAAACACCTGTTTATTGCCTAAGGTTGTATAGTTAATTTCTTTTTGATTGAACTGTGCCCAACCTAAACCCATTCCATATTTTAATTGCTTATCTATAAAGGGCAATTGATACCTAACTGTTGTCTGGTTTGCATAGCCTGTAATATAGCCAATGGTTAACTTATCATTATTGCCAGTCGCATTGGCTTGCCTAAAATTGATACCATAGTTTACACGATCTAAACTTCTGTTTTGTTCATTCCACCATTGATTGAAATTTCGATCTACCCATCTAAAATAAGGTAATGGAAAAAGATACCAACGCTCTTTTAATTGAATCTTAATTTTTACCGAACTACTATCCACTACTTCAGATATTACATTGGTCTCTAAAAAAAGTGCTGTATTAAATAACTGCTGTTGCGCAATGGTATTAAGTATGATTAAGGAATCTATTGATACTAGGTCCCCAACTTTATAAGGCAACTCTCTTTTAACAATATATGCTCTGGTTTTTTTATTGCCTGTAATTTCTATAGCGCTGATTTTAACTTGCGCATAACCAATTTGACCAATGAAAATAAATAGAAGGACTAGGCTTTTGAAACTGACAAATTTAAACATCTAAATAATTCATTAAATGATGGTAATGCGCTTCGATATCATTGTGTAAAGGCGTTTTACCAA
>CAMDNL010000020.1 GCA_945902975.1 Chitinophaga pinensis
CTATTTTTGATTCATCAAATCCATCAATGGCTTTGTATCATATAATCCCCACTCTTCTACAATTTTACCATCTTTCATGCCATTCACTACACTCATAATCAATTTCACTTCCTTCTCGCCTTTTTTAAAGACCATAGTTTGAAAAGACATGACATAATTTGTAATGCCATTTTTGTCAGTTTCTTTATTCACAATCTCCCAAATTGGCTCAATACTTACTACTTTAAAAGTTAGACCGCTTGATTTGAAATAGCTAAAGTTGCCTATATTTTGATCTAAAGTCATGTCTTTTCCATTGTCATGAAATTTGGCAGTGTCAGCATAGCATGCTCTATAAGTGGCAGAATCCATCGCTTCAAAAGCGACTATCATTTTTTTAACCAAATCAATATTGGCAGAACTGTCAAGATTGTAACTATTTAAATCTGCAGGAGCTGCAAATGTGCTAGCTGTTTCTGTTTTTGGAGAACAAGCAATAATGGTACTAACCACAAGGCATGCTAAAATGAACTTTTTCATAAGAATTTAATTTTAAAAATGAATGGTCAATGTAGTCATCTAAATAGGAAAATGCACCTGAGTCTGGATACAATTTGTTCCTTAAAAGCCGAATTGGAACATTTTTAACAATTTCTTTCCCCCCATTATTTATTTAAGTAGGTAAATTGAACTCCAAAAGTTTAAAAATACAAAACATTAACAATGAAAAAAACAACGATTGTAGGATTTGCAATGGCTGCTCTTTTAGCTAGTTGCACTCAACCTGAAGCCCCAACCTCTCAGGCTGGTGCTTATTCTTTAGACAAAGTGATTTGGAATGACGGTACAAAAGACAATGAGTCATCGGCTGCAGATGGCAATACCCAATTCAAAATCTATACTGCTGACTCTTATTTTTACATTGCACAAGGCAAGGATAGTTCAGTAGCATTTGGTGTTGGATCTTACACTCAAAAAGATGCTAATAATATAGAAGAGGTGAATCTATTTAATACAACCACTTTAGATACTGCAGCTACTGCTAAATTAGCGATCACAAAGAACGAAAAAGGATACAAACAAGTGATTTCTGAAATCATGTTACGTGGAGCTAAATGGAGTGGCACAGAAGAATATACTAAATTAGAAGGCGCTGGCACATCTGATTTGGATGGCGTATGGCATCAAACAAAAAGTATCAATGTGACTGGTCAAGACTCAGTTGTAAATACTTACAATGAATATAAAGTATACCATGCAGGTCATTTTATGTGGGCAGCTAGAGCAGCAGCTGATACAACAAGCAATACTTTTGCTAACACAGTAGGTAAGGGTAGTTTTACCTTAAGCAATGGTGCATTAACCGAAGATCTGACTTTTTGTAGCAATAAGATTTGGGTAGGTAAATACAATATCCCTGTAACTTTCAATGGCCCAGATGAGTTCACTCAAACAATCTCAGATACTGTAAATAAAGTGACTAGTATCAAGACATATAAGCGAGTAAGTAAGTAATTATTAGGTTTTAAGTTTGAAAAATACATAGCCCTGGCAAATTGCCGGGGCTTTTTCATGAGGAAAATGGGATTTCAAATTGTTCCTTTTTTGCTATTATGGAACAAATTTGCTTAAATTGGATTCTATTAACTTAGTAATCACCCATTTATGGCTATACTTTTTCCTTTATTTGGGATATTTACCTCCTTCATCCTTTTGTACTATTTAAGTTCTTTAAATAGATCGAATATATTCTTAGCACTTTTTTTCTTGTGTTGTAACCTGGTGGTGATGGTGTATTACGGCCTTCATTTTACCAAGGACCAATTTTGGGAAGGCGTGAGCTTCGTACATTGGCTACCCTTATCCTATTTACTAGGCCCCTTGTTGTTTTATTATGTGAAGACCACTTTAGCAGACAATAGCAAACTTGAAAAATGGGATTGGTTGCACTTGCTTCCAGCTGTTTTTATTATCATTAATTGCCTGCCATTTACAACCCTCCCTTTTGATCAAAAGGCGCAAATTGCACATGAAATAGTCAATGTGACCGAGAATTATACCCTTGATTTCAATTTTGTTTCATTTGAATTTATCCTTTATTCAAGGTCTATTCATCTTTTATGCTATGCTCTTTTCTCTATTGGATTTTTCTATGTGCATAGTAAAAAAATGCTGCAAGAAAATAATAGTCGCTCCTCTAATCATTCAATTATTAGCAGGTGGATCTATTTATTATGTTTGATGCAAATTATAATTGCAGTCAATAGTATTGGACATATGAGTACCTTATATGGTGTTCAATTTAGCATCTTTGGAATTCCATCCACTACCATTTTTACCGAGAAATATTATTTTGAAATTTGTGGAGGAGGATTTTTCTTGCAAAATCTATCCTTATTCTTATTTCCCAAAATCCTTTATGGTAATGTATCTTATACGATTGAGAAAGGGAAAGATAATATTATAGAAGAGATTAAGTCGAGTTTACCTAAGAAACAAAAAGAAACAGCAACAGTGCAGGATATTGAGCAAATCATTCAATCCTATTTAGAAACTCTACCTTTTATTCTAAAAGAATTTTCACTATCTCAAATGTCTTTTGACTTAAAAATACCGGAGCGATTTTTATCTAACTATTTTAATAAAGAACTTGAAATTACATTTAGTGATTGGAGGAAAAATTTAAGAATCGATCATGTATGTGCCTTGATCAAAGACGGAGAAGCAAAAAATTTGACGATAGAAGCCATTGCTACAAATGCGGGTTTTGCATCAAGATCTAAATTCATTGACGCTTTTAAAGAGCGAAAGGGAGTAACCCCTTCCGCTTTTATAAAATCTTTTAAAACAGTAGAAGCTTAACGAGGCATGATGCCTAATTGTTGTAAGAATTCTAGCATGTCCATAAAGTCACGCTCTTCTGTGATTTTACCATTTACAATAGTTGCAATGGTACAGCCAATCACATCCACATCCTTATTGGTTGCAGGAATACCAAAGAAAGTACCTGTATGCTTGCCTTTAAAATTCCAGTATTTTACTACTTTATTACCTTGAGCAAGAGATTCTCTTACCGTAAATTTTCTGTTACTAAAGCCAGTCACATAATTTGCGAAATAAGCTTTAGCATTTGCCTTACCAGTTACAAGCGGTGTTGTATGTAAAATCACATTTTCAGCGAAAGCTGTATCTAACATATCCACTCTTCCTTCGTTAACAACCACATCCCAAACATGACCGTAAAACTTCAAGTTTTTTGCGGTCTGATCCATTTGTTGAGCAGATACCGAAGTCACTGTCAATGTGCATAATGCCATTAGGCATATAAACATTTTTTTCATAGTACTAATTGATTTGATTTGACCCAAAAATATCTTGTGCAAATTCTAAAAAACGCAATTGATCATTTGAATATGTTCCCAATTACGCAAACGGAACGAAAAATTTGATATTTTTAACAAAATCAAAGATTGAAACAAAAATTTTTAGTAGCAGTGTCGATTTTGTTGATGGTGGTAGCGCATGTTGCTGGACAATCAAACAACGCATCCATCTCGTCAAATAGCTTTAAGGTCATCCCACTTGGTGTAAAGGGTGGCTTAGACGAGTCAAACCTATCGGCCTACCTTGTTGCTGCCAGTGGGAACGATCAATTTATTTGTTTAGACGCAGGTACTATTTATAAAGGCCTGGAGCTTGCTGCTCAAAAAAAGATTTTTAAATCATCCAACCCAAGTATTATTCAACAAAATAACATCAATAGCTATTTTATTTCTCATGCACATTTAGACCATACCGCAGGATTGATCATGAACTCCCCCAATGACAAGGCAAAAAACTTATACGGCCTTGCTTCTGTCTTAGACGTATTTAAGAAAAATTATTTTACCTGGTCTGCTTGGGCGAATTTTGGAACTGAGGGTGAAGCGCCTATCTTAAAAAAATACAGCTATCAAACCTTAACACCCAAGCTTGAAATTCCAATTGATAAGACCGGTTTATTTGTGACGCCCTTTGTATTAAGTCATGTCAATCCATATGAGAGCACTGCTTTTCTTGTCAGAAATCAGGATGCTTATTTATTATACCTTGGCGATACAGGCCCAGATAGAGTTGAACAAAGTACACAACTGGCTCAATTATGGCAGACAATAGCACCCTTAGTAATTAAAAATCAGCTTAAAGCCATTTTTATTGAAGTGTCTTTTGATAATAGCGTTTCTGAAAAAGCTTTATTTGGACACCTCACACCAAATCTGTTGATGGAAGAAATGGTCAAACTAAATCAACTCGCAAATGGACAATTGAAAAACACGCAATTGTATGTGACCCATATCAAGCCATGCGATGATTGCGAAATAAAAATCAAAGCAGAAATTCAAGCAGCCAATCAAATTGGCTTAAAGATATTCTATCCAACACAGGCTACCCTGATTGAACTGAAGTAAAAATTCAATACCTTTAAATTTCTAAAATAAAAGTAATTATGTCAACTAAAATCACCGTAAATAATAACGGATCTTTAAAAGTCGAAGGCGAATTTACAATCGTAGATAGAGAAGGAAACACCTATGACTTAGCCGGTAGAAACGTGTTAGGATTATGCAGATGTGGCTTAAGTAAAAACAAACCTTTTTGCGATGGCGCACACAATGGTCAGTTTGAGCATCAAGCGACTGCATTTGCATTGCCTCCAAAAAAAGTATAGTCTAGACTCCAAGTTTTAATACAGCGACCACTTTTTCCATCTCAGCTACAGTGCCAATACTTATTCTTAGCCAACTGCTATTTTGCTCAAAGGACCTTGCGCCTGTAATTTGATTGGCCAATAATAATGCTGGTATATCTTTTTTATAGGTTGCTGTATCAAAATAGACAAAGCTCGTAAATGACTTAATATGCTTGATGCCTAGAGCATCAAAGCCATTATACAAGATCTCTTTTGCTTTGATATTTTCTTGTTTACAATAGGTCACAAATTCCTTGTCTTTGATTGCCGCCAATGCACCTTGCATGGATACTGCCGAAGGGCCCGCATTTGCCCAAGCTTGAAATTCATTTAATTGCTTGATCGTATTTGGGTGTGCCAATACATAACCAACTCTTGCCCCCGCCATTCCAAAAGTTTTAGAAAATGTTTTTGCAATGATTAAATTGGGATAGGCGTCAATCATTTTTGACATAGATGGCGTATCATAATAATCTGTATAGGCTTCATCTAATAATACAATGGTGGTACTAGCCACTTTTTTTATAAAATCTTCCAATACACTTGTAGGACTCACTGTTCCAGTTGGATTATTTGGATTACATAAATAAACCATCCTTGTTTGTTCATCCATGGCGTTCATTAATCCGTTTAAATCATTGTGTTTTGTTTCCGTCAATGGAACTAATTTGGTTGGTAAGCCCATGCGTCTAGCCGCAGGCATCCACAATTTAAATGTTGGTTCAGAAGCAACTACATTGCCTTTCTTGAATGCAGCCCATAACGAAACGATACCCAATAACTCAGAAGATCCAGCACCTAGGGCAACATGGTCTTTTGTATGACCAGTCATTTTTGCAATTTCTGTTTTTAATTCCCCATTCATATCCCATTGATAGCGATTGGAAATACTTACTGCATCCATCATTGCTTTTTTAGCTAATGTAGATGGCCCATGCGGATTTTCATTTGAGCCTAATCGAATCATGCCACTTAGCAAATTCGAACTATTCAAAGCTGCTGGATTAATACCCAATGAGGTATTGGATGTATTTGCAAAAAGTGCTCTAGAAAAAGAAAAAGCAGCAATTGCAAAAGCAGATTGTTTTAATAGTTGTCTACGTTCCATACTTGCGGTTTTGAGGTAGCTTAAAGTTAAGTTTTATTTAATAAATAAAATGCATCCTAGAGGCTTTAAATTGTTAGCTTTGCAATTCATAAATCACCCTATGTTTTATAAAATCCTTACTGTAGCCGGTCTTGCCACTTTTGAAATTTATGCCGCTATACCTGCTGGATTTGCTTTTGGGCTCTCCCCAATGATTATTTTTTTAGCAAGTCTTGTTGGAGGATTATTGGGCGTATTTGCTGCAGCTTATCTGGGTGATAAAATAAAATTGGTAGTCAATAGCTTCAGAAAAAACAAAGCCGAAAAGCCAAAAAAAGAGCCTGGCTTTGTATTGAAAATTTGGGAAAAGTATGGCGTTATTGGACTTGGCTTATTGGGTACCATGACTGTAGGCGCACCCATTAGTATTGGTATTGGCGTTGGCTTTAATGTGCCCACCAATAAAATGGTATTTTGGTGTAGCTTAGGCGTGCTCATTCGTTGTGCCCTTTTTACTGCCTTAGGACATTATAGTATGCAACTTTTTTAAAATTCAGAAAAGTAAATTTCTATTTTACTCTTTTAACTTGAACTACCAGAATTTGATATAGAGCGCAATCACCACACCCAAAACAAGCATGACCATTGCTAAATGCGCGTTAGATAATTTAAACTGTCCCTCGTCTTCGGTGATTTCGTTTTCATGTTTTTGCCCTTTCACATCCAATAAACTAATTAATATAATGGCGAGTGTGGTAAAGCAAAATACCCAGCCCATTTGAATTAAGTATGGAATTTCAAAACTGCCAGATGCAGTGGGATAAGCCGTATACAATAAAGTATCGTTGCCCATCCATCCAGGTAAGAACTTATCAAAAATAATGGAGAGCATCACGCCTAAAAAGATACCTGTGATTGCTGCTTTTGAAGTTGCTTTTTTCCAAAAGAATCCTAATAAAAAAACAGGGAAGATGGCTGGAGAAATATAACCGGTATATTTTTGGATAAATTCAAATCCACCTTTGCCACCAATACCTAAAGTATCTTTCCAGTTAATGATAATTGCAATTACTAATGAAAGTATAATAATCACTCTTCCCGTCATTACAATTTTTGAATCAGTAGCATCTTTGTTGATATATTTTTTATAAATATCCAATGAATAAATGGTAGAAATACTATTTGCTTTACCTGCCAATGACGCCACAATCGCTGCTGTCAAAGCTGCCATAGACAAGCCTTTTAGGCCCACTGGTAAAAATCCAACCACAGCAGAATAAGCATTGTCTTGATTGAGTACCCCACCAGTCATCATCTGCGTTTGCAATCCTCCATTTTGGTACAATACATAGGCTGCAATACCTGGAACCACCACTAATATTGGCATCATCAATTTCAAAAAAGCTGCAAATAAAATACCTGTTCTTGCTGTTTTTAAATCTGCGCCCAATGCTCTTTGTGTGATGTACTGATTACATCCCCAATAATTTAAATGGGCAACCCAAATACCTGCGACCATCATGGCCATGCCTGGTAAGCTCGAATAATCTTCGATTTCTTTTTGTGTAGCACCAGGACCTGGTTTATCAAATATCATTTTAAAATGATCTGGTGCAGCTTGCATTAATTTTTGAAAGCCTGCAATCATATTTTTACCCATACCAAATTGCTCGCTGACAACGGTCAATGCGATATAAGTAGTGACTAGTCCACCAACGGTTAAAACTAAAACTTGAAACACATCCGTATAGCCAATCACTTTCATCCCACCCAATGTAATGAACAATGCAAATACGGCTAAACCAATCATGATCAAATGGAAATGCGTACCACCTGTTAAATTATTAATTGCGATAGCCCCTAAATATAAGATAGATGTAAGGTTGACAAAGATGTATAAGAACAACCAAAAGATAGCCATGATCATGGCCACGGTTTCATTGTACCTCGTTTTTAAAAACTGAGGCATGGTATAGATCTTATTTTTTAAATAGACTGGCATAAAAAAGATGGCCACCACCACCAAGGAAACTGCCGCTAGCCATTCATAAACGGAGATCGCAAGTCCCAATCTAAATCCGTTGCCGCTCATGCCTATAAATTGCTCTGCAGAAATATTAGACGCAATTAAACTTGCACCAATGGCCCACCAAGTTAATTGACCTTCGGCCAAAAAGAAGTCTTTGGTATTCGCAGTGGCTGAATTCTTTTTTCGATAGATCCAAATGCCATAAGAGGAGATCAATATAAAATACAATATAAAAACAATGTAGTCGTAGGTTTGCAATCCTTGATTCATAAAGCAGGGTTTAGTGATCTAAATTAAGGTTTATCTATTATATTTAAGGATAATTCAGCGGATATGAACCCAAATTTTAAGCAATTTAGTGCCTTAATTAGCAACCCTATTTCTTTTAGATTTTTTTTATTCCAAAAATTACCTGCTGCTTTTTTTTCTGGACTCAGGATTGCACATTTTGATACAAATACTTGTACTGTTAAAATCAAGTATTCATGGTTCAGTCAAAACCCATTTAATTCTATTTACTTCGCAGTAGAAGCGATGGCTGCAGAAATGTGTTCCGGAATGTTGGCATTTGGACAGGTCTACAAACGCAATCCAAAAGTGAGTATGCTAGTAGTAAAAATGGAAGTGAATTTTATTAAAAAAGCAACCGGTACTATATTATTTACTTGTGAAGATGGTGCGTTAATCCAAGCAGCCATCAATGAATCTATAGAAACTGGAGAAGGCAAGACGATTGTATGTATGTCTAAAGGCAAAAACTCCGCAGACGAAACCGTTGCGGAGTTTTTGATCACTTGGAGTTTTAAAGCTAAAACGTCTTAGCACCATTTGGCTGATACGCATATCTAAATGTGTAGTAACGTTGCTTGAATAACTTATCGCTTACTGATGCAGTAGCAGGCAAGGTGACACCTCCTTTATAATAATTTAGGATTTCAATTTTTGCAAATTTACCAGTTGCAGTTCTAATCACTAAAACACGACCTGCAATTGGACTTACAAGTGTTGTCAACCCGTCATAAGTGTACCATGCTCTTCCGCTTCCTAATGGAATTGCAAAAGAAGCTGCATTTGAATTGTCTGTCGCAAAGCTTGAATCGACAGGAATCGTTTTTAAATCATCAAACAATCCTTTAAAAACAAATGCGCCACCAATACCCGGACCACTAGTTCCGCAATTCACTAAAATTTTAGTAGAAGAAAAAGCAATATCCCATTTAGTAGATGCAGCATCTGAAGAAGCAACTATTTTATTGTCTACTAAGCTGTAATAAGTAGTCGTACCAGCACTTTGTGGTCTACCGTCAGCACCTAAACCTGTTACCGTATCTGCAGCAAGATCTTTCACTGTGATAGCGCTCACAGGCACTACAATTGTCTCTTCGTCTTTGCTACAAGCCACTAAAGCAATACACAGTCCTAATCCCATCGCAATTTTTCTTAGATTCTTTTTCATGATTTATTGTTTTATTTTTTATTTATTTTTCTGTAATTGATATTTAACACTGGTGTAAAATGTTCTTCCTGGTAAATTTGGTAGGTTTGCGGCGTCTATATAATTTGAAATATTATCTATACCTGCCTGAACACTTATACCATTCTTGAATGATTTGCCAGCAGCACTGTTGATTGCAACATAGCCACTAGCAAATACATCACCATTATCAAAAACTTCATTGCCGTTATTATTATTAACAGCCCACTTGCTTCTGTAAATGGCTCTTACATTCAAGTAATAACCCTTGGGGGAATTATAATTTATTTTTGCTTGTAGTTTATGCTTACTTGTATTTGGCAAACCAACATACTCGTTCAATTTCATGAGCCTGCTATAGCCTTGGCTATTTTTGGTATACACAGTACCCGATTTAATGTCTGCAATTTGGTCTTTATCGCCCGTGCGTAAATATTGATAGCCTCCACCAAGCGACCAGTTTGCATTTAATTTATGTTGTCCCTCTAACTCAAACCCTGTCGTAAATGCACGGCCAATATTTAAATAACTATAAATTTGAGCGCCTGTGATATAAGTACCTACTTGTTGTGATTCAATTAAATTTTTAATGTCATTTCTGAATAATTGAAGGGATACTGCAGAACGAGCGTTGATTTTCCAATCCCATGTAAGGTGAAGGCCATTTGAGTATTCGGGCTTAAGTGCTTTCAATAAATAATAATTGGGAAATAAATTACCAATTTGTCCAAGTACATCTAACCTTGCAATTACTTGTTGGGCTTGTGCAGATCCAAATACACTATAACTTCCCGCTGCTGCATTGGTGAAGTCTAAAAACAATTGTCTAAAGTCTGGTGCTTTAAAACCCTGTCCAACACTGAATCTAAATTGGTGTTTTGAATTCAACTTATACAACATTGACAGCTTAGGACTATAAGCAGAAGCAAACTGCGTATTTTGATCAAATCTTACACCTCCAATTAAAGTAAATTGCTCCGATGGCTTCCACTCCCACTGTGTAAATGCGTATTGAATATCGTTTTGTTTTCTTAGTTTTTCACTATCATAACGACTACTTTTTACGCCCTCCAAAACTGCACCAACACCAAACACTGCTTGTATATTTTTGCTAAGGTCCCAATCGGTCTGATTTTCAATTCTTTTAAAGTTGTGATTTAAAACATCTCTATATGGCAACCCGTTAATGGTTAGTAAATTTTGTACAGCATCATACGTCGTTGTATAAGTTCTTAAACTCGTTTTTAATTTTTTAGAAAACCGATGATTCAATGTGGCTGATACATTCAGGTCTTGAATAGCCTCCTTACCAATCGAATAAATAGTAACCCCATTATTGGATACCGCAATTTCATTTTGTATTTGTTCATTGGTATAACGCGTGTTCAATACAAAATTGGTTTTGCTAGATAGATTCCATTTAATTTGTTGGGTGGTTGAATATCGTTCAATAGGTGTCCTAACGCGACTATTGCTATTGGGACGTATGCTGTATCCGTCTGTATTATAACTATTGATAAATCCTTGGTATTGAAAGTTTTTAGTTTGGAACTTCGTTTCAAGATTGGCATCTACTGTATTGTAGGTGCCGTACCTCAGTCCAATAGTCAATGGGGCACCCATGGAGGCATCGGTAATAATATTGATTACACCTGCCATGGCTTCGCTACCATAAAGACTAGAGGAAGGACCTTTTACAATTTCAATTTTTTTAATATTCCCTAAAGCGATTCTATTTAAATCCAATACACCGGCAGTACGTCCAACCAATGGTTCTCCATTGATTAAAATAATGGTGTAGTCTGGATTAAGCCCTTGTAATTGTATACCTGCGCCAAAACCACTCGTTAAGTTGATGCCAGTTTGTTCTTTCAAGATATCCGTCAAACGCAATGACCCATTTTGTTGGATTGTTTTTGCATTTATGATGGTAACAGGCACAGTAAGATTGCTTAATTTTCGTTCTGTTCTTGTCGCAGTCACTACCACACTGTCCCCATTAGACTCCAATGTGTCTTTTACAAAACGCGTTTGTGCAGATAAGTTCACAGCTTGAAAAAGCCCTAGTAAAATTAGTAGATAACGAGTTTTTTTCATTCAGAACGCAAAGGTCAAACCTTCTTAGCAGTTCTATCTAGGCCATCGCTATTTATTGCATCCCAATGCGTATAATTTGACATTCAGATGACATAATGAAAGTGCGATACTGCATGCAACTAAATTTGATGATTTTTACAACATGTTAATTAGAGAAACTTTAAACAAAAAAGGATAAAGCTTTAGCAGCTCTACCCTTTTAAACGCTATACTTACAGCTTAATTTTTTTCAATCAATTTTTGTACCGTCTTCACCTCAGTAGGTACGATAAAATATTCATAGAATCTTTTATCGTCTTCTTTTCGAACGCTGGCTATTAAATTATTTTCGCCCTGATTAATGAATATATATTTATCATTAATCGCATTAATCACATCGCTTCTTACTTTTTTCTGCAAGCCTACATTTTTATCTTTAATACCCAATACACGGTTGATTTCAGCAATTTCTACATTTTGTTTAGCGCTATATGCATTTAGTAGTAATTGAATCAAACTTATTTCAGTTTCTGTAAAAGCCTGGTTGACTGTTTTTATTTTCAATACTTTTAACTGCGCTTGCTCAATTTTCTTTTTCACACTTTGCTTAAATAACCATATGAACAAAATAATCATGATGATCACAATGCATACCGCAAATACAAAAATTATATTCGTATAATCTTTTCCCCAAATTGGAAAATTCAATAATTCTAAATCATCTGAATGAATCTCCCATGTTACAAAATTTTGAGCCTCTGGTTGATATTTATAATAGGTCCCTCTATAAAAAAATATAGTTACGTCGCCTGAATTGCGAATAAAAAATTGATTTAGATCTGCTTTTTTTGACCTGTATATTTTATTATGACTATAATCAAACAAATACGCTTCATCATTGATGATGAAAAATCTGCCATTATCATGTGGAATATGACCATAATTACTCTTTTCATTTATTAACTTAATTAATTCATTGGAGAGTTTTCCGACTTTAACCCAATCAAAAGTTTTAATATCTAAATAGTAACTTGAATACTCAAATCCACCATCCTTAAATTTTGGATCTTTAAGCACCTTGTTTTCCATTTTTTGAAAAGGCACATACAATCTGCCTTCTGTGGGCGAAAACCAATCATAGTCATCGGCAGAGAACACTTCAATATTGGTTGGCTGGATATCCCATTCCTTATCTGATTTATTAAATTTTCTTACATGCCCATATTTGTTCCAGAATCCATATCCACCGTAATTGAAGATTTGGTCTTTATAAATGAAATTGGTACAACTAATATTGTAGTTGATATTAATGGTATTGTCAATTCTACTAAACACCACACTATCCCCTTGAGGATCGGACATCTGATAAATAAAGCCTGTTTGAGCTAAAAAAAGGTACATTTTACCATTATGCTTGCTCAATTCCTGTCTATTGAGAGCAAAACTGGTACCTAAAAGTGGTAAGATATCTGCACTTTTACTTAGCATTATATTGCTATTAAAATCACTTAACCCCTTTATTTTTTGCAATAATGGGTTATAAAACACGGTATAGGACCTTTCACAAGGTATAAATTGAGCCTTTGTGGTATTAGTTTGTAGTAAAAATGCTAAAAAAGCAACAAATTTTAAAATTTTATAAAACATTGGTATTCAATTAATTAATAGGAAAGTAACTTACTGTATATTATTTTTATTCATATAAAAGTAAGAAATAACCTATTACTTCACTCAATTATTTACCTATTACTTTCTAATTCATTTTTTAAATAAGAATTTTATCTCAACTTTTGGGGGAAAGCTATGGATTTTACAGGGGAGCCGGGTAACCAGCTCCCCTTTTCATTTTAGGCCATGATTCAATTGATTTTCAACACTGTGTATTGGTGTACCATTTGCGGTCACAACCAGGAACCTCATCCCCCTTTGTTAACAATTTCGTAATATAGGGATACCCCTGATTAGCGGAAATTGAAGGAAATTTACAGACACACACATTATCAAACATTATTTTATGGATTTTAACTCAATCATGAAGATTTTCTTACCAAAAGACAGGGTTTTCTTTCAACTTTTTGAAGAAGTAGCCGAGCACGTAAACGAAATGGGTATTAAGCTTAAAGAAATGGTAAATGAACCAGATGTGGATGTAAGAGCCAATATTTTAGCTCAACTTGAAAATTTAGAACATAAAAACGATGATCTAACCCATAGTATTTTTACTGAATTAGGTAGAAATTTCATTACGCCATTTGACAGAGAGGACATTCACTACTTAGCTACATCATTAGATGATATTGCCGATTATATTTACGCATCTGCTAAGAAGATTAATTTTTATAAAGTAAACCCGAACGATACTGGTATTCATAAACTTGCAGAATTGGTTTTACAAGGAACTCAGGAGACCAAGAAAATGGTTTTAGGCTTACGCAATATGAAGAACATCAAGGAAATGACAGATGCAATGATTAAAATCAATAGCATTGAGAATCAAGCAGACGATGTTTTTGACATGAGCATTGAAAAATTATTTGAGCAAGAAAATGATTTTAAAGAAGTCATTAAGAAAAGAGAGATCTACCAAGTACTTGAAATCGCAACCGATAAAATCGAAGATGTTGCTAATGTAGTAGAGTCTATTATCATCAAGTACGCTTAATTTAATTCCAATGACATTACTAATTGTTATCATAGCGCTTGCGCTCATATTTGACTATATCAATGGTTTTCATGATGCTGCCAACTCCATTGCCACAGTGGTTTCAACAAAAGTATTGACACCATTTCAAGCGGTACTTTGGGCTGCTTTATTCAATACAGTGGCATTCTGGATTTTTAAAGATCATGCAGTTGCAAACTCCATTAGTAAAACAGTTTATAAAGAGTTTATCACATTGCCAGTGATTTTTTCTGGTTTATTAGCGGCAATTTTTTGGAACTTATTAACTTGGTGGTATGGTATTCCATCTTCCTCTTCTCATACCTTAATTGGTGGATTTGCAGGCGCAGCCATTGCACATGCCTTATCAGTAAAAGGAATGAATTTTTCTTGGGCAAAGATTGTAGATGCAGACACGATTATTAAAACTGTCTTGTTTATTTTCTTGGCGCCATTGATTGGAATTGTGACCTCTATGTATATCACTGTTGTGACCATTATGCGTAATATTTGGTACCGTATAGCCATCATTGTAGTGACTACTTTATTGACTGCTTTTTTGTTTGACTATTTTGAGAATAGTAAAATGAACGAGAATGCACAAAAGTTTTATGGTATAGATAAGTATAAGACTGAAGTAGCTGCATTAAAGTCTGAATTAAAAGATTTAAATGGATATGGAGAAACAGATACGATTCTATCAAAAAAATTACAGCTAACAGAAGAGAAATTATCAAAAGCAACTGCAAGTTTTAACTCAATACACCCATTCATCGAAAATTTTGATAATACTAGTGCAGGCTATATTGGAAAAGTTGCGAAAGACAGTGGCTGGTTGGATCAAATTGCTGTAAGTAAGTTAAAAGATGCAGTAAGAAATGCGAATGATTTTTTAGTATTAGAAGCAAAAGCGCCAGAAAATGATTCGGCGAAAACAGCATATGATAAAGCGAAGGTTATTACAGAAGAATATAAAGCACCCGTAAAATTATTTTTAGCTGGAACCATTACGATGGATTCTACCGTTTCGCTTATCAATCAGATTTATCCTATTCAGGCAAAAAACTTAGATAAAGTTAAAGCCAAACTGAACGGATTTAATATTGAAAAAACTTTTTCTGAGGAAATTGATAAAGCAGACAATACCATGATTGTAAATGGTATTTTTGGTGCGGCACTTATTTTTATTTTGATTTACTTATATGTTGAGAAAATCAAAACGCCTACAGCGCTATCAGTAGGTAATATGTTTAAAAAATTACAGTTATTTAGTTCTGCTGCTTTTAGTATTGGTCACGGAGGTAATGATGCGCAAAAAGTAATGGGTATTATTGGAGCTGCGTTAATTGCAAGTGGTTCAATACAAGATTTTGCATCGCTCCCAAATTGGGTTCCGGTAGCCTGTTATTTAGCTATTGGTATGGGTACCATGAGTGGTGGATGGAAAATTGTTAAAACAATGGGGTCTAAAATCACCAAAGTAACCCCACTAGAAGGTGTTGCTGCTGAAACAGCTGGTGCATTTACTTTGTTCTTTACAGGACAGATGGGTATCCCGGTTTCCACAACACATACCATCACTGGATCCATTATTGGTGTGGGTGCAACAAAAAGATTAAGCGCAGTTAGATGGGGTGTGACCACCAATTTACTATGGGCATGGATATTAACCATCCCAGTGAGTGCTGGACTTGCTGCAATCACCTATTTTATTGTAAAGTTCTTCCTAGGATAATTTAAAAACCGAAT
>CAMDNL010000021.1 GCA_945902975.1 Chitinophaga pinensis
TTTTCTGTTTCTGATTTATCTACTGCGGTATAAGCTGCTGTATTAATAATACAATCAGGCGCAATAGTTTGAATGATTTTTCCAAATGTTTCAGGAAACGATAAATCCAATTGGCTTCGATCCACCAATACAAATTCAAATGCAGGATAAGCTGCAGCTAGTTGACCTAACTCCCAACCCAATTGACCATTGGCCCCTGTTATTAAAATTTTATGCATCGCCATATTGAATAACTAAATTGAATAATTGACTCTTATGATTAAATGGTGCATAAATTATTTTGAAATAAATTCTTTAGGCAATTTTGTCCACTCAGATGGTGGCAATGCTTTAAAGTAATCGTAGGTTTTTTGTAATCCTTCTGCTCTTTCTACTTTAGGCTCCCATCCTAAAATGGTTCTTGCTTTAGTGATATCGGGTTGTCTTTGTTTAGGATCATCCACCGGTAATTCCTTGTACACAATCTTCACCGTATTGCCTGTTAATTTCAACACCTCTTCTGCAAAATCTTTTAAGCTAATTTCATTCGGGTTGCCTATGTTCACTGGACTTGAGTAGTCGCTTAATAATAATCTATAAATGCCTTCCACTAAATCATCCACGTAGCAGAAGCTTCTTGTTTGTGAGCCATCTCCAAACACCGTCATGTCCTCACCTCTTAATGCTTGTCCAATAAATGCAGGTAATGCACGGCCATCATTCAGACGCATTCTTGGACCATAGGTATTGAAGATGCGGATGATTCTAGTTTCTACATGATGGAAAGTATGGTAGGCCATGGTGATGGATTCCATATAACGTTTTGCTTCATCATACACCCCTCTTGGACCCACTGGATTGACATTGCCCCAATACTCTTCGGTTTGTGGATGTACCAATGGATCTCCGTATACCTCACTCGTACTTGCAACCAATATTCTTGCACCCTTTGCTTTGGCAAGGCCTAAGCAATTATGCGTACCCATGGCACCCACCTTTAAAGTTTGGATAGGAATTTTTAAATAATCGATTGGACTTGCTGGTGATGCAAAATGTAAAATATAATCCAAGTCGCCTTTGATATCAATGAATTTAGTCACATCATGGTGGATGAATTCGAAATTTGGATTCGAGTTTAGGTGCTCAATATTCATCAAATCTCCTGTGATTAAATTATCCATTGCAATCACATAATAGCCTTCTTTGATAAAACGATCACACAAGTGAGATCCTAAAAATCCAGCTGCTCCTGTTATTAAAATTCTTTTCTGACTCATTTTGTTTTTTGTTGAGATTCGTCCTTATAATTTATTAGAGTCAGCTCTTCCAATACTTTCATAATGATACCCTAAGTCATTCATCTTGGCAACATCAAATAAGTTTCTGCCATCAAAAATAATCTTGTGCTTGAGCTCTTGTTCCATGCGCTCAAAGTCCGGTGTTCTAAACTCACTCCACTCTGTCGCTATAATCAAAGCTGCTGCACCTTCTAAAGCATGGTATTGATTTTCAGCAAACTTGATTTTATCTCCTATCTGTGCTTTTACATTTGACATGGCTTCTGGATCATACGCTGTAACAGTGGCGCCTGCATTTATTAAAGCTTCAATGATACTCAAAGCTGGCGCTTCTCTAATATCGTCTGTATTTGGCTTAAACGCTAAACCCCAGAATGCAAAATGCTTGCCTTGTAAATCATTCTTAAAATAAGCCTTGATCTTTTCAACTAAATGTAGTTTTTGATTGGCGTTCACTTTCTCTACCGCCTTTAAAATCTCAAAATCATAGTGCACTTCACTCGATGATTGAACCAACGCTTGTACATCTTTAGGAAAACATGACCCACCATAGCCTATCCCTGGAAATAAAAATCTTTTGCCAATTCTTTCATCAGATCCAATTCCTCTTCTCACCATGTCCACGTCTGCACCCATTCTCTCACATAACTGAGCAATCTCATTCATAAATGAAATCTTGGTTGCTAGAAATGAATTTGCAGCATACTTCGTTAACTCTGAACTACGCTCATCCATAAAGATCACTGGATTACCCTGTCTTACAAATGGTGCATATAAATCGCTCATTAATTTTTTAGCTCTTTCTGATCTTGTACCCACCACCACTCTGTCTGGCTTCATGAAATCATCCACCGCAACGCCCTCTCTTAAAAACTCTGGGTTGCTTACTACATCATATTCACCTTTATAGTTTTGTGCAATTGCTGCGCTAACTTTATCTGCTGTACCCACCGGCACCGTGCTCTTATTCACGATTACCTTATAGCCTTTTAAAATCTTTCCTAAATGATCCGCCACACCCAATACATATTTTAAATCCGCACTACCATCCGCACCCGGAGGGGTTGGCAATGCTAAAAAGATAATCTCTGCATCCTCAATCGCTTCCTCCAACTCTGTTGTGAATCTTAAACGCGCCTCTTTGATATTTCTTAAAAATATTTTCTCTAGCCCTGGTTCGTAAATGGTGATTTGACCGCCGCTTAATTTTTCAACCTTCGATTTATCAATGTCCACACAAGTTACTTTGTTACCCGTCTCTGCAAAACAAGTGCCTGTAACCAATCCTACGTATCCTGTGCCTATTACTGCTATTTTCATTGAATGATTATTTTAATTAAAGAAAGATTGTACCCCTTCTGTAATATATTTTAATTGTGCCTCCTCCATTTCTGTGTGAATTGGTAATGAACAAACACATGGCGTTAATTGATCCGTTATTTTTAAATCCCATTGACCTTGTTGATCCGAAGCAAACATCTTTTGTAGATGTCCTGGTACAGGATAATAAATCATGCATGGAATTTCTTTAGCTGCTAAATGTGCAATGCATTTTTCCCTATCCACTCCTTTTAATTGAATGGTATATTGATGAAACACATGCGTACTATAATTGGCAGTAGCAGGTGTTACAATCGCTTCAATACCAGAAAACGCATTTGTATAATATGCAGCAACAGCTTGTCTTGCTTTATTGTACGCATCTAATTTAGCTAGTTTAATATTTAACACAGCTGCTTGAATGGAATCCAATCTTGAATTACAACCAACTACGTCATGATAATAACGCGCAGATTGTCCATGATTGGCAATCATTGCCATTTTATCCGCTAATACTTTATCATTTGAAAATATTGCACCTCCATCTCCAAATGCACCTAAATTTTTACTTGGATAAAAAGAAGTCGCACCGATATGACCCATGGTACCCGTTTTTTTAACCGTACCATCAGAGAAAGTATAATCTGCGCCTATCGCTTGTGCGTTATCTTCTATCACATACAAATTATGTTGCTTTGCAATTTCCAAAATTTCCTCCATTGGTGCAGCATGTCCATATAAATGCACAGGTACAATCGCTTTTGTTTTTGGTGTAATCGCTTTTTTTAAGCTTTCAATGTCCATGCAATAAGTCACTGGATCTACATCTACAAAAACAGGCGTTAATTTTAACAAGGCTACTACTTCTGTGGTAGCGATATAAGTAAATGAAGGCGTGATGACTTCATCTCCAGGTTGTAAGTCCAATGCCATCATCGCAATTTGCAGCGCATCTGTTCCATTGGCACAAGGCACCACATATTCTACCCCCAAATAATTCCCTAAATTTTTTGAAAAATCTTGTACCGCTTTACCATTGATATAAGCAGCACTATCCAATACATTTTGTATGGCCTGATCGACTTCTTCTTTGATGGCTAGATACTGATTTTTTGTATCTACCATTTGTATTTTTCGCATCCAATGAATTTTGCCAAAATTACAATAAAATGGGCAAAAAGGTGGAAATACCCCCTTTGTATCCCATCTTTGCAATAGCCCTTTATTATGATACTATATCGACTGTTTTTATTGTTTTACCCAATTCTAGCAAAGCTTATTAGTCCATTTAATGAGAAGGCAAAGTATTGGGTGGAGGGGCAGCAAAAAGTTTGGGAAGAAATTAGCAGATTATGCAGTCAAATAAAAGGACCTATTATCTGGGTGCACTGTGCCTCTTATGGAGAATTTGAACAAGGTCTTCCTATCATTAGTGCATTAAAAAAATCCTACCCAACAGATCAAATATGGGTGACCTTTTTTTCCCCTTCAGGATACTTACACCAAAAGCATCATCCTGATGTTGACTTTGTATCTTACCTGCCTTTAGATAGTCCATCTGCTGCAACTAAGTGGATGAAAATGGTTCAACCCAAATGTATCCTATTTGTAAAGTATGAATTTTGGTACTTTTATTTAAAGCAGGCAGCAGTTCAAAAAATTCCAACTTTTTTAGTATCCGCAATTTTTAGACCAGATCAAATTTTTTTCAAATTCTATGGTGGATTTTATCGTTCCATATTACCATTATTCACTGGTATTTTAGTACAAGATTTCACCTCAAAAAAATTAGTCAGCCCTCTTATAAAGCATACCCATTTAGCCATCAGTGGAGATACGCGTTTTGATCGTGTATTGGATATTGTGGCAGGAAAAGAAACCATTGAATGGGTATCAAGATTAGCTAAAGTTAAAACGATTGTCGCTGGAAGTACTTGGGAACAAGACCATGCGATGATTCGATCCATAATAAATAATTGGGATCAATGTAATTGGATCATTGTTCCACATCATGTAGATGCGGCAGCGATCAAAACTTGTCAATCTCATTTTCACAATTCAATTTGCTTGTCTGAATGGTTAACACAATCTATTACAATGGAAAAGCCAATGGTGTTGATTGTGGATCAGATTGGTTTATTAAGTCATTTATATCAATACGCCGATATAGCCTATATAGGTGGGGGGTTTACGAAGGATGGCATCCACAATGTCCTAGAGGCTGCCGTATTTGGTACACCAGTAATTTGGGGACCGAATGATTCAAAATACCAAGAAGCGATTGGACTAAGAAATGCATTTGGGGGTATCAAAATAAAGAACGCAAAAGGTTTAAACGAAATCGTAGAAAAACTTTTTAAGGATACTGCTTTTTCTACAACGACAGGAGATGCCGCTTTTAAATTTGTGCAAGACAATGCCGGTGCTACTCAAAAAACGATTGATTGTATTAAGCAAATCTACGTTTCACCAACAAGTCAAAAGCTTTAACGACTACTGCTGTTTCGTCCCAATTATATTGTTCCCTTAAATTAGATTTAATCCAAAATTGCGCCTCTGCATAAATTTTAAACCCATTGATGGTTTTGACTGCCATTTCAAATGCTTTTTCGTCCCCATTAAAAAGGGTTGCAGTAAACTGAAATTTATCGTTGATCCCAATGGCCGTTTTCAAGTCTTTAATTGGGTCTAATGCTAATTTTTCTTGGAGTTCAGTATTTGGGATCCTAACCTCAACTTCCTCGGCAATTTCTTCAGTCGCTCCAGGAATCATGACTGAAACATTATTGGGAAGATTGTTAAATTGATCCGATTCTGATAATGCTGCTAGCAATTGGACTGCCGTTTGTTTTAATTGGCTTTTGTCTGCCTTTTCGGCCAATTGATTGGTTAATTTTTCAACCAAAGCGGCAACTCTTTCCATAGGAATGTCTACTTTTGAAGGGATTAAAGAAATAGGATTTTATTTAAGAACGAAAAAGAAATTGCATTATTGTCTATGTTTATTGAACAAAACTTTTCAAAAGAAAAAAGAGGCTGGTTAGAAGTCGTTTGCGGTAGTATGTTTAGTGGTAAAACCGAAGAGTTGATTAGAAGACTTAAAAGAGCTCAAATCGCAAATTTAAAAGTAGCAATTTATAAACCTGCTACTGATACCAGATTTGATAAAGAGAAAGTAGTGAGTCATGACGCCAACTCCATCCCTTCTGTCCCAATTGAGAACGTAAATGATATATTATTACTTGCAGTAGATGCCGATGTCATAGGTATTGACGAAGCACAGTTTTTTGATGATGGGATTATTCCTGTTTGTGAAACATTAGTGATGCAAGGTAAAAGAGTCATTGTCGCTGGATTGGATATGGATTATTTAGGTAAACCATTTGGGCCTATGCCACAACTTTTAGCCATTGCCGATTTCATCACTAAGCTGCATGCCATTTGTGTACAATGTGGTCATTTAGCCAATGTATCTTACAGAACAAGTACCGAAGAAGGTACTGTTGTTTTAGGAGAAAAAAATAATTATGAGCCTAGATGCAGAATCTGCGCAGCAAAATAAGCCTATTAGCTTCATGAACGTATCCCTAAAAAATATCGCCACCTTACTAAAAAAAGATTTACTACTCGAATGGAGACAGCAGTATACTTTTTTTGGGATCTTGATTTATTTAGCATCAACTACTTTTGTGATCTACTTAACCATGGGTCTCCCAGAAGATAAGGTATGGAATGGGCTTTACTGGATCACCTTACTATTTATTTGTATCAATGCTGTAGCAAGAAGCTTCTTGCAAGAAGGGAGAGGAAGGATGCTTTATTTTTATGCTATTGTGAGTCCTGTGAATTTTATATTTTCAAAACTCATATTCAATAGTCTACTCATGTGTACCATGAGTGCGTTGAGTTTGATGCTGTTCATGGTTTTGCTTGGCAATCCATTAACACATATTTTATTATTCTTTGGACTAAGTTGTCTAGGTGGAATGAGCTTAAGCCTGGTATTTAGTTTTTTAGCAGCCATCGCCGCTAAAGCACAACAACCCTCCGCTATCATGGCGATTTTAGGATTTCCATTAATTATCCCTCAACTTCTTTTGTTGATGAAAATTGCCAATATCGCTTTCTCTGATATTGTACAAAATGGTTTACCTCAATTGGTTGGTTTATTGGTTGGATTTGACATCATGATTATTGCACTAGCGTATATTCTTTTTCCATTCTTATGGAAAGACTAGTTCAAAAAAGCAACCACTAATTTAGAATTGTAAATGTCGCACGGTCATGCCGTCGTTGATCAATTGTTTCAATGATTCAATTCCAATAGACAAATGACGCTCTACAAATTCTGCAGTAACGATACTATCGCTGGCTTCTGTTTTTACACCCTCAGGTACCATTGGAGAATCACTCACCAACAATAAAGCACCTGTTGGAATCTTATTGTAAAATCCGACTGTAAAGATGGTGGCAGTTTCCATATCAATGGCATATGCCCTTACTTTGGTTAAGTAGTTTTTAAATTCTTCATCATGCTCCCAGACTCTTCGGTTGGTAGTATAGACTGTGCCAGTCCAATAGTCTACATTGTTATCTCTAATGGTTGTTGAAATTGCTTTTTGCAAAGCAAAGGCAGGTAAAGCTGGTACTTCTGGAGGAAAATAATCATTGGAGGTACCCTCTCCTCTTAATGCCGCAATCGGTAATATTAAATCCCCTACTTTATTTCTTTTCTTTAATCCGCCGCATTTCCCTAAGAACAAAACCGCTTCGGGTTGTATTGCAGTTAATAAATCCATCACGGTTGCGGCACCTGGGCTACCCATACCAAAATTAATGATGGTAATCCCTTCTGCAGTGGCGCACTGCATTGGACGATCTAAACCTATGATTTCAACTTGGTGTTTTTCTGCGAACATCTTGACATAATTGCTAAAATTAGTCAATAGAATATACTTACCAAATTGATCTAAACTCGCTCCAGTATATCTTGGTAACCAGTTTTCTACGATTTCTTCTTTTGTTTTCATAAGCTTATCTTTGATCTGATACTTTATAAAATTAACTTATTTTTTCCAATTCATGATTTTAGTTGATTTCCCTTCATATGACTTTAAAGTCCAATCAATTGGCGGGAAAGACCAAATCTTTGATCCCTGTAGAAAAAAATGGGTCGCACTCACGCCAGAAGAATGGGTTAGGCAAAATCTATTACAATACCTCATTCAAGTTTGCAAGTATCCAATTGAACTCATTGCGATTGAAAAAAAAATACAATTAGGACCACTCACTAAAAGATTTGACATCCTGGTATATCATGGAACAACCCCATGGATGATTATTGAATGTAAGGAAGCAAATACGCCACTCGATGAAAAAACCATCCTGCAATTGTTACAATACCAACAAGTATTGGATGCTACTTTTTTAATCGCCTCCAATGGACCTACCACAATTGGAGCTGAAATAAAAATGGGGAACCTGCATATGTTGCAACAGTTCCCCAATTATGTTGACCCTATCCTTTAATAGATTAAGGGAAAATTCCTAGTTCAGTATAAGAGTGCGCTACTTTATTAATTGCACAAACATAAGCTGCGGTTCTCATATCTGGTATAGATGGATTTGCATTCCATATATCCATGATTTCTCTTGTTGCATTAATCATTGTCTCTTCCAATCCACTATGCACTAAGTCAATTTCATCTGGACCATGCGCAATCACTGCTCTTTCTGTAGGGCTTACTTTTTTACCAGTCAGCTCTTCCATTTGATTGATGAGATTGATATTTGCATTTTCTGTGAAACGTTTTTCTAAACGGCCATATCTTACATGACTTAAATTTTTCAACCACTCAAAATAAGATACAGTTACACCACCCGCATTTAAATACATATCTGGAATAACCAATACACCCATTTTAGATAAAATTTCATCTGCCTCTGGTGTTAAAGGTCCATTTGCTGCTTCACCAATGATCTTCGCTTTGATTTTTGGCGCATTGTTTTTATCAATTACATTTTCTAAAGCTGCCGGAATTAAGATATCACATTCCATTTCCAAAGCATCTGAACTCTTTTCAATATTGGTTGCTCCAGGGAAATTTAAGATGCTGCCTGTTGTTTTTCTGTGTTGGAAAACTGCTTCTTCATCTAACCCATCTGCACAGTAAATAGCCCCTTCATATTCTGCAATAGCGATCACTTTGGCTCCATGTGATCTAAAGAATTTTGCAGAGAAATAACCCACATTACCCAATCCCTGAACAATCACGCGCTTATTCTCAATCCCTACTGTTAATCCTAATTTCTTCATCACATCTTCCATTAAACAAACCTCTCTCACACCATAAAATACACCCAATCCAGTGGCTTCTTTACGTCCTCTCACTCCACCTAATGATACCGGCTTACCAGTCACACAACCAGCTGCATCAATCTCACCTGGTTTTAAGGATTGATAGGTATCCACAATCCAAGCCATTTCGCGCTCGCCTGTTCCGTAATCTGGTGCAGGAACATCGATACCAGGACCAATAAAGTTTTTCTTAACTAATTCTGCTGTATACCTTCTTGTGATTTTTTCTAATTCGTATGCGCTTAAGGCCCTTGGGTTAATTTTAATACCTCCTTTACCTCCACCAAATGGCACATTCACAATGGCACATTTGTAAGTCATCAAAGCGGCCAATGCCATCACTTCGTCTTGATTGACTGCAAGGCTAAATCGGATACCACCTTTACAAGGTGATTTATGTTGAGAGTGTTGTACTCTGTAAGCTTCAATCACTTCTATTCTGCCATCATCCATTTTTACTGGAAAACGCATACTGTAAATACTATTACAAGCTTTAATTTGCTCTAGCAATCCTGTCTCCCAATTGGTATACTTAGATGCTTTGTCGAAACTTTTTTCTACACTCTGAAAAAAACTGTACTCTGATGTTGTTGACATATCCTTTTATTTTTCTAGTTGTTTAATTTTTTTATCGATTGAATTGACATATAAAAAAAGGCCAATAAGCACAATACATACCACTGACATCACTAAGAAAATTTTACCGTTCTGCAACATAATACTTTGTGAAGCTGCTTGTTGTGCTTGTAATAAGGTTAACATATATTTAATAATTATGAGTTTATAAGATGCCTTCTTTTTTTAACTGAATCAATTGTACACGAATTTTCAAGGTAGTGATCCAAACACCTAATAAAGTCCAACCTATCACTGCTGGATAAAATACAGTGCGCATATTAGCGGACATGTCTTTACCATTCAAACCCGGATTACCATCACTACCCTGTCCACCAGGATGCAAGGACTCGGTTAATCTTGGTAAGATCCAAAGTGTAGGAAACAACATGAAAAATGAAAATATATTATAGACTGCAGAAAGTCTTGCTTTTTTTTCTGCATCCACTAAACTACCTCTTAAAACAAAATAGGCAAAGTAAATCAGTAATGCGATAGCAGCCCCATTCTGTTTTGGATCACCAACCCAAGGACTACCCCATTGATAATTGGCCCATAATGCGCCAGTTATGATACCTAAAACACCAAAAATCAACCCCATCGCCGCATAAGCTTGTGCATACACATCATGCACTAGGCTAGATGATCTTAAATATTTAATAGAATAGACTAATGAAACAAATAATAAAATCATCATGCCAAACCACATCGGCACATGAAAAAAGAAATTACGGATGGACTCCTGCATGCGGTCGTCTAACTTAGGCACTTTCACCAAAAAACCATAGGTACAAGTGTACAAAAGCAAAAGAAAAGACAACAATTTCCACCATTTTTTATGCAGCATAGCTTCTTAATATTTAATCGATTAGCTCTAAACTAACGGCTGTTTGGCAAAATTACAGCTTTTAAATGAACGGCCTAATTTTAGGGCAAATCTTATATTGGCAAATTTACGGCGATTTTGTACATTTGCCTCCATAATTTTCATGCCGTAACATGAAGCGAACTGCCCCGTAAGGCTGTAGTAAACTTAATGTGGCTATCACCAAAAAATAGACACAAATGAAACTTTCCCAATTTAGGTACGACCTACCTTTAAACTTGATTGCCCAGTATCCCACAAAAAGAAGAGAAGACAGTAGACTGATGGTGGTAAACCGTAAAAACGGTCACATGGAAAATCGTCATTTCTCTGACTTATTAGAGTACTATGATGACAAGGATGTGTTTGTAGTGAATAACACAAAAGTATTCCCTGCAAGAATGTATGGCCGTAAAGAAAAAACAGGTGCAAAAATTGAAGTATTCTTGTTAAGAGAATTAAATAAGCCTAATCGTTTATGGGATGTCATTGTTGATCCTGCAAGAAAAATTCGTGTTGGAAACAAATTGTACTTTGGTGAAAACGAAGAGCTAGTAGCAGAAGTGATTGACAACACCACAAGCCGTGGTCGTACCATCCGTTTTTTATGGGAAGGTGATGACGAAGGATTTAAAAAAATGTTAGAATTTTTAGGAGAAACACCTTTGCCTAAATACATCAAGCGTAAGCCAGATGAAGATGATAAAGAAAGGTACCAAACTGTGTATGCAAAGCATGAAGGTGCGGTGGCTGCTCCTACTGCAGGCTTGCACTTTAGTAAAGAATTAATTAAGCGTTCCGAAATCCTAGGTATCCGTTTTGCAGAAGTCACCTTACACACTGGTTTAAGTACTTTCAGACCAATTGAAGTAGAAGATTTGAGCAAACATAAAATGGATGCCGAGTACTTTAAGATAGATGAAGAAGCTTGTAAGATTATTAATACTGCTAAAGAAAATGGTCGTCGTGTATGTTCTATTGGAACCACTGGAATGCGTGCGATGGAAAGTAGTGTAACAGCACAACGTTTATTGAAGCCTGCAGAAGGATGGACAAATCATTTTATCCACCCTCCTTATAATTTTAATATCGCAGATAGTTTAGTAACGAACTTTCATTTACCTAAGACGAGTTTGTTAATTATGTCTTGCGCTTTTGCAGGATATGAATTGGCTATGGAAGCTTATAAAAAAGCAATTAAAGATAAATACCGTTTCTTCTCTTATGGAGATGCGTTATTATTTATTTAATTTTAGTAAAACTAAAAATTAAATAAATAATACTCAGTTAGATTTTTTTTACTATTTATATAATTTTAGTAAAACTAAAAATTATACCCTAAGGGGACAGATATTTCATCTGTCCCCTTTTTATTTTTCCCGATTTGATAAATTGGTTTCCCAATTTGATAAATAAAGCCAATCATGCCATCCTAGCTTTGCGGCATGAAAACAAGGGTGCAAAAAAATAGACTATTTCTTCTACTATTCTTGGGATTCGCGCAAATGACGCAAGCCCAAACAACCCCAAAAATTAAAGTTCAACAAGATAGTACGCATTGGCACAATTTAAAGGATGTGACCATTGTAGGACGTAATAGTAAAAGCGATTACCAACAAATACCTGAAATTGTTGGTACCAATATCTATGCAGGAAAGAAAAATGCCTTAATTGTAATAGATAATGTGCAAGGCAATATTGCGAATAATACAATGCGTCAAGTATTAGCAAAAGTACCTGGTATTCATATTTGGGAAAGTGACCCAAGTGGGATTCAAATTGGAATAGCTGCAAGAGGATTAAGCCCCAATAGAAGTTGGGAATTTAATGTTAGACAAAATGGTTACGATATAGCTGCAGATCCATTTGGGTATCCAGAAGCTTATTACAATCCTCAACTCCAAGCTGTTCAAAGAATTGAAATAGTGAGGGGTCAAGGTGCGCTTCAATATGGACCACAGTTTGGCGGCATGGTGAACTATATCTTGAAAAATGGAACTGAGATGAATCAGCCATTTGAATTTGAAACACAACAAACTATTGGAAGCAATGGTCTATTGAATAGTTACAATGCTATTGGTGGAAAAAAAGGAAAAGTGAACTATTATTCATTCTATGATCAAAGAAATGGGGAAGGCTGGAGAAATAACAGTCAATTTTTTTCAAAAGCAGGATTCGGATCTATTACCTATCATTTCTCAAAGCAACTATCACTTAGTTTCGAATTAATGTATTCCCATACTAGAAGTCAACAAGCAGGTGGGTTAACAGATGCACAGATTAAAAAAGATGCACAACAAAGTTTTAGGAGCAGGAATTGGATGGATATTAAATGGACCACTCCTGCCATCACAGTTCAGTATGAAATCAATGACCATAGTCGTTGGAATACAAAAATTTTCGGAACCATCGGCGACCGAAATAGTGTTGGATTCTTACAACCTATTAATGTGAATGATAGTATCAATGCATTAACAAACCAATTTAATAATCGGCTTGTTAATATAGATCAATATAGAAATTATGGACTTGAAAGTAGAATCATCACTGACTATGCTATTGGAAAAATGAAAAATACCATTTCAGCTGGTATTAGACTTTACACAGGCAACACCCACAGATTAGCAGACGGAAAAGGAACTACCAAATCAAACTATGATGTAAGTATCGAAGGATTCTATCCAAGAGACATTCGTTTTAAATCAAATAATGCTGCAGTCTTTTTTGAAAATATTTTTAGAGTTACAGAAAAACTATTGGTCATTCCAGGTATCAGGTATGAATGGCTAGAAGGTGCAGCATCCGGAAGCAACGGATTCAACTCAACTGGCGCATCTATTAACCTTCAAAGTATTACAAGAAGCAGAAGTTTTATTTTGGGTGGAATTGGTTCAGAGTATCATTTAACACCGAACACCGAATTGTATGCAAATTTTTCTCAGGCATACAGACCCATTCAATTTGCAAATTTGCAAGCACCCCCTACAACCGATTTGGTTGATCCAGATTTAAAAGACGCTAAAGGTTATAATATCGATTTTGGCTATAGAGGAAAGGTAAAAAATTATCTTCAGTTTGATATCAGTGGATTTTATTTACAATACAATAATCGTGTTGGTACCATTACTCCATCAAACACTAACTACAGACTCATTACCAATGTAGGTGCAAGCACAAGTAAAGGCTTGGAGACTTATATTGAGTTTAATCCTGTTAGGGCTTTTACGAATAGCAAGTATACAGACTTGATTTTATTTAGCGCTTATTCCTATACTGATGCTAGATATAGTGATAAACATCAAGAGGCAAATACGAAAGGTAAAAAAGTAGAAAATGCACCGCAAGATATTCTAAGAGCTGGAATTAGTTTTGGCTATAAAGGTTTTTTATTTACTACACAACTAAGTCATGTTGGTGCTGCATTTAGTGACGCCAATAATACCACTACCCCATCAGCAAACGGCAATACAGGCATCATTCCATCTTATTCAATCATTGACTTAACTGCATCCTATAAATTTTCTAAAAAAATGAATATTAAAGCAGGCGTCAATAATTTGGAGGATATTAGGTATTTCACTAGACGTGCTGGAGGCTATCCTGGACCAGGTGCATTACCTGCAGACGGAAGAAACTTTTTTGTTGCAATTGGTGCAAAATTCTAAAGCAAATGAGACAAGTTCATCTTTTCTGCCAACGCGATTAAATCATGTTGAACAGTTTGCACTAATGGAATTCCATTGTGCATTCTTACTTTTTCCATGCTGCGTTCTATATCTCCAGCTACATACACTTGTTCATGCCCTTTTGCTGGCGTTGCATTTCTAAAACGATTCAACCAAAGATCCATATTGGATTTAAAATCTGCTGCTGGTCTAAAAGCATCAATACGCATGGCACCAATAAAATGTCCAAGGCCTTCACCTGGCATATTTTCTGGCATTGGAACATAAGCAGGAAATGGAGGTGCCCATGGACCAAAACTTGCACCACTTAAAACAGCAGAGAATATATCTACAATCGACCCTAATGCATATCCCTTGTGACTACCCTGCTCTTTCTCTGATCCCAATGGCAATAATGCCCCGCCATTTTTTAAAATATTAGCATCCTGTGTTGCATTGCCATCGGCGTCTTGTGCCCAACCAAATGGAATTGTTGTATTGTTTCTTTGTGCAATTTCTAATTTACCATTCGCAGCAGTTGTGGTTGCAAAATCAGCCACAAAAGGCGCTTCTTCACCAGCAGGTATCGCCACTGCAATAGGATTGGTGCCTAATAATTTTTCTGCCGAATAGGTCGGTGCCACTAAAGCACTTGCATTGGTCATTGCAATACCAATCATCTCTTGTTCCAAAGCCATCATCGCATGGTAACCAGCAATACCAAAATGATTGCTGTTTTTAACACTGACCCAACCTGTTCCAACTTTTCTAGCTTTCTCCATAGCAATGTCCATTGCTCTTGGAGCCACAATCAATCCTAATCCTTTGTCCCCATCAATCACAGCAGTAGAAGGCGTTTCGTGGACTATTTTGATATTAGGTGTGGCATTGATCCTCCCAATTTCCCACAACCTTACATAGCCAACCAATCTCGCTATTCCATGACTATCAATCCCTCTTAAGTCGGCAGATAACAATACTTTGGTGGCCATTGCCGCATCTGATGCCGGACAGCCCATCTTTAAAAAAACAGCTTCCGAGAATGCAGCAAGTGCTTGATAAGTATAGTTCTTAGATTCCATGGTACAAATTTACAAAAAAAAGGGTGTACTGATTGGTACACCCTTAACGCAATTGCTTAAATTATCTTAGAATGGTAAATCATCCATTGCTTCATTGCTTCCTGCTCCTGCACTAGGTGCTGGATTATAGCTTTGTGTTGGATTGGTTTCTCCACCATAGTTGGACTGTTCTCCACCAGATCCTCCTGAAGGCTTAGATCCTAATAATTGTACTGAAACAATTCTTAAGGTCAAAGAAGCCCCTTGGCGACCATCTGTTGTAGTATAAGATCTTACATCCGGTGTACCTTCTACATACACTTGTGTTCCTTTCTTTAAATAAGGCGCCACAGCAGTGCGATCTGTCCAATAAGAACAATCTACCCAAGTAGTTCTATCTTTTTGAACCCCTTGCGCATCCTTATATTTTTCTGTATGCGCTACGTTGAAATTAATGACAGACTTGCCGTTTACGTCATTCACGACAGCGTCCTTGCCTAAATTTCCGATGACTTGTAACTTTATCATATTGTATAATTTAACTTTCTAAGGGAATGAAGATAGTAATTTTT
>CAMDNL010000022.1 GCA_945902975.1 Chitinophaga pinensis
TTGGTCCAGTCTTCCTAGTACTTCAAAACTTCCGTCAGGGTGTACGATTCCTATATCTTCTGTCGCAATAAATGCACAACTATTAAAATTGGCAAGGTCAATGATATGCAAGACACCCCTGCCCGTTGCATTCAAGGCCGTTGGATCGGATTCATCCGCAACTAGGACTTTCATCCATGGCGGGCATGCATAAATGCCCCCTCCTTTTGAATAGGCTTGGCTTAATAATTCTGTCATACCATATTCTGAATGGATGTCTTGTACGCCAAATCCATCTGCTAAATAGGCATGTAAAGCAGGCTTGGTTAATTCTTGCTTTCTTCCCTTCATGCCCCCAGTCTCCATCACCATGGTATGATTCAATGCTTGAGGATACGCATCTACAAAATCCATTAAGGCATAACTAACTCCAATTAATAAAGTTTTTTGTTGCGCCTTTTCCAAAGCAGCCAAAGTGATATTCAATTTTTCAAAATCGTATAAATAAAATCCACTTTCTGGATTTGCACTTGCTTGTATTAAATGATTTGTCATATAGACCAAGGAAGAATGTTGTCGCTCTAAATAATTGGGTAATAAACCAAGTATACAATAGTCTTTTGGTGATCCGTAAAATTGTTGGAAGCAGTGCATAAAACTTTGTTCATACACGCTTAGCGCTTTCACAAAATGTTTACTCACAGTGTCCTGGGTTGTCCCACTACTTTCAAAATAAAATCTAGGACATTCCGTACCGGTATAAATAGCATGCGTCTTAAAAAAATGAATAGGCAAGAATGGGATTTGCTCCAGATATTCAACTGAATCTAATTGCAGTTTCATGGATTGAATCCACTCATTATACACTGCATTATTTGAAGCTTGATAGGCCATGAGTGACAAGGCAGTGCGCAAGAAATTGGAGGGTGCCAAGTCCTTTAAATCCTCCATGTTCCAAGTTTCGCCATTCATACTACCTAGGTTTGTTACAAATGTATTAATAAATACAGAATGTAGTATCTTGCAAGGGTTATAATTAAACGAACTATGGCAAAAGCAACAACAAAAAAAGTGAGTACAAATAAAGCAAGTACAAAGAAAGTAGGTACGAATAAAGTGAGTAACTCTAAAAAAAATGAGCTAATCAACCCAACTTCTTATCAGTTTTTAAAAGAGTATATCAATAATCCTTCACCAGTTGGATTTGAAACGAGTGGTCAAAAAATTTGGTTAAACTACTTGACACAATATGTTGATACCACTTTTACAGACCCCTATGGTACTGCAGTGGGTGTGATTAATCCTGATGCGCCATTTAAGGTGGTGATTGAGGCACATGCGGATGAAATAAGTTGGTTTGTAAATTATATCAACGATCAAGGTTTAATTCACCTTAAACGCAACGGCGGAGTGGATCATCAAATTGCACCATCTATGCGTGTTTGGATTCATGGAAAAAAAGGACCGGTAAAAGCAGTATTTGGATGGCCTGCAATTCATACTAGGATGAGCAATCCAGAACAAAAAGAGCCACAACCTAAAGTAGAAAATTTGACTTTAGACTGCGGGGCAAGATCTAAAAAAGAAGTAGAAGCATTGGGGATTCATATTGGTGCAGTGGTTACCTATGAGGAAGGATTTGACGAATTAGCACATGACTTTATCATTGGAAGAGCATTTGACAATCGAGTTGGTGGATTCATGATTGCCGAAGTGGCAAGAATGCTTTCAGAAAATAAAAAGAAATTACCGTTTGGCTTATATATTGTGAATGCGGTACAAGAAGAAATTGGATTAAGAGGTGCCGAGATGATTGCTAGAAGAATCAAACCCAATATTGCCATTGTGACCGATGTGACACATGATACACATACCCCAATGATTAATAAAGCAATCGAAGGAGATATCCAATGTGGCAAGGGCCCTTCATTGGCCTACGCACCTGCCATCCACAATAAATTATTAGCGATTGTAGAAGCAGCAGCAAAAAATAAAAAGATTCCTGTGCAATTTAGAACGCTCAGCAGAAGCACAGGTACCGATACAGATAGCTTTGCCTATGCCAATGACGGATGCCCTTCTGTTTTAATATCTATCCCACTTAGATACATGCACACGACGGTAGAAATGATTCACAAAAAAGACATCGTAGATACCATCCAATTAATGTATGAAACTTTATTACAGTTGAGTCCTAAAACCAATTTGAATTATCTATAATGTCTCAATCCACGCCCATACATATTGCAGTACTTGATCTATATGATGGCAGTGCTAATATGGGGATGGATTGTATCAGGGATATATTGGATGATTGGAGCAAAAAGCATTCAGTTTTAATCAAGACCACCGTATTTGATGTTCGGGTTAAAAATGAATTACCTGAGGATGGATTTGATGTATATATTTCATCAGGTGGGCCGGGTTCTCCTATTGACACAGAAGCACATGCATGGGATATCGCTTATTGCAATTGGTTAGAACGAATGCATGCGATAAAAAAACCAGTGCTTCTAATTTGTCATAGTTTTCAGCTAGCATGCAGGCATTTTGATATTGGAAAAGTTGATTTAAGAAAGTCAAAACAGCTTGGTATTCTTCCAATTCATCCAACCACAACCCATTCTATTTTCGAACAATTACCAGATCCGTTTTTTGCAATGGAAAGTAGAATGTATCAGATAACTGAACCCAATGATGAAAAAATTGAAATGATGGGCGCCACCATCATCGCATTAGAAAAAATAAGACCTCAACTCCCCTATGAAAGGGCATTGATGGGGGTTGCATTTAGTGATACCATGATTGGGGTTCAATTTCATCCAGAAGCAACACAAGAAAGACTGATTCACTACTTTAATACAGACAGTATTAAAACAACTGTTGTAAATGACTTTAGCGAAGATAAGTGGAATCAAATTATGCAATCCTTAGAAGATGATTCTAAAATCAAACATACTTGTAGTCAGTTTATTCCAAACTTCCTCCAACAAATGCTGCAAGTATGATTGAAGCAATTAGAACAGCATTTAACGCCCAATTTACTTCAGAAAAGTACCAACAATACCTTGCTATTTTAAATGCACCATTTAAAGATCCAATTCCATTTAGAATTGCAGAAACGCCAGTATTTATTGATAAAAATTTTAAAGCTCAGTTGCTAGATGCCGGGGACTATATTTGTGATTTTATTACAGATCCAAGCTTTGCAGCAAAAACAACCCTTGCAATACCCCAAGGAATAGATATTCCAGGTGAAACAACTTTACCTGAATGTGTTGTGATTGATTTTGCAATAGCCGAAGGACCAGGGGGAACATGCCAACCTCAATTAATTGAATTACAAGGCTTCCCTTCTTTATTTGCTTTTGAACTATTGCAAGCGCAAGCTTTGGAATTGGCCTACGATTTACCAAAAGGATTTAGTCCTTTTCTGAATGGATACAACCAAGCAGGCTATCTAGATTTTTTTAAAAAAATAGTGCTTGGCGACCAAGGGAAACATACCATTTTATTAGAGATAAAGCCTTACGAACAAAAAACGAGGCATGACCTATTGCTGACCGAAGCTTGGTTGAATGTACCGATAGTTTGTCTTTCAGAAATTTATCTAAATGGCAAAACGCTTTGCTATCAAAAAAATGGGGTTGAATATAAAATTGAAAGAATCTACAATCGAGTGGTGTATGACGAGTTAATGCAGCAAGCGCCTAATTTCATTGCACAATTTAAATTACTGGAACAAACTGAAAATGTAGCGTGGGTCAATCATCCACATCATTTTTTTAGAATCAGTAAATATATACTCCCCTTACTAAACCATCCAGCAATTCCAGAAGCACATCTTTTGTCTGATTGGAAAAAAAATCAAGCAGCTGATAAACTTGATTTAGCTACATCTATATGTAAGCCTTTATTCTCTTTTGGAGGTCAAGGTGTAATGCTAGATCCAACCATCGATACCATCAATGCAATCAATGATCCAGAAAATTGGATTCTACAAAAGAAAGTGTCCTATGCCGCTGTGATTGAAACACCTTCTGGACCTTCTAAAGCAGAAATTAGATTGTTTTATTTTTGGGATAGCCAATTGAATCGATACGTTGCCACCAATAACTTAACTAGAATTAGCAAAGGGCCTATGATTGGTGTGAGCTATAATGATACTGCCACCTGGATAGGTGGCAGTATCAGCTATTTTGAGCAATAAATTAGTTATTCAGAAATGTTCATCATCTTTCCTAATAAGCTGTAGGCGTTTTTTACAACAAGTGATTTTCCTATCCATGTCTTGGCATCTGTATTTTTAACAGAAACAAAATCTTTATTAGATTGATTGATCTCTATCACAATTGCCTCAAACTCATTATTTGCAAGCTGCATAAAAATGTAATCTTTGCCTTGAAATCTTTGAACAGCTTCAGCTGGTATTAATACCGCCTCATTCGTTTCCACCACAATATCTGCAGTTAAAAACATACCTGGTAATACATTTTTTGGTGTATTCTCAAAATGACAATGTAATAAACCTGTTTTTTCTTCATTGATATTTTGTGAAACTGCCAATATCGACACTGTATAACTCTTAGAAGGGTCTTGTGTGAGTGTGACTGTCCCCTTCATACCTACTTTAAAATTTGCAATATCTTTTTCATAAATAGTGATGGCAGCATGGATATCATTAGGATCCATTATTTCTAATAAAACATCAGAAGGAGTGACATATTTCCCTCTATTGATATTCACTTTTGTAATATAACCACTAATGGGTGCCGTCAATCTAACCAAACTAGTCATATTCTCTGGTGTCAAACTTTCTGGCTGAATATTAATTAGTTTTAGTTGTTCAGACAAAGCCCTCAATTGAATATGAATTGCATTATAGTCTGCTTGTATTTGTTGATAGGATTTTTTACTAACTGCTTCTTGATTTAATAATAATTTTTGACGGTCAAGGTCTTGTTGTAAATAAGTCAACTTTGCCTTACTAGCTAAGTAATTTTCCTGTAATTGAATGAATGCAGGATCTTTCACAGTTGCTAAAACAGCACCCTTTTTTACAAAATTGCCGGGTATTAAATTAATATCCTGTACATATCCTCCCAATGGCATACTAACAGAAGCGATACCTGTTGGCGGCACATCAATTACTCCATTTAAATGTACAGTCCCTTTCATTCTTCCAAGTTCAATGGGAGCTAGTACTAATTGTGCTAGTGTTGCTTGCTCTTTTGTTAAAGTCACTTTATTTGTTACTTCTTCAACTGCTTCTTTTTGAGTTTCATTTTTTGGATCGCTACTGCAACTCAATAAAAAAATGGCAAAAACAATGATGCTATATGTATTTTTCATTATCATCTTTTTTGAATAATTATTTTGATAGTAAATAATTAAGGGTGGATTGGTTTAGATTAAATAATTCAAGCGTTTCAAGTGCCTGCATTTTAATAGATTGAACCTGCGTCATTGAGTTAGACCATTCGATATAACTTATTTGACCTTCTTTAAATGATACATTCGCAATCATTGCCATTTTATTTGCGTTAGGTAGCAAGTTTTTCTGAAAATGCTGGTACAAGTCAACCGTTTGCTGATAATGATTCCATGCTTTTTGTATCTCCATCTCTAAATCAATATTCGCTTTTTCTTTCTCCTGAGCAATCACGGTTTCATTTGCCTGACTTGCCTTCACCTTCTGCTTTAAGCCCGATCTAAACAATGGGACGTTAAGGCCTAGGTTGATTGAATTATATCTATTTTGGTCATTGGGAGTCATCCTAAAACTTTGGTTGGTATAGCCCAATGCTACTTGAGGCAAGACTTTAGACTTAGCGATATTGGTTTCTGCAATAGCAGATTGTAATTTTTGTTTCCAAAATAAATTCAAAGGGTGTGCAGCATCTACTGAGGTATCCATTAATTTAGGCTCAAAATTCAAAATTTCCTCTGGCAAGATCATAGTGGAATCTTGTAATAAAATAGCAAACTGTTTCTGTAAACCATGCTGTTCATTTTGATGCTTGATCATTAGCTGCTGATGCATGCTTACCCAGTTCTGCATATTAATTTGTTCCAACCCATTGTCTTGTCCAGCTTTATACCTTGCATCCACCGCAGCCAATTGTTTCACATAGATGGTATCCAGTTGGCTTAACAAGCCTCCCTTAGCCACTTGAAACTGCAATTGAATGTATAACTGTTCAACAGCATGTTGAATATATTTTTGATCTAATACAATTTGATAATCATAGCCTTGACGAATGGACTGATATAATTTTTTTTGAGCTTGATATACCTGAGGTAAATCAAACACTTGCTCTGCAGCATATTTAGAGTCATTCAAGCTACTATTCACATTACCTAATTCGCCTCTTAATGATAACTTAGCTGGATCAAAACTTGATTTTGTAAGGACATCGTAATAAGCTTGTTGAGCTAGCGTTGTTTTTAATGTTGGAGACACTAACTTAGCCTGTTCAATCACTTTTGCTAATGGCTTTTTTACAGTCAATTGCTGTGCTTGCAAACTAGTTGCATTCAATCCAATCATACATAGTATAATGGCTATTATAGATTGACCCAATCTTTTCTTTTCAAATAATTGATAAAAGATAGGTAATACAAATAAAGTCAATAAAGTTGCTGATAACAATCCACCAATAACGACTGTTGCTAAAGGTTTTTGAACTTCGGCTCCAGCACCACTGCTTATGGCCATAGGAATAAAACCTAAAGAAGCAACCGCTGCAGTAATTAAAATAGGTCTTAATCTTGTCTTAGTTGCGGTCGCAATGATGTCAGAAATTGTTCTATTGGGTTCCATAGCTAATTTATTCATCTCTGTTAACAATACAATACCATTCAATACAGCTACCCCAAATAAGGCAATAAATCCAACGCCTGCTGATATACTAAAAGGCATATCCCTTATCCACAATGCAAGTACACCCCCAATGGCAGAAAAAGGAATTGCGGAGAAAATCAACAAACAATGTTTAATATTTTTAAACGCAAAAAATAGCATCACTAAAATTAATAATAAAGCAACAGGAACTGCAATTTGTAAACGACTAACTGCATGTTCTAAATTTTCAAACTGTCCGCCATACACTACATAATATCCAGGAGGAAATTGAATGGACTTTTTTACCTTGTCTTGCACTTCGGTGACCACCGTCTTCACATCTTTCCCTCGCACATTGAACCCTACCACAATTCTCCTAGCTGCATCCTCTCTTTGTATTTGGTATGGACCTTCCTCAATCTTTACTTCTGCAAGTTCATACAATGGAACCTGTTTGCCATTTCCGACTGTCACCATTAAATTTTTGATTTGTTGCCAGTCCTTTTTTTGTGCGGTATTCAGCCTCACAACTAAGTCAAATCTTCGATCCCCTTCAAATACTTTGCCCGCTATGCCTCCTGCATAGGCCGACTGAATGACCTGATTGACTTCTTTAATATTTGCACCATAATTTGCAATGGCAGTTCGATTAAAATGTACCACCACTTGAGAAATACCAGTAACAGTTTCTGTATAAAGATCTTTTGCACCTTCCACATCATTAATCAAGTCGCCCATTAAAGTTGCATACTTTGCCAAACTATCTAAGTTTTCTCCAAAAATTTTACAAGAAACATCCTGCCTTGAGCCTGTCATCAATTCATTGAATCGCATTTGAACAGGATATTGAAAGCCAGATGTAATACCTGGTACTTGAGACATGACTTTACCCATTGTATCCGCTAAATCGTCAAATGTTTTTGCTGAGACCCAATCTTTTTTATCTTTTAAAATAATAATTAAATCAGATGCATCCATTGTCATTGGATCGGTTGGGATTTCTCCAGCACCTATTTTAGTGACTATTTTTTCTACCTCCGGAAAACGGTCAATTAATAATTTGGAAGCCTTTTGTGTGGCATCCAATGTAGTATTAATAGAAGCGCCACTCAGAACCCTTGTTTCAACTGCAAAATCACCTTCTTCTAACTTTGGGATAAACTCTCCACCCAGGCTGTTTAATAAAAATAAAGCACCAATAAAAAGCGCAATGGTTATACCAACAATTTGCTTTGGAATTTTTAATGCCTTCATCAATAAAGGTTCATAGAATGCTTCCAATTTTTGCATAAACTTGTCTGTCCATGTTTCTTTTTGCACTTTATTTCTGTTCAATACCCATGCACTCATCATAGGTACATAAGTGATAGATAAAATAAATGCACCTATTAATGCAAAGGAAACTGTTTGTGCCATTGGCTTAAACATCTTGCCTTCTATGCCTGTTAAGAACAAAATAGGCAGATAGACAATCAAAATAATGATTTGTCCAAAAGCAGCAGCACCCATCATCTTATTAGACACTTGACCCACAATCGTATTCATCTCGGCCTTATCCAATTGATTGTGTTGCCCTTTTTTTGAGCTATGGTATAATTGATGTAAGACAGCCTCTACAATAATGACTGCCCCATCCACTAGCAATCCAAAATCCAATGCACCCAAACTCATTAGGTTACCACTCACGCCAAATAGATGCATTAATATAAAAGCAAATAACATAGATAATGGAATCACAGATGCCACCACTAAACCCGCCCTTAAATTTCCTAAGAATAAAATTAAAATGAAAATAACAATCAATGCCCCTTCTAATAAATTTTTAGAGACGGTACCAATGGCATTGTCCACCATTTTTGTTCGGTCTAAAAAGGGCTCAATGATAACCCCTTCTGGCATAGTCTCCTGAATGGTAGCAATCTTAGTTTTGATATCCGAAATCACTTGATTACTATTTTCCCCTTTCAACATCATTACAATTGCGCCAGCCACTTCTCCATCTGCATTATAGGCTGTTGCACCAAATTTAGTCGCTTCCCCCAATTTCACTTCTGCCACATCTCTAATTAACAAAGGCATTCCATTTGATAAAGTCTTGACAGGAATACTTGAAATCTGATCCATGCTTTCTACCATCCCTTCTGTCCTTATAAATAATACATTTGGTCCATGTTCAATATAAGCACCACCTGTATTCTCATTGTTGTCATTTAAGGCAGTATAAATATCATTCACAGATAAATCATATTGCTTTAATAACTCTGGGTTCACACTCACTTCAAATTGTTTCACTGCTCCTCCAAAACTACTCACATCGGCCACACCAGGTGTACCCAATAATTGTTTACGAACAATCCAATCCTGCATTGTTCTTAATTCAGTTAAACTATACTTTCCCTCATATCCTTTCTTGGTTCTTAAAACATATTGATAAATTTCACCTAAGCCCGTTGTTAAAGGACCAAGTTCAGGTATACCCATCCCATCGGGCATTTGAGATTTCACAGTAACCAAGCGTTCAGAAACCTGTTGCCTTGCCCAATAAATATCAATTTCATCATTGAATACCAAGGTCACTAAACTCAATCCAAATCTTGAAAAACTTCTTTGCTCAATCATGCCAGGAATATTCCGAGTGGCTTGCTCGATTGGCACTGTAATCAATCGTTCTACATCTGGTGCACCTGCGCTTGGAACAGATGTGATAATGAGTACTTGATTATTGGTAATATCTGGTACAGCATCAATAGGCAATTTAGAAATAGAGTAAACACCTCCAATAACCAAGGCAAAAAGTCCTAAAAGAATGACAAGTTTATTCTTGATAGAGAACTGTATAATTTTTGATAGCATAGTAAAGGTGCTTACTCAACAAAATGAGTGATAAATAATCTTTTAAAGATAATCATTAAAGGTTAATCTTTTCATATGAGACTACTCATATACTAGGCTTTGAACACTAAATCCAGCGTCTGCCACCGCAGACTTAATTTGATCAATTACCACGGTCTTGCCAGATTTAAATGTAAGGACAAATTTAGACTGCTCAATATCTACTTTCACTTCATCCACAAAATCTAATTTAGTCAATGCTTTAAAAATGGCTTTAGAACACATAGAACATGTTAAGCCCGAAGCCACTAAAGAAACCTTCTTGATCACTGTGTCTTGTTTAACCTCACGCTCATATTTACAACATTCATGTAAAGCATCGTAAGTGGCTTTGGTAGCGGTTTTATGTTCGGTATCATACCCAACAGCAGCAATGGCTGTTTCAATTTTGTCTAAATTGGTTTTACCATCAAAAATAAGTGTCAACAACTTTGCATCCATATCCCAATTGGCAGTTGTTGCGCCTGCTGATGTAGCAGCTTTTTCGATACTTGATTTACACATACCACAATTACCAGATACTTTTAATTTAGTCGCTGTTTGTGCGTTTGCAGAGAAAAGAATGGCCATCATAAAGCCACTTAATAAGATTAATTTTTTCATAAAATATTTTTTTAATTTTTAATTACAGAAAATACAAATAGCATGAATGCAGCAATATTCAATTGCATGCTTCATTAAAGTCAATTACATTAAAATCAAATTAAATAAAGACAATCTAAGGCATAGATTGGCGGCCCTGTAAAAAGCAATCCCTTTTTGGAATGTACTTTTGCTTTTACTTTTAGTTCAAGAACCGGAGCAGTAGCTATAAGTGTATAAAATTCGGATGGATGAGTCGCTAGTAATAGAGGTTGCTTTGCAGTTGCAAGTTCATTGAACTGGTGCAGGTCTTGCTTTTTAACAAAGCTTATTTTTTCTGAACAACAAGTATCTTTTTTACTAGACTTCTTTTGGGTTTCCTTACCACAAATACATTTTTGAACTTTTCCTGCACATAGATGTGCTTTTACAGTTGCTCCAATACTGGAAAAACTATACACAAATAAAAGTAGGATGGTTAAAATCTGCTTCACAATACAAAGTTAGTACTAATTGATAAAATTCCACCAAATTCCAACTCTTAACCAAGTGCCTGTGCCTGGATAATTTGGGGCAGTAAAATGATACCTTGTACCTAATTGATTACTAGTGGCTAATAAAGTATTCAGCTGTTCCATGCGTATAAATCCTTTAAATCTTTTGATCCTGAAATTTAAAAAGGCATTGGCAATGGGTCTATTATTAGCTGTAAACTGATCTTGGAGGTAAAACTGACCATTCAATGGCATATATCCATCTGGCTGAAAAGAGGAATGATAAATGAGCTCTAAGCCCGTTGAAAGAAATAAATTTTTAAAGAAATTACCTTCGTAAGCAAGGCGCTGTCTAGTGAAAATGACTGGAAGGTGCAATGGCGCATTGGGGTCTACTAGCTGCAATGTTAGTTCATTGTACCAATTCCAATGACGACTTAGTTTCATTTGATTTGAAACCGTACCCTTCACATAACTTAATACTTTGTCATACACCATTGGCTGAAATCCTGAACCAAAGTATTGAAAATTTTGAATGAGTTTGTACTGAAACGAAGCAGTTAAACCATGACTTTTTTGATTCCACAAAGCACCTAATTCAATGATGTTTTCTTTATCGATAGTGGCTATTTTAAAAATTGGAAATGCAGTCATACCAAGTCGATTAAAGGAAGGCGTACGATTGGAGTTTTGCACCCATAATGCCAATTGATCTCCTTTTTTATTGATTAAGCTGCTTAAAGAAAACTGTGCTTCATAATCCCCTGCATGATAGCCACTTAAAAATAATTTTCCAGATGCTTGAATATCCCAACGAAGGTTCTTGGTTTTATTTTTATAGACGCCAAGTCCATAGATATCATTGTTTGACCATTTTGTCGAACTATCATTAAAAATTAACTGCTGGTACCCAAGACCAATTTGCAGGTATTGGTTTGGATTTGTCTTCTCAGGAAAAGAAACTAAGCTAAACTCATTGGTGAATCTTTTCCAATTATCCTGAAACAACATGGTATTTCCAACTGGTAATTTGTAATTAAAATATTGTTCATAATTAAGTTCAGAGGGATTGGCATCAGCAAAAACAAATTGATTGGTTTGGTATTTTATTTCATTCTGGAATCTGAGTCTAGGATAAAATAAATAAGTGGTCACCGAGTCTTTTACCACAGAGTCTTTTTGTCCTATATCATAGGTCTGCTTCCACACAAAACTTTGTTCTTTATAAGTAGAGCCAGTGGCGATATTGGTATTGAATGGATTTCTAAAAGAAGCACCGCTAATACCCAATCTTGTTTCAAGCTCATATGGATTGTTCAATGAAAGACTATCAATTAAAGCACTATTCACTAACCCTCCATTTTCCGATGAAGCAGATTTATTGGATAACATCACCCAGTAAGAGGCATAACGCTTTCGTTTAGATTGATAATTTGCAGCAATGCGCATATTATTCAAATTCGCATGTTGGTTTTTTAAATTTCCTGGGGCATTGCTAAAACGGTAAGCAAAAGAATAATTAAACTGCTTTGTTTTATTTTGAGTGTGCAATATTTCCATCAATTGCTCTCCTTTTCCACCCAGCAAATAACCCAATTCAGTATAGGGTTTTGTAGTTTGATAAAACGGCGTTTGCTCCAAAGTGTAATTGTAGACTTCATAGGCTCTAAAACCTGCATCCCATCCCCCTCTTTGCAATGGATTGAATATATAAGATTTACTTGCATTGCCTAAATTACCTAAATGATAATTGCTATAGGGTAGGATAAATTTTGAATAGAAATCGGTAATAGCGGTATCCATATTTTGAATGGTTAAGCTATTATACAATCGATAATAAATCGCAATTGAATCCTCGGATTTATCTCTTTTTTGTAAGGAGTCTGTTGCTCCACCACCACCGCCGCCAAATGAATTAAAGCGCATATTCTGTCCACTCAGCTGTCCAATAAATAGACAACTTATAAAACAACAAATGAATAAAATACGCTTAGTCCTCATATTTGATAGTAGGATAATGCTATTGAAAAAAAATCGCATTAAGCGGCGACTTCTTTTACCAATGCACTAAATATTAAAGTTAATAAAGGTTCAGCCGCGTTTGCAGCCGCCAATACTTCCTCGTGTGTGATCACATTGTTATCTTCTCTGATACCTAAATCGGTCACCACACTCATTGCAAAAACTTTCATGCCGCAATGCACTGCTGCAATATTTTCTTGCACTGTACTCATGCCCACCACATCTCCACCTGCTATTTTGATTAATTGATACTCTGCTCTTGTTTCAAATGTTGGACCTGTCACTCCTATATAGACACCTTCGTGCACTTTAATTTGATGTTCAGCAGCGATGCGTTTTGCTTTATCGATAAATGCATTATCATATGGCTCACTCATATCTGGAAAACGAGTGCCAAGAGCAGGCTCATTTTTGCCTAATAAAGGGTTGGGTGTAAAAAAACTAATATGGTCTTTAATGATCATTAAATCCCCCACTTGATAATCCTTATTGACGCCACCAGCCGCATTTGATAATAATAAATTTTCGACTCCTAATAATTTCAACACGCGAATTGGGAAAACAACTTGTTCTGCAGTATAGCCTTCGTAAAAATGAAAACGGCCTTCCATCACCCAAACCTTTTTGCCATTCAATGTGCCCAAAATTAATCTTCCTTTATGTCCTTCAACGGTGCTCACTGGAAAATTTGGAATTTCACTGTAAGGAATACTAAATTCAGTTTCAATTACACTTGATAAATTACCCAACCCACTGCCTAAGATGATAGCAGTATTTGCTTTTGCATTAATTTTTGACTGTATAAACCCTGCAGTTGCTTCTAGCTGTTGCATTAATGGAGACATAATCTGGCCTTTATTTAGCCACAAATATAACAACAGTAAGGGACTCTAAGCCTTAATTGGCTTAGTTTCTCCCTTTAAAACGGTATAGGCAATGGCCGCACTAATGATCATAAATACTGCGCCCATTAAAAAAGAAGCCCCTGGAAAATAAATTGGATTGCCTGGCTTGGTAAAATAGGCAAATAAACTTGTCATAATAAGGGGTCCAGCAATGGAAGTCACACTCATGATACTTGTTAACGAGCCCTGCAATTCTCCTTGTTCATTTTTGGGCACATGCACTGAAATCAATGCTTGCAATGCTGGTCCAGAAATCCCTCCTAAACAATAGGGTATTAAAAATACAAACATCATCCATGAGCTGCTTGCAAAAGCAAATAAAATCAAGCCCAATGCATATAAAGCAATACCAAAATAAACCGATTTCTCGTTGCCAATTTTTGGATTGATATAACGAATCAGTACCCCTTGCACCAAACCCACCAAGAGGCCTACCATTCCTAAAGACAATCCGATCATTTTTGGTGACCATTTGAATTTCTCCATATTGGCAAAGCTCCAGTTACTTTGAACTGCATGCACAGCTAAATAAATAAATAGCAAAGCAAAAATTAAGCCGGATACGGCAGGATATTTTTTTAAATGTACTAATGAGCTAATAGGATTCGATCTTTTCCAATCAAAAGCCCTTCTATTTTCTACCGGCAAAGATTCAGGCAAAACAAAATAACCATAAACCACATTTAACAAAGCCAAACATGCTGCAACAATAAAAGGCAGTCTAGGACTGACTTCTCCTAAAAAGCCTCCTAGCATGGGACCAATAATGAATCCAATTCCGAAAGCAGCGCCAATCATTCCAAAATTTTGTGCTCTATTTGAATCATCGCTGATATCCGCCATGTAAGCAGATGCCGTAGTCACACTTGCACCAGTGATACCAGCAATGGTGCGGCCAACAAATAACCAAAGTATAGAAGGGGCGAATGCTAAGAATAAATAATCCAAGCCAAAGCCTAATAGCGAGATTAATAGTACTGGCCTTCTGCCATATTGATCACTTAAACTTCCAATGAATGGTGCAAATAAAAATTGCATGGTCGCATATAAAAATGTCATCCAACCACCATACAAAGAAGCCTTACTTAAATCACTAGTATGCAGCAAACCCTTTATCAATTGTGGAACCACCGGAATGATGATGCCTAGTCCAACAATATCAATGACCAATGTAAAGAAAATAAATCCAACTGCTGCCTTCTTTGTGTTTGCCATAAAAAAAATTGACGGATAGCGCAAATTTGCCTATCCGTCAAATATACAAGTACCTATCAAGACTTCAAAACCTTTTGAAAGATTCACCATGAAGCTAATATTAAATTATACTTGTTAAAAAAGAGCAATAAAGTCAGTCAGTGCTTGTATTTTCTGCTAATTTTACATACGATGTCGAAAAGCAGCAATATGGCACAAAAAAGAAATTTA